>NZ_JBANRK010000011.1:0-101857 GCF_037860795.1 Sphingobium mellinum | reverse complement strand
CGAGAAGCCATAGATTCAGAAATTTACCGCCTTGGGAATCCCCCTCGTGAGTCAGCATCACTGGTGGTTGGTATTAGCCTTGGCGTTGCTTCCATCGCCAAGGCCATTCGTTCGGCGCCGTTCAATGACCAGCGCGGATCATTACCGCATATGGGGAATCCATGAAGGATTGGGGCAGGGTCGCGACTCGCCGAATGAAGTAAGCCGCGCTCGTCAATGCTCGCGGAAGGACAGCCACATCGACTGGGTCAGCGGCTCGAAGGCATATTGCAGTGCGGTCCTCTTGCGGAGCGGGATCAGCGTCTGGACTGGCATGCCGGCGCGAAGCGCGAAGTCGCGGCCCCGGACCTTCCGGATTTCCTCCAGCTCCCGCGGCTCAACGGTGATCTCCGCGGTGTAATAGGGCACGCCGGTCTTCTCGTCCTGGAAGCTGTCGGCGGACAGTCGCGTCATATGTCCCGTCAGGATCGGCAGGTCCCGTTCATGCAGGCTGACAAAGCGGATCTGCGCTCGCTGGCCGTTCCGCACATCGTCCACGTCATCGGGCGATATCCGCGCCTCTATGACCAGCCCCGCCTTGTCCGGCACGATGTCCATCAGCTTCTGCCCCGCCGCGATCACGCCGCCGACGGTGAAGACATTCAGCCCCACCACGGTTCCCGTCGCCGGTGCGCGGATCTGCAGCCGTGCCAATTGATCCTTTGCCGCACGATATTTGGGCAGTATCTCGTTGAGGGAGAATTCAACGTCGCGCAGTTCGGATGCAGCGCGTTCCTTATAGGCCTTGGTGGCTTCGAGCGCCTTCAATCGATTTTCGCCAGCCTCCGCCGCCGACCGGGCAATGTTTGCCGAATATTGGCCCGTCTGGCCCAGCAGATCTGCTCGCGCTCGTTCCAGCGCGCGCATGCGCGATTTCGACACATAGCCCTTTTCCGCGACACCGCGCAGGCTGTCCAGTTCCTCCGTGATCAGTCGCGCCTGTTCGGCCGAAGCATCCAGCTGCGCGTGATAGCCGCGTCTGGTTTCCTGTACCTGGGCCGCCTGCTCATGCAGGGCGCCGGTTTGCGCCGCCAGAACGGCGGAGCGGGCTTTGAACTGTGTGGTCTGGAGCTGGACGGCTTCCTCCGCGTCTGCCTTGTCCTGTCCCTTGAAGGCGGCAAATTCGTCGGGCCAGCGAATAGCGGGGCTGCCCAGCTGCTCGGCAATCAGGCGGGCGCGCTGAGCCTTGAGTTCGATCAGTTGGGCGCCGTACATGCGCGCTTGCGCGCGAACTTCGGCAGACGCCAGTTCCATGAGCGGCTGCCCCAGGATGACATGCTGCCCTTCCTTGACGAAGATCGCGCCGACCACGCCGCCATCCCGATGCTGGACTGTCTGGCGCTGGCCGGCGACGGTGAGCTTGCCGGGAGCGTAGGATGCGGCGTCAAGGCGTGCGAAGGCAGCCCAGCCAAGGAAGATGACGAAGAAAAGCCCGGCCACGATGATCCCGATGCGCAGGTCGGGATTGGGACGATCATCAATGACGTTCGCCTGCCCTTCCATGTCGGGGTCGAACGACCGTATCACGCCGCTGGCACTGGTCATGCATTCTCTCCCCTGCTGCGGGTCATGCCTCCGCTGCCCGCTGCGGTTGCGGATTAGCCGGCTGGATCGCCTTCAGACGCCCCAACACCTCGTCGCGCGGACCGAAAGTTTCGATCCGGCCCTCCCGCATCACCATGATCTTGTCGACGACGCCCAATATCCCCATGCGGTGAGCGACGACAATCACGGAGGCATTTTTCTTCTTGAGGTCGGCAAGGGTCGCAACGAGCCGCACCTCGCCCTCCGCATCCAGATGAGCATTGGGTTCGTCGAGGAAGATGAGCCGAGGGTCGCCAAAGAGCGCTCGTGCCAGCCCGATGCGCTGCGCCTGCCCGGCAGACAGGCCCCGGCCACCCCAGCCCAGCACCAGATTATAGCCGCCCGGCAGATGCTGGATCATCTCATGCACGCCGCTCAGCCGCGCGGCTTCGACAACAGCGGCATCGACTGCGCCCTCCTCGCGACCGAGCGAACTCTGGAAGCGAGCGATATTGTCCCGGATCGACCCGGCGAAAAGCGACGTATCCTGTGGCAAGTAGCCGACAAAGGGCGCGAGGCGTTCGGGATCCCAGTCGCGAATGTCTGCACCGTCGAACCGGATCGCGCCGCGATGCGGCCTGCTCGCACCCGACAGCAGGCGCAGCAACGTGGACTTGCCCGCTCCGCTGGGGCCAACAATCGCGATGACCTCGCCCGGCTCCACGGTGAAGCTGATGTCGGACAGGATGGCGGCGTCCTGGCTGGGGGCGAGAACGGTGACATGTTCGGCCGCAAGCCGTCCTACGGGCTTGGGCAGGCGGGTCAGTACGGTGTCGGCCTCCCGTGCCTCAAGCAGATCGTTGAGCGTCGCATAGCTCCCCCGCGCCTGAACGAAGCTGCGCCAGGCGCCCAGCAACTGGTCGATCGGTGCGAGTGCGCGCCCGACGAGAAAGGAGGAAGCGAAAATCGCGCCGGCGGAAATGCTGTTGTTCACCGCCAGCCAGGCGCCAAGTCCCAGCGCCAGTGACTGGAGCGAGAGCCGCACGAACTTGCTGAGCGCGACATAGCGGCCGCCGGCAAAGCTGGCCTGCGTCTGGAGAGCCAGCATCGTGCGCCGTTCGACCAGATGGCGACGCACCAAGGCTTCCCTCATGCCGAGCGCACGGATGATCTCAGCGCCGGCAAGAGTCTGCTCGAGGCTGACATAGGTTTTGGACGCAGCTTCATTGGCACGTTTCAGCGGCGCGCTGGTTTGCTTCTCGTTGCGCAGCGTGATGACCAAAAGGATGGCGCCGCCGACGATGGCGAGTGCGGCAATGGCGGGATGGATGATGAAGCAGATGACGACATAGACCGGCGTCCAGGGCATGTCGAAGATTGACAGGATAGTGGGACCGGTCAGCGCCTGGCGCAGCGTATCGAATTCACGCAGCACCTGTTTGTTCATCGTGTCGCTGGTCGAACCGCGCCGCGCCAGCGTAGTGTCGAGCAATATGCCGGCGAGCTGCTTGTCCAGCCGAATACTCGCACGAACCAGCAGGCGGGAGCGCACGAACTCCAGAAGCGCGAACGTTATAAGGGCGAACAGAAGAATGATCGTCAGGAAAAGGAGTGTCGAGGTTCCCCTTTCCGACACCACGCGGTCGTAGACCTGCAGCATGTAAAGGACCGGCGCGATATAAAGAAGGTTGAGTAACGCGCTGAAAACGAGAGACGAGACAAAATGGCGCCGGCAGGATGAAAGAGCCTGGGCCATGATCTTGGATGGGTGAGCAGGGTAGAACGCCATATGCGATCTTCCAGCGAAAAGCGTGGCTTGATCCGCGATGATAGGAGTTCGACAAAGCCGGTAAATATAACCAAAGATATAGTCACTGACCCCTATGGCTCGGCTTGGAGCGGGTCATGGCCTAATCGGATGCGCCGGACGCGATGGCAATCATGGCGTCAATGTCGGCATGTTCTTCCAGCTTATCGGCTATTTCGTCCAGTGCACGCTCGACAAGGGCGCCATGATCATGGCCTGCCGACCCACTGCCGATCTGGGTCAGCAGAGCGTTTCTCAGGCCATGGCTGGCGAACAGTCCGTGAATATACGTACCGAAAATCAGGCCGTTGGCGCTTGTCGCACCGTCGGGGCGACCATCTTCCAGAATGGCGAAGTGACGCGCGCAATCCGCTCCCGCGCTTTCGCCCAGATGCATTTCATAGCCGGTGAAGCCATGGCCGCGCGCCACGCCGCTGACCCGCTCCAGCCTTTTGGATGCGGTCAGGCGGGTTTCCATATCGAGCAGGCCCAGCCCTTCGATCACCTCGGGCTCCCCCTCGATACCATGAGGATCAGCGATGCGGCGGCCGAGCATCTGATAGCCGCCACAAATGCCCAACACCGGCTTCCCGCGCCGGTGATGCGACAGGATGTCGACGTCCCAGCCTTCGGCGCGGAGCGTGCGGAGGTCAGCGATGGTGGCCTTTGATCCGGGGAGCACGATCAGGGCGGCCTGGGCCGGGATGGGCTGGCCGGGCGGGACCATGACGAGGTCGACGCCGGGCTCCACCTTCAGCGGATCGAGATCATCGAAATTCGCGATGCGGGGCAATATGGGACAGGCGATCATCACGCGATCGCCAGAACTTTCGCGCCTGCGCTCCAGCACGACGGCGTCCTCGCTCGGGAGGTGCGCGGTGGCGCCCAGCCAGGGAATGACGCCCATGCCACGCCAGCCCGACAGATGTTCGATCTGGCGATAGCCATCCTCGAACAAGGCGGGGTCGCCGCGAAACTTGTTGATAAGGAACCCGCGAATCATCGCCGCGTCATCGGGATCGATCACCGCCCTGGTGCCGACGATGGCGGCGATCACGCCGCCCCGGTCGATATCGCCGACCAATATGACCGGCACGTTGGCCGAGCGGGCAAAGCCCATATTGGCGATGTCGCCGGCCCGCAGGTTGATTTCCGCGGGCGACCCCGCGCCTTCTACCACGACGATGTCACATTGATCGCTCAGCCGCCGATAGCTTTCCGTGACGGCATCGAGCAACTGCCCCCGCGCGGTGCGGAAGTTGCTCGCGCCCAGCGATCCACGCACCTTGCCATGCACGACGAGTTGCGAGGTGCGGTCCGCCTGAGGCTTCAGCAAGACGGGATTCATGTCGCTATGCGGTTCGACCCCTGCGGCAATCGCCTGGAGCGCCTGCGCCCGGCCGATTTCCCCACCATCGATGGTCACGGCGGCGTTGTTGGACATGTTCTGGGGCTTGAACGGGCGGACGCTGTAGCCCCGCCGGACCAGCGCGCGGCACAGACCGGCCACCAGCACGGACTTTCCGACATCCGATCCCGTTCCCTGAAGCATGATGGCAGCCATGGCGGCGCTCCTGCATCGGAGTTGACGCCGGGTCAATGCGACGGTTGGCTGTTCGGGTCCGGCTAGAGCGAAAAGCGACGCTGCATGTCAACGGCGTCCAGGATCTTGCCGCCCGCCATGAACACGGTTCCGGTGCAGGCGAGCGCCAGCAGATGCCCGCCGGTGCCGGGATATTGCTGCATGTAGACGACGCCACGTTCGGTCGCGCCGAGCGCCAGGGCGTAGATGACAAGGAACGCCTCGAACTTCGTTTTGATCGTGAAGAGGCGTTTGATCTTTTCCATCGTCCCACTCGAGCGGCAAAAGCTCTAGGGGATTAAGTCGCCCGAAAGTTGCAAATGGTCAACAAGCGTTAACCATGATTGTTCGATCCGAGCGATTAGGCGCGTGTCGGCAAGGTCGTCGGGTGCGATCTCCTCGGGCCAGAAGTGAGCGACGATGTCGGCGATCCCTTCGAGCTTGGGCGCGCTGACCAGAAAACGCGGGTCGATATTGGCCGGGTCAGCGACGACGCGCAGACGCAGGCAGGCAGGCCCGCCGCCATTGGCCATGGACTGGCGCACATCCACCGGGATCAGGCGGCGGATGGGGCCGTTGCCGGCTACCAGTGCCTCCAGCCAGCGCCACACCGCGACGATGTCCCGTGCCTCAGTCGGCAGGATGAGGGCCATCCCGCCATCGGGAAGGCTCACCAACTGGGCGTTGAACAGATAGCTGCGGATGGCATCGTCAAGGCTGACTTCGCTGGCCGGGACTTCGATGATCTCTACAAATGGGAGCGCCGAGCGAAGGTCGGTGAAGAAGCGATCCTTGTCGGCGAAGGCCAGTTCGTGCGCGAAGAGGACATGTTCGTTGGCGACGGCTACCACGTCATTGTGGAACGCACCGGCGGCGATCGCCTCGTCCGACTGCCTGACGAACAGGGTTCGCGCGGGATCAAGGCCGTGGAGCCGCGCGACGGCCTTGCTGGCTTCCTCATGCTGGCGGGCAGGGAAGGGGCCGCCTGTTTCGCCATAGACGAATATCTCGACTCCGGGTTCGTCATGCGCGGCCGCGAGGCGCATGTGATTGGCGGCGCCTTCGTCGCCAAAGGGAGCGGGGACGGGAGGATGTACGACAAAGGCGTCGCGGTCCGAAAAGGCGATGCGCAATTGCGCCAGCGTTTGCGGCCATTCATGGCTGCGATGGGGCATGGTCACAAGGTTGGCAGCTGTCAGGTGCGTCCGACCGTCCGCAGTGTCGGCCCCGGGCGAGACGGTGGCAGCATTGGCTGCCCACATCGCGGAGGCAGACATGGAGGCGGCGCGGATCAAAGGCTCCGCTTCGGCGACATTGGTGCCGAGCGACGCCAGCCAGCGGCCATCGGGCCGCCAGTGCGGCAGGAATATACCCTGGGTAAGCCCGAGGCCGATGTTGGTTCGCATCTTCGCTATGCCCTGCAACGCTGCCGCGCGTGGATAGGACGGGGCGCCGACGTTTCTGGCGGACGCCAGATTGCCAAGGCTGAGGCCTGCATAATTGTGGCTGGGTCCGATCAGCCCGTCGAAATTGATTTCCCGCACAGTCATGCGCGCCCTACCAAGGTGAAGGAGTCACCCTGCGCCACCCCGAGCAGCGTTGCGCTTTCCTTGTCGAGCGAGATGGACCCCGCCTCATCCTCGATCACGAAGCCATAGGCGCAGCGGAAGTCGGCGAGGCTGCCGGTTGCGACAAGGACCTTGCGCCCGCCGGCCGCATGAATGGCCGACAGGGCAACATCCTGCGCATGGGCGACGGTTTGCAGCGAATTTATCTGGCCGACCATGGTGGGGCCGCCGTCGAATATGTCGACATAACCCGGATTGGTGAAGCCTTCTGTTTCCAGCATGCGCATGGCCGCTCGTCCGTTGGGATGAGGAAGGCCGATCACGCCGCGCGCGCTGTCATTCAGCATCGCGGTGTAGATGGGCGTCTTGGGCATCAGGTCGGCGATGAACTGGTTGCCGTTGATCGCATTGAATTCGTCCGCCTCCTGAAAGTTCATGCCGAAAAACCGGCCGGCAAGCCCGTCCCAGAAGGGCGATCCACCCGCTTCATCGATGATGCCGCGCAGTTCGGCGATGACGCGGTCGCCGAAGCGATCGCGATGGTTGCGGATATAGACATAGCGGCTTCGGGCGAGCAGCAGGCCGAGCCCCTCCGCACGCTCGCGCGGGTGCAGGAACAGGCCGCCGACCTCAACCGATCCTTCCAGGTCCGTGACGAGCGACAGCATCTCTGCTCGAAAGGTCCGCCCCAACTCGCGGCTATGCTGGGTCAGGACGCCCAGGCGATAGGAATAGAAGGGCCAAGTCTGCCCGACCTGGCTGAAGATCTGGCAGGTGCCGCGAATCTGGCCGGTGGCGCTGTTTTCCAGCACCATGACGATCAACTCGTCCTCAATGCCGCCCTGCTCCCGGGCCAGCGCGCGTCCGGCCCGGTCCAGCTTGGCCGCGAGCGCGCCTCTATCGGCGGGCAAATTGGTGAATCCGCCGCCGGTCAGTTTGGCCATTTCATAGAGGGGCTGAAGATCGTCCACGCGTGCGGTGCGAATGAAGAATGTCACGCCAGCCTCTCCTGCGGAAACCGCTCCTGCGCGATGCGAAGCAGCGTGAGCGCGGAAAGTTCAGCCCGTTCGGCGAGGCTTTCCACGATCAGAAATTCCGCATCGCTGTGAATGGCGCCGCCGCGAACGCCCATCGTATCGACGACGGGCACGCCGCATGCCGCGATATTGTTGCCGTCGCATACCCCGCCCGTATCGCGCCAGTCGATGGCCAGGCCAAGATCCTGTCCGCATCGCCGGACGAAGGAGAAAAGGCGCCTGGCCTTTTCGTCCATCGGTTTGGGTGGGCGACCGAAATGGCCGTGGACACGGACCGCGACGTCATGATCCTGCGCCACGGTCGCGGTGATTTCATCGATCAGGCGTTCCACCGTGCGCTGATCCTCTGGCTGCCGGGGACGGAAATTGACCCGCAGGATCGCATGATCCGGGACCACATTGTTGGGGCTGCCTCCGTCGATCCGTGCCGGATTGCAGCTGAAGCCGTCGCCGCTGGCTGCCTTCAGGCGCACGGCGAGTTCGGCCGCCGCGACGAGGGCATTGCGCCCATCTTCGGGATTGCGCCCAGCATGGGCGGTTCTTCCCTTGACAATCAGCGAGAAATTGCCGCTGCCCGCGCGCGCGCCGGCCAGCGTCCCGTCAGGAAGCGCTGGCTCGTAGGTAAGGGCAGCCAGCTTTCCGATAGCGGCCTGACGCAAAAGGCTGGCAGAGGACGGGCTGCCCACTTCCTCGTCGCTGTTTATCACCACATCATAGCCGATTCGGCGCCCGTCCGCGCATCCTTCGATGGCCTGGAGGGCCGCGAGCATGACGGCGAGGCCCCCTTTCATATCGGCAACCCCCGGGCCGTTGAGCGTGCCTGAGTCGGTCCGCCGCAGGGTCTGGAACGGGTGATCCGCCGCGAAGACCGTGTCCATATGGCCGGTGAGGAGCAGCCGGACCGGGGCATCGGGGCGCACCGATACGAGAAGATGTTGGCCATGAGCGATGGCTTCGGTCCGGCCGTCGGCGGCGATCGCTTCTACAGGGTCAGGATCGATCAGGCGAACAGTACCGGGCAGGGCGGCGAACGCATCGCGCAAGAGGCTTGCCTGGACTGCGAGGCCCGCAAGGTTGCCGGAGCCGCTGTTCACGGCGGCCCAAGCTTGCACCTGTGCGACCATTGGGGCGGCGGCGGCACTTTCGAGCACTTCGCGGTCGGACGACGAGAGACCGTTCATCCTGAGCAGCCTAACAGACAGTGCGCCCGGCCTCCACCCCAGGTCAGAAATCGTATGTGAGTGTCAGGCGGCTCAGTGTGTCGAAGTCACGAGCGGACAGAAGTGTCTCTGATTCATACTGGATATTGTAGGAGAAAGCGGCAGCCCAGCGCGCGCCGACCTTGGTTTCAAGCGAAGTCAGGGAGTTCAGCGTGTAAACGTCGCGCTCGGCATAGCCGGAGGCCGACTGTTTGAAGGTCAGGGCCGGCGCCAGTCGCCACACCAAATCCATTGAAGCGCGGGCGCCGGCTTTCGTTTCCCGCTCCCCGGTTGCATAAACGGCGTGGCGGACAGACGGTCCGATATCGACGGACAGATCGAGTGGATTGCTGACGATCAATTTATAGCCGACCCCGGTCGAGGCCGTGTAGCGCTCCTCATAGCCGATGGAGGTATCGCGCTCGAACTGGGCGAGGCCGTAGGCAAAGCCGCGCGGATCGAATTGATAGCGGGGCTCGTAGCTTGCCGTGTAGCGCTCGCGTGACGTAACCCCGTTGGCGCGTCGATAATCGGCGCTGGCCGCCAGCTTGTGCGACCATTGAAGACCGGTGCGCTTGAGCGAGAGATTGGCGCTGATGCCGATTTCGGATGTCGAGCCCGTGGACATGAAGCCTCCCGCTTCGACCCGGCCGGCCCAGAGTTCTGAAAAGCGAGCTTCCCGCAGGATGGTTTCGTGGGTCGCCTTCGTCCGCTCCTTCCAGTTGTTGACCATGCGCTGGATTTCATCGGCCGAGGCAGGGTTTGTTTGCGTCGCGATCTTAGCCACGGTCGCGATCTCCGCCTCATTGCCATTAGCGATGGCGGCCTCCAGCATTTCACGGACCGGTGGCGAGAGCAGCACGGGACCGGCTGCCCAGGCCGGCGCGGGCATGAGCAGCAATAGGGCAAGCAGATGACGCATCATGATGTCTTGGCCGGATGAACGGCGGGGTCAACCGAAATTCAGATCAAATCCTTGAATTCATTCAGGATATCCCGGTACAGCTTTCGCTTGAAGGGGACGATCAGGTCCGGCAGGCTGTCCGGTGTCACCCATTTCCATTCGCGAAATTCGGGATGGGCGGTATTTATGTCGATGTCTTCGTCCGTGCCCAGGAAGCGGGCGAGGAACCAGACCTGCCGCTGGCCCCGGAATTTCCCGCCCCACAGCTGTCCGATCAATTCCGTGGGCAGGTCGTAGAAATGTTCATCCCGCGCCTTGGCGATGATCTCTACATGAATGGGGAGGATGCCGGTTTCCTCGCCCAGTTCGCGAAAGGCCGCCGCCTTCACATCCTCGCCATCGTCGACGCCGCCCTGCGGCATCTGCCAGGCTTCAACCTTGCTGTCGATGCGTTGTCCGACGAAGACCTTGCCATCCATATTGACGAGCATGACCCCTACGCAGGGCCGGTACCCCAGTTCCGATTCGTTCGGCATTGACGCCATGATGCTCCTGACCCTTTATGTCCCCGGCGACCGCCTGGCCCGCCGTAAATTGTGCGGTGCAAGAATAATCAGGTTAAAGATGTACGTCCATTGACGAAAATCGGTCCGCGCCCTGTAAGGACCGGTTTTCGCGGTGAACCGGTAGGATTGGAACGGCGCGGCGACCGTGGCAATGCTCATCTCCTATGGCTGATCCCGTTATCCTCCTGTTTCGTCAGGACCTTCGCCTTTCCGACCAGGCCGCTCTCGCCGCGGCGGTGCGTGAAGGGCCGGTCATTCCCGTTTATATACTGGATGACGTCACGCCTGGACGGTGGAAGATCGGCGGCGCGCAACGCTGGTGGTTGCATCACAGCCTCCAGAAACTCGACGAGGCGCTGCGCGAGAAGGGATCCCGGCTTATTTTGCGGCGTGGCGCCTGCGTTGAGGAACTGACGCGCCTTGCGAGTGAAGTCGGCACCCTTCGGGTACATGCTCTGGCCCATTACGAGCCATGGTGGCGCAAGGTCGAGGCATCGCTGACCGAGCAGTTGGACCTGCAATTGCACGACGGCAGCTTGCTACTGCCGCCGGGCGGCGTTCGCGCCGGAAGCGGCAATCTGTATCGGATCTATACCCCGTTTTCCCGCGCGGTGATGGAGCATATGCCACCGCCTGCGCCCAGGCGGGGTCCCGGCGAAATCCCGTCGCCGGACAATTGGCCGGCCAGCGAGTCCCTCGCAGACTGGGCCCTTCTGCCGACGCGACCGGACTGGGCGGCAGGATTCGGAGCGGACTGGACGGCCGGCGAGGAGGGGGCGCGCGCCAATGTGGCCGCATTCATGGAAGAACTTGCAACCTATGATGTCGCCCGGAACTTTCCGTCCCGGGAGGGCACGTCGCGCCTGTCGCCTCACCTGCACTTCGGGGAAGTTTCCCCCGCCTATGTCTGGCATCGCGTCGCCAGCGCGGCGGGAGATGCGACGACCTTCCTCAAGGAACTGATCTGGCGCGATTATGCGTATAGCCAGATCTGGTCGATGCCCGATTATGGCGCGAAAAACGCTCGCGCGGACTTCGACCGCATGCCCTGGCGCGACCTGCGGGAAGCAAGGGGCGATCTGAAGGCGTGGAAGCGAGGACGCACGGGCTATCCCATAGTTGACGCGGGGATGCGCCAGCTATGGGCGACGGGATGGATGCATAACCGGGTCCGGATGATCGCAGCGAGCTTCCTCATCAAGCATCTTCTGATTGACTGGCGTCATGGCGAACGCTGGTTCTGGGACACTTTGGTCGACGCCGACTATGCAAACAACAGCATCAACTGGCAGTGGGTCGCGGGGAGCGGGGTCGATGCCAACCTTTTTTCGCGCATCATGGCGCCGCTGACCCAGTCTCCAAAATTCGATGCGGCCGCCTATATCAGGCGGTGGGTGCCGGAACTTGTGGACCTGGACGATCGTGTCATTCACGACCCTGAAGCGTACGACGCCTTGCCGGCGGGCTATCCGCGCAAATGCATCGGCCACCGGGAAGCGCGGGACAGGGCCCTGGCAGCCTATCGATCGATCAAGGGGTGATTGCGATTTGCGCGCCCAAACGGCAGAGATGACCCGATGAATGCTATCGATCCTCGCCGTGGCAGACGTGCCGCGTTGGTCCGCCGTCCGGCAGCTTCGCAGCCGGCGGGCGCGATGTCGCGGCTCGTCAGCCCGCTCTTTCACCGCCTGCTGGACCGCATCGACTCAGGATTGGAGCAAGGGAGTCTGGAGGCCCGGCTGCCGGACGGGTCGCTTCGCATCCTGGGTGGGCGGGCGCCGGGGCCGGCCTGTCAGGTGCACCTGCGTCAATGGCGGGCATTGATCCGGCTCATCGTGGGCGGTTCTGCGGGCTGGTATCGCGCCTGGGCGGCAGGGGAATGGAGCAGCCCTGATCCCGTCCCCCTGTTCGCCCTGTTCATGGCCAATGCGGTGTCGCTGGGCAACGTGGCGCGGCCCAACGGACCGGGTAGGTGGCTGGGTAGTGCGTTCCATTGGGTCCATCGGAACAGCCGCAGCGGCGCGCGACGCAACATCGCCTATCATTATGACCTCGGGAATGACTTTTACGCGCTGTGGCTCGACAGGGGCATGCACTATTCCAGCGCGCTGTTCCGTGACCCTGACGATCCGATCGAAAGCCTGGAACGCGCACAGGAGCGCAAGGTTGATGCAATATTGGACCGGCTCGAACTGATCGAGGGTTCGGCCTTGCTGGAAATCGGTTGCGGCTGGGGTGGCCTCGCGGAGCAGGCCATGGCGCGCGCCGCGATCGGCTATGATGGACTGACATTGTCGATCGAGCAGGCAGAATATGCCCGCGATCGGTTGGGGTCGGGCGCGAACATCTTGCTGGTCGATTATCGGGACGCGCAGGGCCAATATGACGCGATCGCCAGCGTGGAGATGGTCGAAGCGGTGGGCCAGCGATATTGGCCTGCCTATCTGGACGCGATCGAGCGGCTGCTGAAGCCTGGCGGGCGAGCGGCGATCCAGTATATCCTCATAGATGACGCGATCTTCGATCGATATGCGCGTAGCGCGGATTTCATCCAGGCCTATATTTTCCCGGGCGGCATGCTGATGTCCGAAAGCCGCTTTCGCGCTCTGGCGCAGGAGCGCGGCCTTGAATGGCGCGACGTGCGCTATTTCGGGCTGCACTATGCGGAAACCCTGCGGCGATGGCGCGAGCGGTTCGATCGGATCGTCGATCAAGGCTTGCTGCCGTCGAGCTTCGACCACCATTTCGTCGCCCTGTGGCGCTATTATCTCATGTATTGCGAGGGCGGTTTTCGCGGCGGAACGATCAATGTCGCGCAGGTGACGTTGGTGAAGCCCGCCTGAATCACGTCATTCGACCCGGCAGCGATAGCCGGCGGGGCGATCGGCGCGGATGAGGTCCACGATCGCCCCCGCTACGACCTCCGGCGCCTTCAGCTTGGTCGGATCCTCACCCGGATAGGCCCGGGCGCGCATCGCCGTTCGAGTGGCGCCGGGATCAACGATATGAGTGCGGATGGCAGAGATGGCCTTCACTTCCTCGCCATAGGCACTGACCAGCGTTTCCAGCGCTGCCTTGGATGCACCATAGGCTCCCCAATAAGCGCGGGGAGCGGCGGCCACGGAGGAGGTCAGCGCGATGACCCGAGCATCGGCGCTTGCGCGGAGCATCGGGTCGAACGCCGCGATCAGCGCCTGGGGCGCGGCGATGTTGAGTGTCAGCTGCCGGGCGAACTCCTTGACATCGATCGCGGGAACGGCCGCCAGGCTGCCCAGCGTCGCGGCGTTCAGCACCAATATGTCGAGCGCCTGCCAGCGTCCGGAGATCGCGTGGGCAAGGCGGCCGATGCTTTCGCCATCGATCAGGTCCAGCGGTGCGATGGTTGCGCTGCCGCCAGCGGCGTGGATGCGCTCCTCCACCTCCTCAAGGCCGCCCGCCGTGCGCGCGGTAATGATCACATGCGCGCCAGCGGCGCCCAGGGCCTCGGCGGTGGCGGCACCGATGCCGCGACTGGCGCCGGTCACGAGAGCGAGCTTGCCCGAAAGCGGAAGGGTGGACATGGATGATCCCGTTCGCCCCTCGGTTGGCGAGGGGTCTTATTCTGGTGAAAGGAAGGGGGGCAGCCCTGTCAGCCGCCCCGTCGATTGGCAGGCTGGTCAGACCACCCGTTCGGCGAGCAGTTCGAACTGGTTCTGAACCACTGCTTCATCCTGATCGGTAAGGGTGGTGGGATAATCGCCGGTAAAGCAGGCGTCGCAATATTGCGGGCGGATATCCGCCCGCTTTGCTTCGCCCAGCGCCTTGTAAAGGCCATCGATGGAAATGAAGGACAGGCTGTCGGCGTGGATGAAATCCTTCATGCCGCCAATGTCGAGGCGGTGCGCAAGCAGTTTCGTTCGCTCTGGCGTGTCGACACCATAGAAACAGCTATGGCGGGTCGGCGGGCTGGCGATGCGCATATGCACTTCCTTGGCCCCGGCTTCGCGCATCATCTGCACGATCTTGAGACTGGTGGTGCCCCGCACGATCGAATCGTCGATCAGTACGATCCGCTTGCCGTCGATCAGCGCGCGATTGGCGTTATGCTTGAGCTTCACGCCCAGGTGGCGGACCTTGTCGCCGGGCTGGATGAAGGTGCGGCCGATATAATGCGACCGGATGATCCCGAGTTCGAACGGGATGCCGGACTGCTGGGCATAGCCGATCGCCGCCGGCACGCCGCTGTCCGGCACGGGGATGACGAAGTCCGCCTGGACCGGGTTTTCGATGGCGAGTTGCGCGCCGATCGCCTTGCGGACCGAATAGACGCTCGCGCCATCTACGACCGAATCGGGGCGGCTGAAATAGACATGTTCGAAGATGCAAGGGCGCGGATGAACATCACCGAACGGGCGATGGCTGCGAACCTCGCCGTCATGCGTGACGATCACCAGTTCGCCAGGGTCAATGGAGCGGACATGTTCGGCGCCCACCACGTCGAAGGCCACGGTTTCGGAGGCGAAGATGATCGAATCGCCCAGTTGGCCCATGACAAGCGGGCGGATCCCCAATGGATCGCGGCAGGCGATCATGCCTTCTGGCGTCATGATGATAAGCGAATAGGCGCCTTCAACCTGTTTGAGCGCATCGATGAACTTGTCCAGCAGCGTCCGGTAGGTGGAGGTCGCGACCAGGTGGATGATGACTTCCGTGTCGGACGTCGACTGGAAGATGGATCCGCGACGAATCAGTTCGCGGCGCAGCTTCATCGCGTTGGAGATATTGCCGTTATGCGCGACCGCGAATCCGCCAGAACTCAGTTCTGCGTAAAGCGGCTGAACGTTCCGCAGAGAGGTTTCGCCCGTCGTCGAATACCGGACATGGCCGCAGGCCGCGCTGCCGGGAAGGGCGCGAATCACATCGTCCCGGTCGAAATTGCCGGCGACATGACCCATTGCGCGATGGGTATGGAAATCATGCCCGTCCCAACTTGTGATGCCGGCTGCTTCCTGCCCGCGATGCTGGAGCGCATGGAGCCCGAGCGCCACCATGGCGGAAGCGGTCTCGGTGTTGAACACGCCGAAAATGCCGCATTCCTCACGCAGCTTGTCGTCGTCGAAAGGGTTGGTCGTAAACATGGGTGCGCCCGGGTCCATTGCCGATCCTGTTCCGCCGCGAAGGACGTGTTGCGCGCGCATATAGTGCGTGGATTGCCATTTGTCGCCTGTCTGTCACAAAAAAGCGCAGTGTGCGGCCCGGCAAGGGGGGCGGGACGTGGGCGCCAGGCGACGAAAAGGGCCACTGGCTTTGGCGGGATCACGCGGCTAAGGAGCCTTCCCAAATGCATCGTTTCGCCAACCCTGCCCGCTTCCTGAAGATCGCGCGTCCGATGACGGGCTGGCTGTTCTGGTCTGGCCTTGCATTGCTACTCGTGGGAGCGGGCTGCGGCCTGTTCGTTACGCCCGCCGATTATATGCAGGGCGAGACGGTTCGCATACTCTATATCCATGTCCCAGCCGCGTGGCTGGGCATGGGCGGATGGACGGGCCTTGCCGTGGCGGCGATCATGCAGCTGGCCTGGCGGCATCCCCTGGCGGCCGTGGCGGGGCGGGCCATCGCGACGCCCGGCGCGCTTTTCACGGCCATTTGCCTGGCTACCGGATCGATCTGGGGTCGACCCACCTGGGGGACCTGGTGGGAATGGGACGGGCGGATGACCTCGATGCTGGTCCTGCTGTTCCTCTATCTTGGCTATATCGCGCTAGCCAATGCAAGCGCGCGTCAAGAGCAGGGCGGGGTAAGTTCAGTCACGGCGATCTTCGCCCTCGTCGGCGCGGTGAACATACCGATCATTAACCGGTCGGTGGTGTGGTGGAACAGTCTGCACCAGGGTCCCAGCATCACCATGCGCGGGTCCAGCATTGACATGGCGCTCCTGTGGCCGCTGGGCTTCACGCTGACCGGTTTCACCCTGTTGTTTGCCGCCCTCGTATTGATGCGGATGCGCACCATCCTCGCGAGAACAAAGGTGGAGGCGCGGATGCAGCGCCTCGCACGGGGATAGAGCGATGCAGCAATGGCCTTTCGTCATAGGCGCCTATGCGTTGACCTTCGCGGGCACCTTCCTGCTGTCTGTCCAATGCTGGCGCGCCATGCGCAGCGCGGAAGCGGACGCGCAACGATTGTCGGAGCGGTCATGAAAGCAAAGCACCAACGCCTGGTACTTGCGCTTGTGGCGCTGGTCGCTCTGGTAGGCGCTGGTCTTCTGGCCGCATCGGCCCTGCGCGACGAGGCGGCCTATTTCTATGCGCCTGCGGACGTGAAGGAAAAGGGCGTCGATCCGGGCAAGGCCATAAGGCTGGGCGGCATGGTGGTGAAAGGCAGTCTCAAACGTGCGGCTGACGGCGTCACGATTCGCTTTGATGTAACGGATGGCAAGGCAACGGTGCCCGCGCTGTTCAAGGGGATTGCCCCGGACCTGTTCCGTGAGGGATCAGGCGTTGTTGCCGAAGGCGCGTTCGATGCGGGCGGGACCTTCATCGCCACCAACCTGCTGGCGAAACATGACGAACGCTACATGCCCCGTGAACTCAGGGGCATGAACTACGACGAAAAGACGCATAAGATGAAGGTCGATCGGTGAGCCCAATCCTTACGACGCGATCGGCTCCACATTCGGACACCGGCCGATGATAGCGGAAGCGGGCCTCTCCGCGCTTTGGCTGGCGGCTGCACTGGCCCTGCTGCAACTGGCGCTCGTCGCGGCCGGCCTTGCAGGGAAGAAGGAGGAGCTGCTTGGCGCCGTAAGGCCCGTGGCGGTGGCGCAAGGCTTTTTGACTGGGCTCGCCTTCCTGCTGCTTATCTTCCTGTTCCTGCGATCTGACATGTCCGTGCTGCTGGTCGCCACCAACAGTCATTCGATGAAGCCCTGGCTCTACAAATTCGCCGGCACCTGGGGCAACCATGAAGGGTCGATGCTGCTGTGGGTGACGGTGATGGGTGTCGCGGGGAGCGCGGTCGCGTTGTTCGAACGCGCATTGCGGCGAGACACGCATATGGCAACGCTGGGGGGGCAAGCAGCGATCAGCCTGGGCTTCTATGCCTTTCTGCTGTTCGCTTCCAACCCTTTCGCCCGCCTCGATCCTCCGGCGGCGGACGGGCAGGGGCTCAATCCCCTGCTTCAGGATCCTGGCCTGGCCTTCCATCCGCCTACACTTTATCTGGGCTATGTCGGCCTGTCGGTCGCCTTTTCCTTCGCCGTGGGCGCGCTGCTGACGCGCCAGGTCGACGCGGCCTTCGCGCGGGCCATGCGGCCATGGGTGCTGGGTGCCTGGATCCTTCTCACGCTCGGGATCACGGCGGGCAGCTACTGGGCCTATTATGAGCTGGGCTGGGGTGGTTGGTGGTTCTGGGACCCGGTCGAAAACGCTTCGCTTATGCCCTGGCTGGCCGCGACGGCCTTGCTGCACAGCGTGACCGTGCTCGCCACCCGGGACGCGCTGCGCGCCTGGACGGTAATGCTGGCCGTCATCGCCTTTTCCATGTCGATGGTCGGCACCTTCCTTGTCCGGTCCGGAATCCTGACCAGCGTCCACGCCTTTGCGGTCGATCCTGAGCGGGGGACGTTCATTCTGGTCCTCCTTGGCATTTATATCGGTGGCGCGCTCGCGCTATTTGGCTGGCGTGTCGGGGCGGTCCGTGAAGGCGAACCTTTCGAACTGGTCAGCCGCGAGACGATGCTGGTCGTCAACAATCTGCTGCTGTCGGTGATCCTGGGCCTGGTCCTGATCGGCACACTCTATCCGTTGATGACGGAAGCGTTCGGCCACAAGGTGTCGGTAGGCGCTCCCTATTTCGACCGGATCGCCGGACCTATTGCACTGCTATTGATGATGGTCATGGTTGCAGGGCCGCTCACGCGATGGCGCCGTGACCGGATGCGGGAGGTTTCGCGAAGAATGCTGGTGCCGACCGTGATCGCGCTTCTGGCGATCGCGGCGCTTGCCTCGCTCGCCTGGGGTCGGATCGGTGTGCTGCCTTTCCTGGGGCTCGTGCTAGCCTTCGCGGCCGCAGCGGGCAGCGTGGCGCCATTGTGGAAGCGCAGTCTCCGCCGGACCCCGCTGTTTACCTGGGGCATGGTGATCGCCCATCTGGGCTGCGCGGTCAGTCTGGCGGGGATGGCGTGCGATTCCGCCTTCACGGTAGAAAAATTGGCGGCGGTCCGCCCCGGCGACGTTGTGGAGACGGCAGGCTGGAAACTGCGCTTTGCGCAGATTTCGCCGCTTGCAGGCGATAACTGGACAGCGCTTCAGGCCGACATGGAAGCCAGCCGGAATGGCGGAGAGCCGGTCATGTTGCATCCGCAATCCCGATTCTTTGCCGCGCCGCCGACCACGACGACGGAGGCGGCGCTTCTGACGCGCTGGAACGGGCAATTATATGTTGTCCTTGGGCAGGAAGCCGATGAGGGACGCTGGCAGTTGCGCGTGTGGTGGAAGCCATTCGTCACGCTGATATGGTTCGGCGGCGCACTGATCGCCCTGGGTGGTGCTCTTGCGCTGCTTGGTCGGGAACGGCGGGGCTGGCTTATGAAATGGCGGGCCAGGGCCGCGATTGCATGAAGAGGTTGCTCATCTGGCTGCCGCTGGCGCTTTTCCTGGCTTTCCTCGCCTTGTTCGCGAGTGGCCTGCTGAAGCCCGACGACCGGATCATCACGTCCAAACTGGTCGGAAAGCCGGTTCCTGCCTTCACTTTGCCGGCGGCCGCAAGTGACCGGCCCGCGCTTTCCAGCGCGCAGCTGGCGACAGGGCGACCGCGCCTGCTCAATATCTTCGCGAGCTGGTGCCTGCCCTGCGCGGCGGAAGCTCCGCAATTGACGGCGCTCCGCAACGCGGGGGTCGAGATCGACGGGATCGCGATCCGCGACGCCCGGCCGGACGTCGACGCGTTCCTGAAGCGGCATGGCAATCCCTACGCCCGCATCGGGCTGGATGCGCGCAGCAGCGTGCAGATCGCGATCGGCTCGTCAGGCGTGCCGGAAAGCTTCATCATCGATAGCCGAGGCAGGATCGCCTATCAGCATGTCGGTGACATCCGGACCGATGACATCCCCATGATCCTCGATCGCCTGAAAGACGCACAATGAGGACCCTCATCGTCCTTTTTTCATTACTTCTGAGCGCGCCGCTGCTCGCGCAGTCCGCGCTGCCGCCCGCGCCTTACGCCGATAGGCAGATCAGCGATCCCGCGCTGGAGCACAAGGCGAAGGCGCTAATGGAAACAATCCGCTGCCTCACTTGCCAGAGCCAGTCGATCGCCGACAGCAATGCCAGCCTCGCCGGCGACATGCGCTCGCAGATCAGGGAACGGATCATGGCCGGTGAACAGCCGGAGCATATCCGCGCCTGGCTGGTTGAGCGCTACGGTGACTGGGTGAGCTATGAACCAACCGGGGACCCCATCGTCTGGCCGCTGTGGGCCGCACCGATATTCCTGGTCGCGCTGGGCCTGTTCGTCCTGCGTGGCCGGATAAGAAAGAGGGGCAAGCCGTGATGGGCTGGGTCATCGCATTCGGCCTGGCCGTGCCGCTGATGTTGGCGCTTGTTTTTGTCGGGCGTATTCCCAGAGCCGCGTGGGAAATCACAGGGGCTGCATTCCTGCTGGGGCTGGCCGGATATGCCTGGCAAGGCCATCCCGGCCTAGCCGGCGCGCCGCGCCGCGCCGATCGAGCGGGCGGCGCCGGCTTTGATGAAGCGCTGGCGGAGCAGCGGCGGGGGATGGCCGAGCGCTATGGCAAGGCGGGGCAGTGGCTGATGCTGTCGGACGGACTTGGGCGCCAGGGCAAGACGAAGGAAGCGGCCAATGTGCTGCTGTCTGGCCTGCGCGAGGAACCCAACGATCCCAATCTATGGCTGGGCCTGGGCAACGCGCTGGTCGCGCATGCAGGAGGCGTGGTCCCGCCGGCCGCCGATTTCGCCTATCGTCGGGCCATGGCGATTGATCCCGATGCGCCGGCGCCGCGCTATTTCTATGGACTGTCGCTCGCACGCGCGGGACAGTTACAGGCAGCCCGCGATCTGTGGGCTCCGCTGGCCGCAAGCGCGCCTTCGGGATCGAAGGTGAAGGCGGAACTGGAACTCAATATCGCGCGTATCGATGCGATGCTGTCCTCCGCGAACCAGCCAGGCCTATGATGCTGGCTCGCGGCGTCGTTGCGCTGGCCTGGCAGCCATGATAGGGCGCGGCGTCTTTTCGGGCAGGCCGGGGAATAAAACTTGGTATCGCCCTGACGCGAGTGTCGCACGATCATGACCATTCGGCGTTTAATCCATGGCTGACTCTACGGTGAGCGACATCGTGCACAAGGCTGACGAGGCAGAAGGTCATGGCCACGCTGGGCAGAAGGCGACCGTCAAGCTGGTCGTCGGCGCGATTGGCATCGTCTTTGGCGACATCGGCACCAGCCCGCTCTACGCATTCCGTGAAACATTCGCCGGGCATCATCACCTGGCGCTGGACCCGGACCATATATTGGGCGTGATCAGCCTGATGTTCTGGTCGATGATGCTGGTTGTGACGCTCAAATATGTCACCATCATCATGCGTGCCGACAATAAGGGCGAAGGCGGCAGCCTGGCGCTGCTGGCGCTGATCAACGGACAGACCCGCACGCAGCGGTGGTCGCGCGGCATCATATTGCTGGGCGTGTTCGCGACCTCCCTCTTTTACGGCGACTCCATGATCACGCCCGCCGTTTCGGTGTTGTCAGCGGTCGAAGGCCTTGCGGTCTATAATTCCGCCCTGGCCCCGGCGATCCTTCCCGCCGCGGTCATCATTCTGGTCGGCCTGTTCTGGATACAGGGACTTGGTACCAACCGCGTCGCGTCCCTCTTCGGGCCGATCATGCTGATCTATTTCGCGACCATCGCCGGGCTGGGCATACTCAGCATCATAAAGACGCCCGGTATTCTCTTTGCGCTCAATCCCTATTGGGCGGTCATGTTTTTCCTGACAGACCCTCTGCCAGCCTTCCTCGCGCTTGGCGCGGTCGTGCTGGCGGTGACCGGCGCCGAGGCGCTGTATGCGGACATGGGGCATTTCGGCCGGAACCCGATCCGGGTGTCCTGGCTCATCTTCGTGCTGCCGGCGCTGATGCTGAACTATATGGGACAGGGCGCCTTGCTGTTCCGGGAAGGCACGGCGGCGCTGCACAGCCCCTTCTACCATCTGGCGCCACAATGGGCTCAATTGCCGCTGATCGGCCTTGCCACGCTGGCCGCGATCATCGCCAGCCAAGCCGTCATTTCAGGCGCATTTTCGGTGACCCAGCAGGCGATCCAGCTGGGTTTCATGCCGCGCCTGCGGATCGCCCATACCAGTGCCTCGACCGCCGGACAGATCTATATCCCCCTCATCAACTGGGGGCTGATGATCATGGTGATCCTGCTGGTGCTGGTATTCCAGACTTCGTCGAACCTGACGGCCGCCTACGGAATCGCGGTGACGGGCGCGATGTTCATCGACAACCTGCTTCTTACGGTGCTGCTGTATCGTCTCTGGAAATGGCGCTGGTATTATTCCGCGCCGCTGCTCGCCGTCTTCTTCCTGGTCGATGGCGCCTATCTGGCGGCGAATTTCACAAAAGTGCCCGATGGCGGATGGTTCCCGCTGCTGATCGGCTTTGTCGTCTTCACGTTGCTCACGACCTGGTCACGGGGCCGGCGTCTGGTGCAGGATCGACTGCGCGAGGCGGCCATGCCGATTCCGGTGTTCGTCGCTTCTGCCGCAAACAGCGCTGTACGGGTGCCCGGCACCGCAGTGTTCATGACGTCTACCCCGGATGGCGTTCCTCATGCGCTGTTGCACAATCTGAAGCACAACAAGGTATTGCATGAACGAGTCATTCTATTGACGGTGAAAATTAAGGACGTGCCCGTGGTCGATGATGACGGCCGGTGCAAGCTGGAGGATCTGGGCCTGGGCTTCTTCCGGCTGGTGCTGCAATATGGCTTCATGCAGGAGCCTGACGTGCCCGCCGCCCTTAAGAACATCACCGACTGCGGCCAGGCCTTCCGCATGATGGACACGAGCTTTTTCCTCGCCCGTCAGACCCTGCTGCCCTCGGCGAAGCCAGGCATGCCGCTGTGGCGGGAGAAAATCTTCGCCTGGATGCTGCGCAATGCGGAAAGCGCGATGGAATTTTTCCGCCTGCCGACGAACCGCGTTGTCGAGCTGGGCAGTCAGGTCGAGATCTAGTCAGCGAAAAGGGCGCGGCCATCACGACCGCGCCCCATGTCAGGACATCAACGAGAAGCCGGATCAGGCGGCATCGCGATCCTTGCCGATGTCGACGAGCTGACCACCGTTGATGGCGATCTTCTTGGGCTTCATCGCTTCGGGAACCTCGCGGACCAGTTCGATCGTCAGCAGGCCGTCCGCAAGATCGGCCTTTTCGACGCGCACGAAGTCCGCCAGTTCGAACCGCCGTTCAAAGCTGCGGTTGGCAATGCCCACATGCAGGAACTTCGAACGGTCCGCAGCCGCCGAGTCATCCTTGCGACCGATCACCTGGAGCAGGTTCTGCTGCGCGGTGATGTCGATCTCGTCCGAGCGGAAGCCCGCCACGGCCAAGGTTACCCGATAGCGGTCCTCGGACAGGCGTTCGATGTTGAAGGGTGGGTAATTGTCGCCCTGTTGCAGCCGGTTGTTATTTTCGATCAGGTCGAACAGACGATCGAAACCAACCGTCGAGCGGCGATAGGGGGTAAGGTCAAAGCCACGCATTGTCATAATCTCCATCAGAGCAGAATGAACATGTCGAACCCGAAACCGGCGTCCGACGATACAACGCCCAGTCCCATCAGGCGGCTGAGCGGCTTTGATATGGTTCGGTGAAGTCCGGTTTCAAGTGGCCAGAGTTGTCGTGCCACGAAGGAAAAGTGCCCGGACCGTGACGTCACGATCCGGGCACTAATGGACGATTGCTCGTCTCCCCCTTGGTCTGCCTCAACCGCTTCTTAGCCCCCTAAGCTCAAAGCGGGATGCAGTATCCCTGAACCACGGCCATTAACCTGTGCTTCAGTCGCTTTGCTATGGTGCCGACAGCCCGCTGTCACGGGCTATTTCCGGTGGTGTTGATTTTCCCTTCGCCCCTGTGGCTGGGCTGCAACAATAGGCGGCCCTTGCCGTTGTCTCACAGCCTGCTAGACCGGCAGGCCATATCTGTCCTTCCGTGAAAGGCCGTTCGCGCCGTCATGATCCTCAACCGCTATGAACGCATGATTGCGAAGCGCTATCTGCTGCCTGGCAAAGGCGAGGGCTTCATCTTCCTTGTCGCCGGCATCAGCCTGGCGGCGGTCATGCTGGGTGTCGCCGCGCTCATCATCGTCATGAGCGTCATGAACGGCTTCCGGGCGGAGCTGTTCGAAAAGATCGTCGGGCTGAACGGTCATGCCGTGGTGCAGGGCTATGGCGGCCGCCTGCCCGACTGGAAAGCGGTGCTGAAGGAGGCGAAGGCGACGCCGGGCGTGACCAGCGCGACCCCCCTGATTGAACAGCCGCTGCTGGGAAGCTTTCAGGGGCGCGTGGAAGCCGTGCTGGTGCGCGGCATGGCGGTGAAGGATATTCGCAACAATGCGACGCTGAAGGCCAAGGTCGTCGCGGGCAGTCTCAATGACCTCAGCCCCAATTCCGGAAAGGTCGCGATCGGATCGCGTCTGGCGGAAAATCTGGGCATTCAGCTGGGTGACACGATCACGATCATCAACCCCGCCGGTCGATCGACGCCCTTTGGCACCGTCCCTCGCCAGGTGGCTTACCAGGTCGCCGCGATCTTCGAGGTGGGAGTGTATGACTATGACAAGGCGTTCGTGGTCATGCCGATGGAGGACGCGCAGACGCTGTTGCTGCTGAGCGACGTGGTCGGAATGATCGAGGTGCAGACCGTCGATGCCGACCGGGTAGGGGCCATTCTCCAGCCGCTCGCCGCCAAGGTGGCCGGGCGCGCCGTGGTGACGGACTGGCGGCAGATGAACGCATCCCTGTTCGAGGCGCTGGCGGTGGAGCGCGTTGCCATGTTCGTGGTCCTGTCGATCATCGTGCTCGTTGCCGTGTTCAACATCCTTTCCTCGCTCATCATGCTGGTTCGCGCGAAGACCCGCGATATTGCCATTCTGCGGACCATGGGCGCCAGTCGCGGCGGCCTGGTCAAGATTTTCATGACCGTCGGCGTCACCATCGGGTCGCTGGGGATGGCGGCGGGCATGGTGCTGGGTTTCACCTTCCTCTTTTTCCGCCAGAGCGTAGTGAACGCCATCCAGTTTCTCACCGGGCAGAATTTGTGGGACCCCTCGATCCGCTTCCTGACCGAGCTTCCGGCGAAACCGGACCCCGTCGAGATCACGATCATCTGCCTGATGGCGTTGATATTCAGCTTTCTGGCGACGCTCTACCCGGCGTTCAAGGCTGCCAATACCGATCCTGTCCAGGTGCTGCGCTATGAATGAAATATTGAAGGTCACCGGCCTCACGCGCAGCTTCACCCAAGGCGGCGTCACCATCGACGTGCTGCGCGGCGTCGACCTGGTGGTCGGGCGGGGGGAAATCGTCGCGTTGCTGGGCCCATCGGGGTCGGGCAAGTCGACGCTGCTACAGGCAGTCGGCCTGCTGGAGGGGGGATTCGACGGATCGATCATGATCGACGGCGAGGAAGCGGCGCGGCTCGACAATGATGGACGCACCCGCCTGCGTCGCGATGCTCTGGGCTTCGTCTATCAGTTTCACCACCTGTTGCCGGATTTCAATGCGGCTGAAAATGTCATCCTGCCGCAGGTCATTCGCGACCGGGACATGACGTCGGCAAGGGCACGGGCGGAATCGCTGCTGGGGTCGCTTGGCCTGGGTCATCGCATGGACCATAGGCCGAGCCAGCTGTCGGGCGGCGAGCAGCAGCGGGTCGCCGTTGCGCGTGCCCTCGCGAACCGGCCCGCGCTGGTCCTGGCCGACGAGCCGACCGGCAATCTGGATGAGCGGACCGCCGATGTCGTGCTTGCCGAATTTCTTCGCCTGGTGCGCGAGGAAGGATCGGCCGCGCTGATCGCCACCCACAATGAACGGCTGGCGCTCAAGATGGACCGCGTGGTCAGGCTTCACGAAGGGTTGCTGGAGGAATCGTCAGGCCACGGCTGACGTGCCCTGGCGAGCCGTCGCGACGACGATCTGGTCACGCCCCTGAGCCTTGGCGCGTAACAAGGCCGCATCCGCGGTCTGCACCAGCACCTTGGCCTCGCCATGGTCCGGGAAGGCCGCAAGCCCGAAAGACGCGGTGACGGGTCCCAATTCGCGGTGATGATGTTCGACGCGCAATTGCCGGATGCGCTCCTGTATCTGCACCGCCCGCGCCAGGGCCTGATCCAGCGTGAAGCCGGGCATCAACAGCACGAATTCCTCGCCGCCCAGACGAAAGGCGCAGCCGTCCTCCCGCAATGAATCGTTGAGGACTGAACCCACAGCTCTCAGCACGGCGTCCCCGGCGTCATGCCCATGGGCATCGTTGAAGCGCTTGAAATGATCGATGTCGATCATGAGGCAGGCCAGCGGAGATCGGGCGCGTTCGCACGAGGCGATCTCCTCCTCTATGGCGGCGTCGAAGCGGCGCCGATTGGCCAGCCCGGTCAGCGCATCAGCCATCGCCATTTCACGCAGCGCATCGCGCAGGCGAAGATTGGCGAGGGCCAGGCCGATATTTTCAGCCAGCATTTCGAGATATATCTCGATGCGGACGATAGCTTCGGCCGGCATGCTCTGCGGTTCTTCAAAATATAGCAGCCCGATACTTTCCCCTTGCGCCGTAAGCGGAACGCAAATGGTCGGAAGCAGCGTCTTGCCGGCCAGATGCTCGCACGGGATATCGACCATCGCGCCTGCCGGGCGATGAGTCTGGCCGCGCCGCAAGGCCCAGCACGAGGAAGGGGGGAATTCCGAAACCGACCCGGAGGGCGACAACCACTCGCACGCCTGGCGCATGCCGTTGCGGCGGGCGTCCAGAATATAAAGCCTGCCCGGAAAATTCGGCGCGATTTCCGGGGCGAACCGCCTGACGACCTCAACGAGGTCGGTGATGCTGTCGCATCCCTGCAGCCGCTGCGTCATGCGGGAGAGCAGGTCCCGCATCAGGCGATCGGCGTCCCGCTCCTGCTCCAGCCGCTGGCGCTCCAGTCCGTTTTCGCGAAAGATCCGGATCGCTTGCGCCATGTCTCCGATTTCATCGACATGCTGAAAGTCGGGCGGAACCGCTGCGAAATCCTGCGCCGCCAATCGCGTGACGACATCGCTCAGGCGGACGACCGGGCGCAAAATTCTCTGTTTTAGGATGAAATAGAGGACGCACAGGAACAACAGAGCGGTCATGCCCAGCATGATTTCCGACATGCTGCGCCATTCGCGTGCCCGCGTCGTCGCCCGCGCGACCGTCGCTTCCGCCCGCTGGTCCAACATATATTGGAACTTGCCGACCTGCGCGGCGATCCGGTCCAGTTCGCGGCCATATTCGTCGCCGAACAGAATCGCCCTCGCGGCCCCGCTATCCCCCTTCTGCGTCGCGCGTATCGCGGCTTCGTGATCGTCGGTAAGCGCGTCCGCCCATATCAAGGCCTGCCGGAGCGCGTCCAGCTCAGCCTGATTTGCGCCCACGTCCCTAAGATGGGCGATGCGTTCTTCCACCGTCCGCAACGAGGCCTTCTCGCGGCGATAAGCGACAACATGGGTCGGATCGCCGGAGATCGCGAAAGCGCGGGCCTCTTCCGTCTGGCGATAGGCATCCTGCTCTACCGCCTCTGTTGCCTGGTCAAAGACCGCACGTTGCTCGACCGCCTGCCGCTCGGCCTGTTCCGCGCTGGATGCCATGAGCATGGTCGTGCCGGACGCCATGGTGAGGAGCAGGGTTCCG
This sequence comes from Sphingobium mellinum, assembly GCF_037860795.1. Lineage (NCBI taxonomy): Bacteria > Pseudomonadati > Pseudomonadota > Alphaproteobacteria > Sphingomonadales > Sphingobiaceae > Sphingobium > Sphingobium mellinum. The sequence goes on along the minus strand of NZ_JBANRK010000011.1, from coordinate 74,707 downwards.
CCATAGGCCCAATTGGTGATGGTCGACAAACGCATGCGGTCATCCATGCCCGGAAGTGGTTGGAGATTGATTAACCTGTCGGGGCCGGCAGGGAAACGGCCAAGCCGCACCATGGCGTCAGCGATGTCTCTGTCAGCCGACTCTTTGCTGCCCCTGATCCTGATCGGGAGGTGATGGGGCGCACGCTTATGCACAGTTTTTTCGCGGATGGGCTGGCGCCGAATCGGCGCCGGTGCCTATCACGGTGTCATGCCCCACGCCGGTTTCGTTCCCCTTCGCATCTTTTCCTGTTTCACCATGCTGGAAGGTGCGATCGAGCCGAAGAAGATCGCCAAGCAGGCGCGGACGCTCGGTTTTCCTGCCGCCGCGATAACGGATCGTAACGGGCTTTACGGATCGATGGCCTTTTCCGATGCTTGCAAGGGCGACGGCGTACAGCCGATCATCGGCGCGATGGTGGGCGTGTTGCGGCCGGGCCGGCCGGCCAATGCGGCGCCGGTCCATGACTGGGTCGCGCTCTACGCCCAGGATGAGCGCGGATACGACAATCTGTGCGCGTTGGTGTCCATGGCGCATCTGGAACGGCCGGTCGAAGAAGTGCCCCATGTCAGCATGGCAGCGCTGGAAGGGCGCACCGACGGACTGATCGCGCTGACGGCCGGGGCGGAGGGGGCGCTTGCCCGGCTGTTCGCGGAAGATCAGCCGGACGCCGCGCTGGCCTATGCCCGGCAGCTGGAACGGCTGTTTCCCGGGCGGCTCTATGTCGAGATATGCCGCAGGTTCGACCCGGTTGAGGAAAAGGCCGAGCCCCTGCTGATCGACCTTGCCTATGGCCGCGATCTGCCGCTGGTCGCGACCAACCCCACCTGCTTTACCGAACCGCATTTCCATGAGGCCCACGACGTAATGCTGTGCATTGCGGACAGCGCCTATGTTGAGACGCCCGATCGCAGGAAAAGCTCGCCCCACGCGTGGATGAAGCCTGCCGGCGAGATGCAGCGGCTGTTCGACGACCTGCCCGAAGCGCTCACCAACACGCTGGTGGTGGCGCAGCGCTGCGCGGTGGCTGCGCCCAAGCGCAAGCCGATCCTTCCCAGCCTTGCCGGCGACCACGAGGGCGAGGAGCGCATGCTGCGCGATCAGGCGACCGCTGGCCTTGAAGCGCGGCTGGAAAAGCTGGGAATTACGGACGAGGACGCCCGCAGGCCCTATTTCGAACGGCTGAAGTTCGAGGCCGACATTATCGTCCAGATGGGCTTTCCCGGCTACTTCCTGATCGTGGCCGATTTCATCCAGTGGGCCAAGGCGCAGGATATTCCCGTCGGCCCGGGCCGCGGTTCGGGTGCGGGGTCGCTGGTCGCCTGGGCGCTGACGATCACCGATCTCGACCCGTTGCAGCTGGGTCTGCTGTTCGAACGCTTCCTCAATCCCGAGCGCGTGTCGATGCCGGACTTCGACATCGACTTCTGCGAAACCCGGCGGGGCGAGGTGATCCGCTATGTGCAGCAGAAATATGGCGCGGATCATGTGGCGCAGATCATCACCTTCGGTAAGCTGAAGGCGCGCGCGGTGCTGAAGGATACCGGCCGCGTTTTGCAGATGAGCTATGGCCAGGTCGACAGGCTCGCCAAGCAGGTGCCCAACCATCCGACCGACCCCTGGACTTTGGAGCGATCGCTGAACGGCGTCGCTGAGTTCAGGGCGGAATATGACAATGACGCGCAGGTAAAGCGCCTCATTGATTATGCGATGAAGCTGGAAGGCCTCCCGCGCCACAGTTCCACCCATGCGGCCGGCGTGGTGATCGCAGACAGGCCCCTGTCGCAGTTGGTGCCGCTCTATCGCGACCCGCGGTCGGACATGCCCGTCACACAGTTCGACATGAAATATGTCGAGGGCGCGGGGCTGGTGAAATTCGACTTTCTGGGCCTCAAGACGCTCTCGGTCCTGCGGAAGGCGGTGCAGCTGCTCGCCGCGCGCGGCGTTGAGGTCGATCTCGATGGCCTCGGTTGGGACGATGTGGGCGTCTATGAGTTGTTGCAGAGGGGCGATACCGTCGGCGTGTTCCAGCTGGAATCGGAAGGCATGCGCAAGACGCTGGCGGCCGTGCGTCCGACCAACTTCGGCGACATTATCGCGCTCGTGTCGCTCTATCGCCCTGGCCCCATGGACAATATCCCGATGTTCGGGCGTCGCAAGAACGGGCAGGAAGAGATTGAATATCCACATATTCTCCTGAAGCCGATACTCGAAGAGACCTATGGCATCTTCGTCTATCAGGAACAGGTGATGCAGGCCGCGCAGATATTGGCCGGCTACTCGCTGGGCGACGCTGACCTTCTGCGCCGTGCCATGGGCAAGAAGATCAAGGCGGAAATGGACGCGCAGCGGGCGCGTTTTGTCGAAGGCTGCGCGAACAGCGACATCCCGGCCGCCAAGGCCAATGAGTTGTTCGACTTGATCGACAAGTTCGCCGGCTATGGCTTCAACAAGTCGCACGCCGCCGCCTACGCCCTGCTCGCCTATCAGACGGCGTGGCTGAAGGCGCATTATCCAGCCGAATTTTACGCCGCGTCGATGGCCTATGACATCCATCTGACGGACAAGCTGACCGTGTTTGTCGACGACATGCGCCGCATGGGATTGAGCTGCCTGCCGCCCGACATCAATCGCAGCCTCGCGGACTTTTCCGTCGAACAGCTGGGGCAGGAGGGAAATGATCCGCGCCTGGGCTTTGCGGTGCGCTATGCCTTGGGAGGGCTCAAGGGCGTGGGTGAAAAGGCGATGGAACAACTGGTCGCCGAACGGGACGCGGGCGGCCTGTTCACGTCGCTCGATGATTTCGCCGACCGGATCGAGCCGCGTCTGCTCAATCGCCGCCAGCTGGAAAGCCTGGCTGCCGCGGGAGCCTTTGACGGACTGCATCCCGATCGCGCTGGCGTCCATGCCGCCGCCGACACGATATTGAGTGTGGCCGCCAGTGCCGCGGAGGCCCGGGAAAGCGGACAGGGCGGATTGTTCGGCGATGTCGAAACGCCTCATGCGGACGTGCGCATACCTCCGCACCAGACATGGTCGACGGCCGATCGCATGGCGCAGGAAAAGGACGCCTTCGGATTCTACTTCTCCGCCCATCCCGTCGATCGCTACCGTCACCTGGCCGAAGCGCGCGGCGCGAAGAGCTATGGCGCCATCTGTGCCGAACCCGTCGCCGAAGGGGGGCGAGCCATCGGGGTCATGGCGGCGATGGTCGAAGAGGTCCGTTGGCGGGAAACGCGGCGCGGCGCCCGCTACGCCTCCGCCACTTTTTCCGACAATAGCGGGCAGTTCCAGGCAAGCTGCTTCGACGAGGATGCGTGCAAAGCCATTGAGGAAATGGCGCGGCAAGGCGATTGCGCGCTGTTGATGGTCGAGCTGGACCGCATGCCGGGAGAGGAAACGCCGCGCGTGACGGTAAGGGGCGTCGAGCCATTTCATCAGCTCGCCAGTGCGTCCCGCATGGAACTGGTTATCGATGCCAGCGATCCCATAGCCGTCGAGGCGCTGGCACAGCTACTGTTGCGCAACCGGGGCGGACGGAGCGAGGTGTTCCTGCGCGCGCCTGTAGCAGGTGCCAGGGCGGCGCGGCTTTTCCTTGGCGATGATTATCTGATCGGTGCGGACCAGGTCGACGCCATCGCAATGATCCCGGGGCTTTCCATCCACGCGTTCGAACGGATGGAGCCCAAGGCAGACGGCTATCGCACCCGCAATCGACGCGCGGGAATGCGTCTGGTGGCCGGCTGACGAGCGTAGTGCTTCAGAACAGCTGAAGTTGCGGCCCTTGCGGGGGGCGGAAGAGATCCGTCCTCAGCGACAGCCGCTCGCCTGTGAAGCCGGCGCGCTTTCGAGCCTTGATGAAGCGGGTTCGGATGAGGTCAGCCCAGGCGCCTTGTCCCCGCATCCTGGTGCCGAAATCAGGATCATTGTCGCGGCCACCCCTCAGGTCGTTGATGATCGCCATCACCTTGCCCGCGCGGTCGGGATAATGTTCCTGCAGCCAGGCCCGGAAAAGCGGCGCCACTTCATGGGGAAGGCGCACCGGAATGAAGGTGGCGTCACGCGCTCCTGCCGCTGCGACGCGCGAAACTATGGCCTCAATCTCATGATCAGTGATCGCCGGGATGATGGGCGAAACGCTCGCGACGACGGGCACGCCGGCTTCCGTCAACTGGCGAATGGCATCGACGCGTCGAAGCGGATGCGGCGCACGTGGTTCCAGTGTTCGCGCGATCTTTGGGTCCAGCGTGGTGACGGAGATCATCACGGCGACCAGCCTGTCGCTGGCCAGGTGCGCGAGCAGGTCAAGGTCGCGCAATATCCGGTCGGATTTTGTCGTTATGAAAAGAGGATGGCGGCCTTCTACCAATATTTCAATACATTGCCGCGTGATCTTCCAATCCTTTTCTATCGGCTGGTAGGGATCGGTATTCGTTCCCATCGCTATCGGGGCCACGGCATAAGACTGCCTGGAAAGCTCGGCCCGCAGCAGCGCAGGGGCATCCGGCTTGGCAAAAAGGCGCGTTTCGAAATCCATGCCGGGTGACAGGTCATGATAGGCATGGGTCGGCCGCGCGAAGCAGTAAATGCAACCATGCTCGCAGCCCCGGTAAGCATTGATCGACTGGCTAAAGGCGATGTCGGGAGACTTGTTGCGGCTGATAATCGTCCGGGGCCGCTCGACCGTCACTTCGGTACGCCGTCTGGGGGCGGGACCGTCTACAAGATCGAGCGCATCAAGCCAGTCCCCGTCGACGCTATGCTCCGCGAGATTGAATCGGCGACTCGCCTGATTGAGCGTCGCACCTCTGCCCTTTTCCGCAGTCATGCCGAATAAGAACATAAAGAGAACATTGGTGCAAGTCGATCTTCAGCGCTCCTTGAGGCGCGGCATCAACTCGACGAAGTTGCAAGGGCGGAAACGGCTATCCAACTGACTGGCGAGAATGCCGTCCCACGCGTCCTTGACCGCGCCCGTGGACCCTGGAAGCGCGAAGATGTAGGTGCCGCGCGCAACACACGCAGTGGCGCGGGACTGGATGGTGGAGGTGCCGATTGTCTGGTAGCTCAGCCATCGGAACAACTCGCCGAAACCGGGTATTTCCTTGTCCTGCACCTGGGCCAGTGCTTCTGGCGTTACATCCCGGCCAGTGACGCCGGTGCCTCCCGTAGTGATGATGCAGTCGATCTGGGGATCGTCGATCCAGGCGTGAAGGCGGGCGACGATCGCGGCGCGGTCATCCCGTTCGATATGGCGCGCGGTCAGAACATGCCCGGCCCCTTCGATCCGCTCTACCAGCGTGTCTCCGGAGCGGTCGTCCGCCAGCCCCCGTGTATCAGATATGGTCAGAACGGCGATCCGAACCGGCAGGAATGGCCTGCCTTCGTCGATCGGCATCAGTCGGAACCGCCGGCAATGCTTGATCCGCTGAAAGGTGTCTTTCGCGCGAGGCGAACCATCCGCACGCCTTTCGCGCCGGGGAAGGTGGGCCACAGGCCCTGCGCCATCCCGGTGAGGCACTCGGCGCTGCCCTTTGCCTGAATTTGATACATCCAGTAGTTGCGCATGACGATGTTCACATAAGCGCGCGTTTCATAATAGGGCAGGGATTCGATGAAGAGCAGCGGGTCGCCGTTGTCCTTCACTTCGCTGTTCCACCGCTCGACTGGTTGCGGCCCGGCATTATAGGCCGCCATCACCTTGGGCAGCAGCCCGCCGGTCGCGCTCATATCGCGGAGATTTTCCAGATAACGCTGACCATATTCCATGTTTGTGGATGGCACGAACAATTGCGCTGGCGACGAAAGCCCCATGTCGCCGCCGGTGCCGGGCAGAACCTGCATCAAACCGCGCGCGCCGGCACTGCTCACCACATCGCTGCGGAACCCTGATTCTTGCAGGGTATGGGCGTAGATCAGCGCCGGATCGACCCGCCAGCCGCCATCGGGGTGCCAATCGGGTGCCGGGAACCGCGCAAAGCTGTCGGGCTGCTTGCCCGCAGGGCCATTATGGGCCAGCCAGAGCTGCGTTGCGGGAAGGTTGAGCGCGCCTGCAAGCCGCAGCAGGGGTTCATATTGGCTTATCCCGCCGATTTTCGCCTGATATCGCACGAACTGGTCAGCCTTGCCGGCCTGGCCAATGGCCGCCAGCGCGATCGCGGCCCTGACATTCGGGCTGTCCTGCAAGACCTGCCAATCCGCCGTGCTGAAGCGCGATGCCGTCCTGGACCTTGCCATCGGCATGCCCAGCGTCTCGCGAGCGAGAAGGCCGTAGAAAGTCTCTTCGGATCGTGCGGCATTTTTCAGCAGATTTTCGACCTTTTCGGGCTCGCCGCAGGTCATGTAGGCGCGCGCGGCCCAATAGGCCCCGGCCGCACGCATATCCTCATTGCCCGCCAGCGCGGCAACTTTGGCAAAGGCGGGGGCAGCGGTCGCACAATCATTCTGCCGCCATGAAGCAAGCCCCGTGGTCCAGTGCGCCTGCACGGCCCAATCGCCCCCGACATGGGTTTCCAGCGCCCGGGCGGCCATGCGCCGCGCATTGGCATCATCGCTTTCGATATAATAGGCCCAGGCGACGCGCTGGCGAACCTCCGTCAGCCCTTCCGGCGAGAGCCCTGCCTCTCCTGTGGCCAGAAGGGATTCGGCGCCAGCAGGATCATCAGTCTTGATGAAGGAGATGATCTGACCAACCAGAGCCTGGGCGAGGACATCCGTCTTGGTCGACGATACATATTCGCGACGCGGCGCCGAGCCTAGCCAGACCAGTTTCTGAACCTGCGGCAAGGCAGGCAGAAGGGTTGCGCCGCGCTTCTGCGCCAGGCGAGAGAGTTGGTCGGCATTCGGAAGCCAGGAAGCCTTATTGATAAGATCCAGCAAATCGAACAATTCGACGCGCGGCGAGTCCTTCGCCGCATATAGATCGGCCAGCGCGGCCGCGCGGATCGGGTCCTGGCTGTCCAAGGCCAGGATCATGGCCTTGGCCTCGTCCCATTTCTGACCGGTCAACGCTGCATAGATGGCAGAATAGCGGGCCTTTTGCGCGTCATCGAGATGCAGAAGGGCCTGCGGCGAGGAAGCAGATGCGCTCGCTAACGAAGCGGCGGTGTCCGCATTCGCCGGCAGGCTTAGCGCCGCGCCAACAGCAGCGAAAGCCAGACAGGTTGAATAGGTCACCGCGCGAATCACTGATTCTGTTCCTCGAAAAGGCTTTGCAACGTCCGCCAACATTCCGCCTTGGCCGCCGGTTGTCCTATCAGCAGGCGCGGGTGGAACGTAGCCAGCGCAGGCACTCTGACGCCATCATGGCTAAAAAAAAGTAAATTATCCACCGTCCGCGGTTCTGCGTCCCGAACGAAGGCACGAACCGTGCGATCGCCGAGGATGAGCAGCCGCCTGGGCGCGGCGAGCGAGACGTGGGTCCGCATTCTGTCCGCTGCGGCGACCAGATCTGCCGCCTCGATCATGCCCCCCGGTGGTCGCGTGAGGAAAAGCGACGACAGATAGATATCAGCGCGCTTCAGGCCCATTGCCCCGAGCATCGCGTCGAACAATTGCCCGGGCCGGTCGGCGATCAAATATGCCGCCGACATATCGGCCGGATCGGGCATGTCGGTGATAATCATCAATTCGGCCCCGGCCCTCCCCTGAGGCAGGACGGGCCGGCCATGCCAGCGCCGTTCCGGCTGGCCCCCATCTTCTGCGAGCCAAGCGCGGAACGCGTGCAGTGTGGCGGGCTTTTCAACCGACATTGGGGCCGATGGCTCAAGGGGTGGAACCGGCCGGCGATCAGTCGAGACGGGCCGCAGCCAGTCGACCGGCTCTTCGCCGGTGGCGCAATCGACGCCAGCCAATTCCCACCACGCCAGATAGGCATCGGCGGCAGCCACCATGTCCGTCAGCATTCTTCCCCGCATCGATCTTCTAGGCCCAGAGGTTGACGCCGGGGTCAAGAATCTTCATCGGCAGGGGTGGCAAAATGTTCGAGTAACACGGCGACCGGATTGGGAAGAGGGAAACCGGCGGGACGCCTGGATGGAGGATATATGAGCGAACGGGAATCGATGCCCTATGACATCGTCATCGTGGGTGGGGGACCTGCGGGGCTGTCGGCGGCCATTCGGCTGAAGCAGCTCGCCAACGAGGCGGGGCAGGAACTGGCGGTATGCGTGTTGGAAAAGGGGTCCGAAATCGGCGCCCATATCCTCTCTGGTGCCGTCATCGATCCCAAGGCGCTTGATGAACTGCTGCCGGACTGGCGGGATATGGGCTGCTCGCTGGCGGAAACGCCGGTCCGCGACAACCAGCACTGGTTCCTCACCAAGCAAGGCAAGTTCGCGATGCCGCACATCGCGACGCCGGGATGGATGCACAACAAGGGCACCTATACCGGATCGCTTGGCAATCTGTGCCGATGGCTGGCGGAGCAGGCCGAGGGGCTGGGCGTCGAGATCTTCCCGGGCTTTGCCGCCGCCGAAATCCTCTACAATGAGGATGGCTCGGTCATGGGCGTCGCCACCGGCGACATGGGCATCGACCGCGAAGGCAATCGCAAGCCCGACTATCAGCCCGGCCTTGAGCTGCACGCCAAATATACCTTCTTCGCTGAGGGCGCGCGCGGGCATCTGACCAAGATACTGAAGCGCCAGTTCGAACTGGACCGCGACAGCGAGCCGCAGGTTTACGGCCTCGGCATGAAGGAATTGTGGGACATCGATCCGGCCAAGCACAAGCCGGGCCTGGTCATCCATACCCAGGGCTGGCCGCTGACCGACGCTTATGGGGGCGGCTTCCTCTATCACCAGGCCAATGGGCAGGTGGCGCTCGGCTTTGTGGTGGGACTCGGGTATCGCAACCCCTATCTCTACCCGTTCGAGGAGTTTCAGCGCTGGAAGCAGCATCCGGAAATCCGTAAATATCTGGAGGGCGGCCGTCGCGTCTCCTACGGCGCGCGCGCGATCAACGAGGGGGGCTGGCAGTCGATCCCGACGCTCGCCTTCCCGGGCGGCGCATTGATCGGCTGCTCGGCGGGCTTTGTGAACGTGCCCCGCATCAAGGGCACGCATACCGCGATGAAGTCTGGCATGCTGGCGGCCGAAGCGGCCTTCGCGGCGCTTCAGGCGGATCGGTCGAGCGATGTGCTGAGCGATTATGAAGCGAACCTGCGGTCGAGCTGGATCGCGACGGAGTTGCAGCTGGTCAAGAATGCCGAGCCGCTGCTTTCGAAGTTCGGCAATACGATTGGCACGATGCTGGCCGGCATCGACATGTGGATGCGGACGCTGAAGATCGGCCTGCCCTTCACGATGAAGCACAAGCCGGACTGCGAAAAGATCTGGACCAAGGATCATGGCCACAAGATCGACTATCCCAAGCCGGATGGCGTGATCAGCTTCGATCGCCTTTCTTCGGTGTTCCTGAGCAATACCAATCATGAAGAGGATCAGCCGGTCCATCTGCAGCTGAAGGATCCGTCGATTCCGATCAGCTACAACCTGCCCATGTATGATGAGCCGGCGCAGCGTTATTGCCCTGCCGGCGTCTATGAGGTGGTCGGGCTGGACGAAGGCAATCCCCGGTTCCAGATCAACGCGCAGAATTGCGTCCACTGCAAGACCTGCGACATCAAGGACCCGACCCAGAACATCAACTGGGTGGTGCCGGAAGGTGGCGGGGGGCCCAACTATCCCAACATGTAGGCGTCTGGCCGCCTTTCTGGCGTTGATGCTGCTGCCCGCTGCCGCCCAGGCATCGGTTGACCGGAGCAGCGCCATGCACGCCTATGCGAGGGGACGGCTTGCCGATAGTGATGGAGCGCCGTCGCTGGCGCTCCGCAACTATCGCGACGCCCTGGCGGGTGATCCGGATAGTCTGGATATAGCACGGCGATCCTATTTCCAGGGGCTGATCAGCGGTGACAAGACCCTCGCGCTCAGATCAGCAGCGGTGCTGGATCGTCAGGGCCTGCTGCCGCGCGACGGCACGCTGCTTTTCCTGTCCGACGCTCTGGGCAGGAAGGATTGGCGCGCGGCGCGCGATCTGGTCGATCGCCTGGTGAAGGAAGTCAATTTCGCTTTCATCGCGCCTGTCATTCGCAGCTGGATATCGGTTGGCGAAGGCCGGCCTTCGCCGCCGGTCATCGACGCGAGCGACAGATTCGCGTCCTTGGCGCGGCGCTATGTCGACGAACATCTGGCACTTCAGGCGCTGGCGCGCGGCGACGTCGAGCAGGGCCTTGTTGCGATCAACCGCTCCCTCCGCCTGAATGAGGATCGGGGCATCTCGCTAAGGCTGTTTTTCGCGGCGCAGCTCGCCCATCAGCGCGCAACAGCCCAGGCGCTTTCCCTGCTGCCAGAGGGGGAGCCGCGTTATGCGAAAGCCCGGCGCGACCTTGAGGCGGGCCGCCATCCCGGCGCGGTTGGCGCGCCACTGTCTGCGGCGCAGGGCTTCGGCCGACTGCTCGCCCGTTTGGCGATGGACGTCTCATCGGACGAGAATACGCGGATATTGGGGATCAGGCTTGCCCGGATCGCTGCCTTCGCCAATGCCGACGATGTTGAGATTCCTATCGATCTGGCCGAACTGCTGACCAAGGCTGGCTTCCCGGACTATGGCATTATCGAGGCACGGAAGGCAGCGGCAGACCGCTGGTTCGGCGATCTGGCGCAGTCGGCATTGGTCGATGCCCTCGCGACATCAGGGGACCGTAGCGGTGCCATCACGCTCGCCCGCAAGCGGGCGGAGGCGTCGGGGGACGTCGATAGCCTCGTCCAGTTCGGCAGGCTGCTCGCTGACGCAAAGGATTTCCCGGCAGCGGCGCAGGCGTTCCGGGCCGCGCGTTCCCACTATGCGCCGGATGCGGTGCCCTGGGCGTTGCTGTTGCTGGAAGGCAGCGCGCTTGAACAGGCGGGCCGCTGGGACGAAGCGAGCACGACGCTTGAGCGCGCCGCATCGCTCGCTCCGGGCGAGGCGGTGGTCCTCAATTATCTGGGTTATGCCCAGATCGAACGCCGGCTCAACATGGGGGCCGCGATGGAACTTTTGAAGAAGGCGAGCGCGCTCAAGCCCGAAGACGCCTCGATCACCGACTCGCTGGGTTGGGCGCAGTTCGTGACAGGCAGCGCCGAGGTGGCGGTCCCGGTGCTGGAGCGGGCTGCGGAAGGAGCGCCGGCCGATGCGACTATCAACGAGCATCTGGGCGATGCCTTATGGGCAGTCGGTCGCCGCTTCGAAGCGCGCTATGCGTGGCGGGCCGCCGCGATATTCGCCGAAGGACAGGCTGCTGCGCGCCTGCAGGGGAAAACGACAGAGGGGATGAAGCCCGAATATGCCGCGCCCTGAAGCGGAGTTGGTCGGCGGCGGCGCCGCCACCAGTACACTGACCGAGACAGCCTATGCCAAGGTGAACCTCGCCCTGCATGTCAGGGAGCGTCGGGCCGATGGCTATCATTCCCTGGAGAGCCTATTCGTCTTCGCGCGCGAGGGAGATATACTGACGGGCCGAGTGACCGATGACGGCTGTATCAGCCTTGCGCTGGAAGGCCCGTTCGCCGGGATGCTCGAAGCGGGAACGGGCAATCTGGTGATGAAGGCGGCACTGGCCCTCCAGAACCATGTGGGCGAAACGCGCGGCGCGGCCATCCGTCTTGCCAAATATCTGCCGATCGCTTCGGGCATCGGCGGCGGGTCGGCGGACGCCGCCGCCAGCCTGCGCCTGTTGGTCCGCCTCTGGGACGTTCCGATCGCGAGGACAGAGCTGGAGCGTATCGCACTCTCGATCGGATCGGATGTCCCCGCTTGCCTGTCCAGCACGACCCAGCTGGTGCGAGGCCGCGGGGAAGTGCTGGAGCCGCTCGCCCTGAACGATATCGCCGCGACACCCATATTGCTTGTGAACCCGGGTGTCGCCCTGTCCACCGCGCGCATATTCCAGGGTTGGGACAGGGTGGATCGCGGCCCGTTGATCGTGGAGGGGTTCGACGAGATTGCTGCGAACGGACGTAACGATCTTGAGCGCCCTGCCATTGCCGAGGCCCCCGTGATCGCCCAAGTGCTCAAACGGCTCGCGGCGTGCGCTGGCGCGCGGCTGGCGCGGATGTCGGGGTCCGGCGCCACCTGTTTCGCGCTGTTCGACAATGTTCAAGATCGGGCAGCTGCCGCACAAGCGATCCGCGCCGATCGGCCGGACTGGTGGATTATGGAAACGGAGATCAGGGCCACTTGACCGAAGCCTATACCGAGATCAACGGCGGGCCGCTCGACCTGCTGATCATAGCGGACCACGCATCCGCCCATGTGCCGGCGGATGTCGACCTTGGCATCGATCCGGTGCTGCTGCGCAACCACATCGCGATCGACATCGGCGTCGCGGAGGTCAGCGCACTGCTGGCGGCGACACTGGAATGCACGGCGATCCTCGGGGCTGTGTCCCGGCTCGTCATTGACCTCAATCGGGAGGATGACGCGCCCGGATTGCTGCCGGTCATGAGCGATGGGCACCCGATTCCCGGCAATCGTCACGCCGATCTTGCGGACCGGATGATGCGCTTCCACCACCCTTACCATCACCGGATCGGCGAGATGCTGGATCAGATGGTATCCCCGTTCATCCTGTCGCTCCATAGCTTCACGCCGCAGCTGGCCAGCGATCCGCACGCGCAGCGGCCCTGGGATATCGGCATTCTCTACAAGGAGGATGATCGCGCCGCCCGGATCGCCATTCCCATGTTGCAGGAAGCAGGCCTGATGGTAGGCGACCAGCTGCCCTATTCAGGCAAGCTGCTCAACGCCTCGATGAACCGGCATGCCGAAGCCAATGGCATTCCCTATCTGGGCATCGAAATGCGGCAGGATCTGGTGAGCGATGCAGGCGGTCAGCGTCGATTTGCGCAGTTATTGGCACCGGTGGTGCTGGAATGCCGCAATAGTCTTGCGTGACTCGGCCCTTTTTGAAAGAGAGGCGGGCGCAAGAAGGGTAGGTTTTATGTCTCACACATTCGACAAGTCCAAACTGCCGAGCCGCCACGTCTCGGTCGGGCCGGAGCGCGCTCCGCATCGCAGCTACTATTATGCGATGGGGCTGACGGAGGAGGAGATTGGCCGGCCCTTCGTAGGCATCGCATCAGCGGGTAATGACAGCGCGCCGTGCAACACCACGCTGGACATGCAGGCCGACTGGTGCCGCCAGGGCGTGAACGAGGCGGGAGGCATGCCGCGCCGCTTCAATACCATCACCGTGACCGACGGCATCGCCATGGGCCATCAGGGGATGAAGAGTTCGCTTGCCAGCCGGGAAGTGATCGCGGACTCGGTCGAATTGTCGGTGCGCGGCCATTGCTATGACGCGCTCGTCACCTTTGCCGGCTGCGACAAGTCGCTGCCGGGCATGATGATGGCGATGCTGCGCCTGAACGTCCCGTCGATCTTCGTCTATGGCGGCTCCATCATGCCGGGCCGTTTTGAAAATCGGGATGTTACGGTTGTCGACGTGTTCGAGGTCGTCGGTAAATATGCCGCCGGCGCCTGTCCGCTGAAGGATGTGATCGCGCTGGAAAAGGTGGCCTGTCCCGGTCATGGCGCCTGTGGCGGGCAATATACCGCCAACACCATGGCGTGCGTCGGGGAAGCGATCGGCCTGTCCCTGCCTAACAGCAACATGGCGCCGGCGCCCTACAAGAGCCGGGAGGAGGTTGCCGTCGCTGCCGGCCGCCAGGTCATGGAACTGCTGGCGAAGAATCTCCGACCTCGCGACATCTGCACGCGCGAGGCATTCGAGAATGCGGCGCGTATCGTCGCGGCGACTGGCGGTTCAACCAACGCGGCGCTGCACCTGCCCGCAATGGCGAACGAGTGCGGTATCGATTTCGACCTGTTCGATGTGGCCGCGATCTTCAAGTCGACGCCCTATATCGCCGACCTGAAACCCGGCGGTAAATATGTCGCCAAGGACATGCATGACGCAGGCGGCATCTACATGCTGATGAAGACGCTGTTCGACAATGGTCTGCTGCATGGCGATTGCATGACGGTCACCGGCAGGACTATCGCCGAGAACATCGATGAAGTCACCTGGAACCCTGACCAGAAGGTCATCTATGACGTCAAGGCGCCGATCACGCCCACTGGCGGCGTCGTCGGCCTGAAGGGCACGCTCGCGCCCAATGGTGCGATCGTGAAGGTCGCGGGCATGCACCGTCTCCAGTTCGAAGGACCCGCGCGGGTATTCGATTGCGAAGAGGACGCCTTCGCCGCCGTCGAGGCGCGCGACATCGCTGAAGGGTCCGTCATCGTCATTCGCTACGAAGGTCCCAAGGGCGGCCCCGGCATGCGCGAGATGCTGTCGACGACGGCCGCGCTTTACGGGCAGGGAATGGGCGAGAAGGTGGCGCTGATCACCGATGGCCGTTTTTCCGGTGCGACGCGCGGCTTTTGCATCGGCCATGTCGGTCCGGAAGCCGCCGAGGGTGGCCCCATCGCCCTGGTCGAGAATAACGACATCATTGCCATCGACGCGGAAGCGGGCACGATCGATCTGAAGGTGGCGGCGAGCGTGCTGGCCGAGCGTCAGAAGAACTGGAAGCCGCGTCAGAACGACTATCAGTCGGGCGCGCTGTGGCGCTATGCGCAAAATGTCGGACCGGCCTACAAGGGAGCGGTGACGCACCCCGGAGCGAAGGCCGAAACGCATGTCTACGCGGATATCTGAACAGATGGCGAGGGCGGGACTGTTATGTCTTGCCCTGGCGGCATGTGACAGAATTTCGGCGCCGGCCGATGGGACGCGCTCTGACGGCAGGGCGCCGGCGGTCGGCAAGCTTGCCGACTGCTCTATCGGGGTGGGAAGTCGGTGGGGCCGGGACTGCTCGGTCGACCAGGAGGGTGATATCCTGACCTTTCGCCATCCCGATGGCGGATTCCGGCGCTTCCATATTCTGCGGGACGGTCGCGGGGTCGGGGCGGCGGATGGATCGGAGCCGGCGGCTGTATCGATCATCGGCAAGGGGCTGGTGGAGATCAGCATCGGCGACGACCGCTATCGCATCCCGGCTACGATCGGGTCAGCGGCGCGACCATGAACCCGACGCCGATCCTGACCGCTGCCCAAATGCGCGCTGCCGAACAGGCGGTCTTTGCCACGGGAATCAGCGAATATCAGCTGATGGAGCGCGCTGGCGCGGCAGCGGCGGAGATCATCTGGCGGGCCGGCGGCAAGCGCGATCTGCTCGTGCTGTGCGGGCCGGGAAACAACGGCGGGGACGGGTTTGTCATCGCCCGCCTGCTGCGCGCGCGCGGTGTCCCGGTTCGGGTCGCGGCGCTTGGCGACAGCCGCACGGAATCGAGCAGAACGGCCCGTTCTGCCTGGGGTGCGCCGGTTGAAAACTTGCTGACCGCCGCGCCGGCAACGCAGCTGGTGGACGCGCTGTTCGGCACCGGCCTTTCGCGGGGTCTTGAGGAGCATGTCGCGGATCGCCTGACGCTGCTCGCGGCGCAGTCCGCGCACAGCTATGCCATCGATCTGCCGAGCGGGGTCGACACTGACGCTGGCACACTGTTTTCGCCCGTGCCGCGCTTTGACCTCTGCATCGCACTGGGCGCGGCCAAGCCCGCGCACCTCCTGTATCCGGCGGCAGGATGTTTCGACCGGCTGCTCTGCGCCGATATCGGGATAACGGCACCGGCGGAAGTGCATTGCCTTGCGCCGCCACAGCTGGAAGCGCCGACGGCTGCCGCCCATAAATATTCGCGCGGCCTTGTCGCCGTCGTTGGCGGTGAGATGGCCGGCGCTGGCATGCTTGCAGCCCGGTCCGCCGCCCAGTCCGGCGCGGGGATGGTACGCCACATGCAGATCACGGACTGCCCGGGAGGAGCTGACGCGATCGTCACGCTTCAGGCCCCTGACGCGACGACTATCGCGCGAGAGCTTGAAGACCCGCGGCTGAGTGCCGTGCTCGTGGGGCCCGGGCTTGGACGAACCGCCGATGCCAGAAAGAGGCTGGCAGCTGTGCTGGGATGCGGTCATCGGCTCGTGCTGGACGCCGACGCGCTCACGCTCATGGAAGGCGACGCGGCAGCCATCCCTGCGGGTTCAGTGCTGACTCCGCATGAGGGGGAGTTTGTGCGCCTGTTCGGTGAGCTGGGGGGCAACAAGATCGATCGGGCGATCGCAGCGGCGCAGCGTTCGCGGTCGGTGGTGATCGCCAAGGGAGCGGACAGCGTCATCGCCGCGCCGGACGGCCGGGTTGCGGTGGCGACCGGCGCGTCGTCGTGGCTGTCGACCGCAGGAACTGGAGACGTGCTGGCGGGGCTGGTGGCCGGCCGCCTTGCCGTGACGGGAGACAGCTTCCGCGCCGCTTGCGAGGCGGTGTGGCTGCATGGCGAGGCGGCGCGGCGCGCTGGGCCAGCTCTCATTGCGGACGATCTGATCCGGCAGCTGCCCGCCGCTATCGCATGCCGCCTGTGACCGACGCCGAACACGACAGGGTGATCCGTATCGCCGCGAAGGGCGATGGCGTGACGGCCACGGGCCGGCATGTGGTGCTGGGCGCGCCGGGCGATCAGGTAACGGCTGATGGGCGAGTGCTCCCCGGTGCCCACCATGTGGCGCCGCCTTGTGTTCATTTCCCCGCCTGTGGTGGATGTGAACTGCAGCATGTCGATGCGGTCAGCCTGGCCGAATTCGTGTCGAGCCGCGTAACCGGAGCGCTTGCCAGTCAGGGGGTCGTGCCCGACAGCGTGCAAGCGCCACATCTTTCCCCGCCACGGACGCGAAGGCGCGCCTCTCTTCGGGCCATGTGGCTGGAGGGGAAAATCATCATCGGCTTTGCTGAATCGGGCAGCCACAAGCTGATCGATCTCATGATGTGCGAGGTGCTGGACCCTCGCCTGTTCGCGTTGGTCGCGCCGCTTCGGGTGCTGCTCGCGCGGATATTGCCCGCCAGGCGTTCGGCACATGTCCGCATGTCTATCACCGATCAGGGCATTGACCTGCTGCTGGAAGCTGTCCGGATCGAAGGCTTGGCGGCGGACGAGGCGCTGCTCGACTTCGCCAGGGCGCAGCGACTGGCGCGCGTGACGATCAATGAGGGCGAGGGGGAGCAGACCCGCTGGGAACCGGTGCCCGCGACCGTGAGCTTTGGCGATGTACCAGTGGCCTTTCCGCCCTTTGCCTTTCTGCAGGCGACGCCTGACGGCGAGGCGGCGTTGGTCGAGGAAGTGAAGCGCGCATTGCCGGCACGGGGCGCGGTTGCCGATCTTTTCTGCGGCCTGGGCACATTTGCGCTTGCGATCGGCGAGGGGCGGCCGGTCTATGCCGCGGAGGCGGCGCGCGACTTGGTGCTGGCGCTCAAGCAGGCCGCGGGCCGCGCACAACGGCGGCTGGTAGCCGATCATCGCGACCTGTTCCGGCGGCCGCTGGTTCCGGCAGAGCTTAATCGCTTTGCTGCGGTGGTAATCGATCCGCCCCGTGCGGGTGCGCGCGAGCAGGTGATGCAGCTCGCCGCCTCGACGGTGCCCACCATAGCCTATGTGTCTTGCAATCCGGCCAGTTTCGCGCGGGATGCGGCGCATCTGATCGCGGGCGGATACCGCCTTGCGAGCGTGAAGCCCGTCGGCCAGTTTCGTTGGTCGACCCATGTCGAACTGGTCGGCATTTTTCACCGCGTCTGAAAATATGTCCCCCGCCGAATATTTACGGCGAGGGACAAGGCACCCTCTCCCAAGGGAAACTTGAGCCTTTTTAGCCCAGCTTGATGACAGTTGCGCGACGACGCGCGGGAACAGGATCGGCATAGAGGCTGGCCATCGGCTCATCCCCGACTTCAATGACTGCTTCGGAGGTGAAGCCGTTGAAGCCGGTGCGCATGGCCGCGCCATAGGCGCCGAGCATGCCGATTTCGATATAATCGCCCGGCTGCACATCACTCGGCAACATGAAGGGTCCCACCATATGGTCCATGTCGTCGCAGGTCGGGCCGTAGAAGGAGAAGCCGGTCAGTTCCGCCTCGCTTTCATCTTCCCGCAACAGCGCGACGGGAAAGCGCCAGCCGATATGCGCCGCGTCGAACAGCGCGCCATAGGCGCCGTCATTGATGTAGAGTTCCGTCCCGCGACGACGCTCCACACGGACGACGATCGAGCTGTATTCGGCGGACAGCGCCCGGCCGGGCTCGCACCATAGCTCAGCCGAATAGCTGATCGGCAGGCTTTCGAAGCCGCGATGGATAGCGTCGAAATAGGCCTCCAGCGCGGGCGGTTCCATGTCGGGATAGACCGACGGAAAACCACCGCCCACGTCGATGATGTCAACCGTCACCGCCGCATCGACGATCGCCGCGCGGACGCGCTCGATGGCGTCGCTATAGGCCTGCGGACTCATCGCCTGGCTGCCGACATGGAAGCAGATGCCGAGCGCATCGGCCGCCTGGCGTGTCGCCATCAGCAGTTCGCGGGTTTCGCCCAGTTCCGCCCCGAATTTCGATGCAAGGCTGAGTTCGGAATGTTCCGACGAGACGCGCAGGCGCACGCACAGCTCCAGGTCGGTCGCGGCATCGGTCGCGCGCACGATCTTTTCCAGCTCGTCAAGCGTGTCGAGCGAGAAGGTGCGAACGCCATGGACGTGATACGCCTCCGCAATGGCTTCCTCTGCCTTGACCGGGTGCATGAAGCACAGCTTGGCGTCCGGCAATGTCTCCGCGACCAGCCGGACCTCGGCGATCGAGGCCACGTCATAATGCGTGATGCCGCTGGCCCAGAGGGTGCGGATCAGGTCGGGTGACGGGTTCGCCTTGACCGCGTACAGCGAGCGCCCGGGAAACTTCTGAGAGAAGAATCGGGCCGCCCGAGCCGCAGCCTGGGGACGAACAAGCGTTACCGGTGCTGCCGGTTTGAGGGTGGTCGCTACCCCCAGCGCGCTATGATGCTTGTGCAACTCAAGGGACCTCCAGTGTAGTTCGTTGGCATTCAAGCTGCCTTGCGGTGGAAGTCCCATGGGGCAGCGGAGGGCCGATATATGCCCGGCTTCCCCCCCTGTAAAGCGGATGCATAAATTTTGTTGCGCGCCCGCCTACGAAACGTGCGTCAGGAGAGGCGGGCCTTGAAATCCTCATACGAAAAGCCGCGGATTTCCTTGAGTTCGTCGGTGGCAGAATGCCATAGCCAGATGGAAGGCAGGGGCACCCCATTGAAAGTGTTGGTCTTCACCATCGAATAATGAGCCTGATCCAGGAAGGCGATGCGCCGGCCTGGAGTCGCGCCACCTGGGACCCGGTAGTCGCCTATGATGTCCCCGGCGAGGCAGGAGGGGCCGCCGAGTCTGGTTGCCGGGCCGTCCGATTGCTCGTGCAGCATGGCGGGCCGATAGGGCGCCTCGATCACGTCGGGCATGTGGCAGGTGGCGCTGATGTCGGTGATCGCCACGGGCATGCCATTGTCGATGACGTCGAGGATTTCGCCGACGAGGATTCCGGCGTCGAGCGCCATCGCCTCGCCCGGTTCGATATAGAGGTCGAGGCCGGTCTGCGCCTTGATGCGCTGAAGGAAGGCGATCAGCGCATCGATCTGATAATCTGCGCGCGTAACGTGATGACCGCCGCCGAAGTTCAGCCATTTGAGGCCGTCGACATGGGGCATGACACGCGATTCGATCGCCGCCCAGGTTCGCTGCAAAGGCAGGAAATCCTGTTCGCAGAGGTTATGGATGTGGAGGCCGGAGACGCCGTCGAGATGGTCCGGGCGCAACTGATCGACCGGGAATCCGAGGCGGCTGTGCGGCTGCGAGGGGTCATATTTGGGGACTTCGCCTTCCGCATGGAGGGGGTTGAGGCGCAGGCCGATGTCGAAGTTCACACCGTTCTTTATAGCCTCGTCAATGACCGGCTTCATGCGTGCGATCTGGCCGGGGCTGTTGAAGATGACATGATCGGAAATCTTGAGGATCTCGGCGAGATCGTCGGGCTTGTAGGCGGCGCAGTAGGTCGCCACCTCGCCGCCATATTCTTCCCGCCCGAGGCGCGCTTCGTAGATGCCGGAGGCGCAGACCCCGTCGAGATATTCAGCCACCAGGCCACCCAGCGACCACATGGAAAAGGCCTTGAGCGCCCCCAGCACCTTGATGCCGGCGCGGTCTCCGATATCGCGCAGGACGGCAAGGTTTCGGCGGATAGCGGCCTCGTCCACCACGAAGGCGGGAGAGGGGACGCGGTGCAGGTCGAAATGCGCGAAAGCGGCCGGGTCGCCGGCTTTGGTTTCCATTGCTCGTTCCACTCCAGACTGCTCCACCGTCACCCCGGGCCTGGCCCGGGGTCCCGCTGCCTCAAGCAACGGTGGAGAAGAGGCGGGACCCCGGCTTGGCCGGAGTGACGATCCCTTCGGCGGACCGTCAGAAATCCAGGGGGGCGGCCAGTTCCTTTACCTGCCAGGGCAGGCCATGCTTGTTCAGCATGTCCATGAAGGGATCGGGATCGAACTGTTCGATGTTGAACACGCCTTCCCCCTTCCATGCGCCTGTCAGCATGAGCGCGGCGCCGATCATTGCGGGGACGCCCGTCGTATAGCTGACCGCCTGGTTGCCCGTTTCGGCATAGGCGTCCTCATGGTCGCAGACATTGTAGACATAGACGGTCTTCTGGCTTCCATCCTTCTGGCCGGTCGCGATGTCGCCGATGTTGGTCTTGCCCTTGGTGGTCGAACCCAGGCTGGAGGGTTCGGGCAGCACCGCCTTGAGAAACTGAAGCGGGATGATTTCCTGCCCGTTGTACAGGACCGGATCGATCCGGGTCATGCCCACATTCTGGAGTACTTCGAGGTGCTTGAGATAGGCGTCACCGAAGGTCATCCAGAAGCGGATTCGCTTGATTTCGGGATAGTGTTTCGCGAGCGATTCCAGTTCCTCATGATACATGAGGTACATGTTCTTTTCGCCCACCTGATCGAAGTCGAACAGTTGCCTGTGTTTGAGCGCCGGCCCTTCGACCCACTTGCCGCCTTCCCAGTGACGCGAGGGGGCGGTGACTTCGCGGATGTTGATTTCCGGGTTGAAGTTGGTGGCGAAATGCTGGCCATGGTCGCCGCCGTTGCAGTCGAGAATGTCGAGCGTGTCGATGCGGTCGAGCAGGTGCTTCCTGATGTAGCTGGCAAAGACGCTGGTGACGCCGGGATCGAAGCCCGACCCGAGCAGCGCCATGATGCCGGCTTCCTTGAACCGGTCCTGATAGGCCCATTGCCAGCTATATTCGAACCTGGCGGTGTCGCGCGGTTCGTAATTGGCGGTGTCGAGATAATCGACCTTGGTCGCGAGGCACGCGTCCATGATCGCCAGGTCCTGATAGGGCAGAGCCAGGTTCACGACCAGCTTGGGCTTCACCCTTTCGATGAGGGCGACAGTCTCTTCGACATTGTCGGCATCAACCTGAGCCACGTCGATGGAACCGCCGGTACGCGTCTTCACCGATTCGGCGACCTTTTCGCAGCTGATGATGCGGCGGCTGGCGAGGGTGATATGGCTGAAAATATCCGGGTTCATCGCCATCTTGTGAACCGCGACAGAGCCGACGCCGCCTGCGCCGATGACCAGAACCTTGCTCAATTCCACTGCTCCATATCAAGCCGCGCCCGACGCGCGAAAGCGCCCATATAGGGACTAGGCGTTACAGAGCAAAGTCGCTGCGCAGCCTATCCGCCGCCGCAACCGCAGCCGCGCCATTCGGTGAGGGGCTCGATCTCGGCGAGATGGTCGCCCGGCGTGATGCCGCTGGCGAACGCGTCGCGATAATCCTCCGCAGAGCTGGAGACGGCCCAGCCGATGCCGCGCTCCTCCGCAAGCCGACCGAGAACGGCATGCCATGAAGCGAGGGCATCGGGCGATGGCAGAGGGGCGGTCATCCTACAAGCTGGCTCCATCGCACTGGCGGATCGACAAAGCGTCCAGATCGACGTCCGGAACGCAGCGCAGGTTTATGGCCTGCATGGCGGAACCGTCCGGTCCTTTGCCCTTCGCGAAGGCCTGGGTCCCGCAGATGCGGCAGAACTGGTGCGTAATGACGTGCTTGTGGAAGTGATAGTCGATCAGCTTGTCCGCGCCACTGTCGAGCGTGAACTGGTCGGCTGGCACGAACGTCAGGAGGAATCCCTTGCGGCGGCAGATGGAGCAGTTGCAGGCCATGGCTTCGCCCGGCGCGTCAGCGGCTACGGTGAAGGCGACCGCGCCGCAGTGGCAGCTTCCGGTATAGGACATGAGGCCTTTCCTTTAAGAGCCGTGCGTCGGACGAATAACGCCCAAATCCAGATTGGGTGTCAACCGGATCCTTGCAAGGGCGATCTACAGCCATTTTCGCACTTCGAACAACAGCTTGAAATCCAGCGAACTTCGAAGATTGAAACTCTGCAAGGAGCGTTTATTATCCGCCGTGGTTCACTGATCGGCATTTTTCGGCGAAAATGACGCCCGTTACTTCGGTGATCCCATCATTCTGCATTGGACGACACGCTGCAACTTCAGGTCTCTAGGGGGAGATGAAAGATGGCGACGGTCAGCGATAAACTGATGCCAGGGCCTGGCGTCGGGGATCAGGAACGTAATTTCTTCCGCGTGATGGCGATGGTGATGGCGGCGGTCATCGTCGCGGGATTTGCATTCAATCTGGCGATGGGGCGGTCTACCTTCGCGGTTCCCATCGTGTATCATGTGCATGCCTTCGTTTTCTTTGGCTGGGTCGCTTTATATGTAGCCCAAAGCTGGCTGATCGCAGGGAACAACGTTCGACTGCACCGGGCGCTGGGGCTGGTCGCCTATGGCTGGGTGCCGGTGATGGTGCTGATGGGTTTCGTGATCATGATCACATCCCTGCGGCGATCGGGCGGCCCGTTTTTCTTTGACCAGAACGAATTTCTGTTCAGCAACACCATGCTGCTGATGCTGTTTGGCGCGATGGTGTTCGCGGCGTTGCGCCAGCGGCGATACATGGGCTGGCATCGGCGGCTGATGGTGACGGCCATGTCGATCCTGACTGGCCCCGGTCTTGGGCGACTGCTGCCCATGCCCTTGTTCATCCCGAACGCCTGGCGGATCATGATGGTCTTTACGCTGGCCTTCCCCGTCATCGGCATGATCGTCGACAAGCGGCGGCGGGGGCAGGTTCATCCGGCGTGGTTCTGGGGCGTGGGCGCCATCATCGCGACGCAGCTGGTCGCGGAACTCCTGGCCTATAGCGATTGGGGGGTCGGCGTCACCCATTCGATACTGGATGGAACGGCCGGGAGCCAACGGCCCATGGCGGCCTTCCTCCCTCCGGGTTTCGCGATGTGAACTGACAGCGGCTGGCTAGATCACCAGCCGTCGCAGGGCTGCCACCGTGTCCGCTTCCTCGGCCGGCTTGTCGCGCCTGATCCGCGCGATGCGGGGGAAGCGCATCGCGAGGCCCGATTTGTGGCGCTTGCTGTCGTGGATGCTGTCGAAGGCCACTTCAAGCACAAGCGACTTTTCCACTTCGCGCACCGGGCCGAAGCGGTTGACGGTGTTGGTCCGCACGAAGCGGTCGAGCCATTTCAGTTCCTCGTCGGTGAAGCCGCTATAGGCTTTCCCCACCGGGAGAAGTTCGCCGCCATCCGTCCAGCAGCCGAAGGTGTAGTCGGAATAGAAGGACGAGCGCTTGCCGTGGCCGCGCTGGGCATACATCATGACGCAGTCGGCGGTGAGCGGATCGCGTTTCCATTTGTACCAGAGCGCAGCCTTGCGCCCTGCAACATAGGAGCTGTCACGGCGCTTGAGCATCACGCCTTCGATGGCGGCGTCGCGAGCGCCCGCCCGGATGTCGGCAAGGGCCTCGAAATCAGGGGCCTCGATTAGCGCGGAGAGGTCGAAGCGGTAGGGATCGAGGGTGGGAACGATGGATTCCAGACGGGCGCGACGCTGCTCCCACGGGAGCGGGCGAAGGTCTTCGTCCCGGTCGAGCAATATGTCGTAGAGGCGGACGAAAGCGGGGAAATCCTCCATCATCCTGGCGGTTACGGCCTTGCGCCCGAGCCGCTGCTGGAGCGCGTTGAAGCTGGCCGCGGAGCCCCCCTGTCCCCGGGCGCCCTGAAACTCGCCTTTCACAAGCAGTTCGCCGTCCAGCACGGCATGGTGACGGAACGCCTGCGCTATGTCGGGGAAACTGCCCGTGATGTCGTCACCCGCGCGGCTGTAGAGGCGCGTTTCGCGCGACGTGCCTACGATCTGGACGCGAATGCCGTCCCATTTCCATTCGGCGGCATAGTCCTTGAGGTCGACGCTGTCGGCCTCCAGCGGGTGGGCGAGCATGAAGGGGCGGAAGAAGGGCGTGCCGACTGGATCAGGGCGGGGCGAGCGGCCCTGACCCCAAGCGAACAGTTCGGCATAAGGCGGGGTGAGCGCGTGCCAGCATTCCTCCACATCATCGACGTCGAGGCCGAACGCCCGCGCGAAACCCGTCTTGGCGAGGCGCGAGGAAATGCCGACGCGCAAGCCGCCGGTAGCGAGTTTCAGCAGCGCAAAGCGGCCCGAGGCATCGAGATGGTCCATCATCTGCGCGAGCGTGGCTGGGGCGGTGGCCCGACTGACGGCGTGGAGGCGGTCGACGATAGCGGACAGGGTCAGGGAACCGTCGTCTATTTCCCCCGGCTGATCCCCGGGCTTGGGCCAGAGCAGGGCGACGGTCTCCGCGAGATCGCCGACATAGTCGCGACTCATTTCGAACAGGACCGGGTCCACGCGGGCGCGGGTCATTTCGGCTATGGTGGACGCCTTCACGGCCTTGAGGTCGAGATTGCCGGTGAGAGCCGCCAGCGCCCAGCCCCGGTCAGGGTCGGATGCCGCGCGCATGTAGCTGGCGATCAGGTCCAGCTTGCCGTTACGGGACCGCGTATAGACGAGGCCGTCGAGGAGCTGGGAGAACTGCCTCATCCGCGCGCACCTGTTCCCGACAAGCTCGAACCGAACGGCCGGAGGAGTGAAGGCGGCATCACCCTTCATCCTCGTCTTCGCGGTCGATCATTTCCAGCGCCCGCGCGCGCATCTGGTGGGTCATGCACCAGTGGACCAGCGCGTCCTCCCGCCCGTGGGTGATCCAGGTTTCCGAAGGCGCGACTTCGCGGATGGTGTCGGTCAGCTCATCCCAGTCGGCATGGTCGGAAATGACGAGCGGCAGTTCGACATTACGCTGGCGGGCGCGTTGGCGCACGCGCATCCAGCCTGACGCCATGGCGGTTATGGGATCAGGCAGGCGCCGGCTCCAGCGATCGTTGAGCGCGGAAGGCGGCGAGACGATCACATGGCCACGCATCTCCTTCGCAGCAACGCCGGTCGCGGGGCGCAATTCGCCCAGTTCGACGCCGAAGTCCGCGTAGAGGGCGCACATCCGCTCCAGCGCGCCATGGATGTAGATGGGGTCATGATGGCCGCGCGCGCGCAACTCGGCGATGAGGCGTTGCGCCTTGCCGAGCGCATAGGCGCCGACCAGCACACAGCGGTCGGGATGGGCATGGAGCGCGGCAAGCAGGCGGTCGATTTCGCTTCGCGTGTCGGGATGCCGAAAAACGGGAAGGCCGAAGGTCGCTTCCGTCACGAAGATGTCGCAGGGCACAGGCGTGAAGGGCCTGCAGGTCGGGTCCGGCCGCCGCTTATAATCGCCGGTAACGACGACCCGTTCGCCGGCATGTTCCAGCAGGATCTGCGCGGACCCAAGGACGTGGCCGGCGGGAATGTAGGTAACGGCGACGCCGTTCATGCGGATATCCTCGCCATAGCCGACGGCCGTGCCGGACGCGGTGCCGTAACGCAGCGCCATGATCGCCAGTGTTTCCTCTGTCGCCCAGACATGGCCGTGGCCGCCCCGCGCGTGATCGGCGTGGCCGTGGGTCACGAGCGCGCGCGCCTGCGGGACGGAAGGGTCGATCCAGGCGTCGGCGGGCCGGACATAGATGCCGGTCGGGTGCGGTTCGATCCAGTGAGGCATGTGGAGAGAAGGTGGTTGGCGCCCGATGGTTCCGCAAGGGCTTCACGGAGCCGTAACCTGATCGTCACGCGGCGGACATGCGGCTGCACTAGGCGCAGCCCAACGACCCGACCCGGCACCTGAGGAGGCGCGACGAGATGGCATCCATGGCTCACCAGAATCTGACCCGCGCGGTGCATCAGCACCGGCATCTGACACGGCAGGGATTGCTGGAGCGCGCCTTCACCTTCGCCTTTCGCGGCCTCGTCTATGCGCAGATCTGGGAGGATCCGGAGGTCGACATGGACGCGCTGGCGATCACGCCCGACTGCCATGTCGTCACCATCGCGTCGGGCGGATGCAATGTGCTCAGTTACCTGACCGCGGACCCCGCGAGGATAACAGCGGTCGATCTCAACACGGCGCATATCGCGCTCAATCGGCTGAAGCTGGCGGCGGCGCGGGCGTTGCCGGATCATGAGAGCTTCCACCGGTTCTTCGCCAGGGCCGACAGCCGCGACAATGTGGAGGCCTATCGCCGCTTCGTCGCGCCGATGCTGGACGATGCGACGCGGCGCTATTGGGAGGGCCGCGACATCATCGGACGGAGGCGGATCAGCGGCTTCGCACGCGGCATCTATCGGCAGGGTCTGCTCGGCCGCTTCATCGGGGCCGCACATATGCTGGCACGACTGCATGGCGTCGACCCGAGGCGCATGCTGGATGCCAGGAATCGCGACGAACAGCGCGCGATTTTTGAACGGGAACTGGCGCCGGTGTTCGACAGCGCCTTCACCCGCTGGCTGACGAGCCAGCCCGCCTCGCTGTTCGGGCTTGGCATACCCCCGGCGCAATATGAGGCGCTGGCCGGGGACGCGCGGATGGACGCGGTGCTGAAGGCGCGACTGGAGAAACTGGCCTGCGACTTCGACCTGAAGGACAATTATTTCGCCGTGCAGGCCTTCGGTCGCGGCTATGCGGGCGGGGAGGGGCCTTTGCCGCCCTATCTACAGGCGGCGCATCATGCCGCCGTGGTCGAACGGGCCGAGCGGGTGGACGTGCGCCATGTCAATTTCACCGATTTCCTGGCCTCGCAGCCCGCGGCCTCGGCGGATCGCTATGTCCTGCTGGATGCGCAGGATTGGATGTCGGACGAGCAACTGAACGCGCTCTGGTGCCAGATCACGCGGACGGCCAGGCCCGGTGCGCGGGTGCTTTTCCGCACGGCCGGGGAACCCAGCATCCTGCCTGGCCGCGTGGACGATGCCCTGCTGTCCCGCTGGGACTATCGGGCCGAACAGTCGCTCGACTATACGGCGCGGGATCGATCGGCCATCTACGGGGGCGTCCACCTCTATGCGCTGAAGGACGTGCAATGAAGGGGGTCGGCCATGACCGGCTGATGGACAGCGTCTATCGGCATCAGCGGCACATCTACGACCTGTCGCGCAAATATTATCTGCTTGGTCGGGACGGGCTGATCGCGGATCTCGCACTCCCCGACGGAGGCGCGGTGCTGGAGATCGGCTGCGGCACCGGGCGCAACCTGATCGCGGTGGGACGGGCGTGGCCACAGGCGCGGCTCTATGGCGTCGATATTTCCGAAGCGATGCTCGAAACGGCGCGCAAGGCGGTGGCGAAGGCCGGCATGGCTGATCGGGTGACGCTTGCGCGCGGGGACGCGTGCCGCCTGGACCCTGTGGCGTTGTTCGGCCGCGAGACCTTTGAGCGGGTGATGATCAGCTACGCGCTATCGATGATTCCGAACTGGGAGGCCGCCCTGCAAACGGCGGGGCGTTGCGTGACCCATGGCGGCAGGCTGGAACTGGTCGATTTCGGCCAGCAGGAAAGACTGCCCGGTCTTTGGAGGAGGGCCTTGTTCGGATGGCTGGCACGGTTTCATGTTGCGCCGCGCGCGGACATCAAGCCTGCGCTTGAGCGGCTGGCGGCCGATATGGGCGGCCTCCCCCACAGTCAGAGCCTGTATCGGGGCTATGCCGTGAGGGCAGGGCTGATCAGGGTCTAATCCTTCCGCCGGTCGGAGGAAAGCGGGCGGTCAGGCAGCCTTTTTGAATTCCAGTTCCAGCCGATCCCAAATTTCCACCAGCGCCGAAACGAGATCGCGCATCATCTGTTCGTCATGGGCCGGTCCGGGGGTGAAGCGCAGGCGCTCCGTCCCGCGCGGCACGGTGGGATAGTTGATGGGCTGCACATAGGCGCCATATTCAGCCAGCAAGATGTCGCTGATCCGCTTTGCCTTGACCGGATCGCCCACCATCAGCGGGACAATGTGCGTGACGGACGGCATCACCGGCAAGCCGGCATCCGCCATCAGCCGCTTGAGCGTCGCGGCCGCGGCCTGTTGGCCTTCGCGTTCCTCGCTCGACTGCTTGAGGTGGCGCACGCTCGCCAGCACGCCGGCGACCAATACGGGCGAAAGAGACGTGGTGAAGATGAAGCCGGGCGCATAGCTGCGGATGACGTCGATAATCATCTGGTCGGCCGCGATATAGCCGCCCATGACGCCGAATGCCTTGCCCAACGTCCCTTCGATGATGGTCAGGCGATGCGCGACATCATCCCTTTCCGAAATGCCGCCGCCATGGGCACCATACATCCCCACGGCATGCACTTCGTCCAGATAGGTGAGTGCGTTGAATTCGTCCGCGAGATCGCAGATCGCGGCGATGGGGGCCACATCACCGTCCATCGAATAGACGCTTTCGAACGCGATCAGCTTGGGCGCATCGGGATCTTCAGCGGCCAGCAGTTCGCGCAGATGATCCACGTCATTATGGCGGAAAACCCGCTTTTCGCAGCCGGAATTGCGGATGCCCGCGATCATGCTGGCATGGTTCAGCTCATCGGAAAAGACGATGCAGCCGGGCAGGATCTTGGCAAGGGTCGAGAGCGTTGCATCGTTCGAGACGTAACCCGACGTGAAAATCAGCGCGCCTTCCTTGCCGTGCAGGTCGGCAAGTTCGGCTTCCAGATCGACGTGATAATGGGTGTTGCCGCCGATGTTCCGGGTGCCCCCCGATCCGGCGCCGACATCGTGCAGCGCCTCTTCCATGGCGGCGACCACCTTGGGGTGCTGGCCCATGGCAAGATAGTCGTTGGAGCACCACACGGTTATGGGCTTGGGTCCATTATGGCCATGGAAGCAGCGGGCGTTGGGGAAGGCGCCCTTGTTGCGCAGAATATCGATGAACACGCGATAGCGGCCTTCGCTGTGGAGCCGGTCGATCGCCTGCGCGAAAATATGCTGGTAGTTCACGTAACGCCCGTTCCCTAGTGGCCCGCCAATCTCTCCGGCGGTGCATTTACCCGCTGCTGGCCCGTATTACCAGCGCTAACCGCTCGCAGGGGTTGTGAGAAATAGCTATCACAATGATAGAGGAATTTGCCATGGGACCAAATGTCCCACGCCATCACAGCGCTTCCATTTCCTCCAGGCCGTAATCGGCAAGGGCGGGCGCGAGCGCTGCCACGCTATGGTCAAGCCGGGTGAATATCGCTTTGCCGGGCGCCGGCGAGGCAGGCCATTGCTGCCCCTGCGTCAGATATGCGACGCGCCGGGCGATGCCGTCGCCGCCATGGACGAAATGCAGCGGGCGCGGCGCGGCGGCGGTGAGTTCGGCCTGCACCAGGGGGAAATGGGTGCAGGCGAGCACGACAGTGTCCATGCGATCGCCGTCGGGCTGGTCCAGCAAGCCAGCCAGCGCGTCGCGAGCAATGGCGGGATCGAGCGGCAGTCCGCGCAGCTTCGCCTCTGCCAGTTGCACCAGCGCGGCCGAACCGTGTCGCAGCACGACGCAATCCGCGCCGAATTCCGCCGTGAGCCGGTCGACATAGGGCTGGCGCACGGTCGCGTCCGTGCCAAGCACGCCGAATACCCGGCTTTTGGAAAGCAGCGCGGCGGGCTTGATTGCGGGCACGGTGCCAACGACTGGAATATCGAGCGCGGCGCGTACGCTGGAAAGCGCGATCGTCGAGGCGGTGTTGCACGCAATGACGGCAAGACGCGGGCGGAATCGTTCGACCAGCCGCCCGAGCAAGGCAGGCACGCGCGCGGCAATCTCCGCCTCACTCTTTGTACCATAGGGAAAGCCCGCGCTGTCCGCTGCGTAGATGACAGGCGCGCTGGCCAGTGCAGCCCGTGTGGGCGCCAATATCGACAGGCCGCCGACGCCTGAGTCGAAGAAGAGCAGGGGAGCCTTGGATGCGACCGTCATTATGGGCGCCATGTTGCGGGGCAGGGACGGGCTGTCAAGGAGCCGGTATCGGCAAGCGGCTGGCGTGGCGCCTGCCGCCGTTCACCGGACGCAATCGTCCAGCCCCTCCCGCTGCACCACGCCGATGCGGCTGACTATGCTGTTGCCATAGTGGCGCGTGAAACCGCGAGGGTCGATCGCGGCCCTTTTCTTAGGCAGGGGCAGGACGGCAGCGATCCGGGCGGCTTCTGCATGTGTCAGACGGCCTGCGCCATGATGGAAATATCGCATCGCGCCGGCCTGCACGCCATAGGTTCCGATCCCTGTCTCCGCGACGTTGAGATAGACTTCCATGATCCGGCGCTTGCCCCAGATCGCCTCGATCAGCATGGTGAACCAGGCTTCGAAGCCTTTGCGGACGAAGCCGCCGCCCTGGAAAAGAAAGACATTCTTGGCCGTTTGCTGGCTGATCGTGGACCCACCCCGGATTCGTCCTCCGCTGGCATTGTGCCGCATCGCGCGGGCGATCGCCACGGCGTCGAAACCGTGATGGCTGCAAAAGCGGCTGTCCTCGGCAGCTATGGCCGCACGGGCCATGTTGGGATCGATCTCGTCCAGGCTCACCCAATCCTTGGTGATGCCATGGCGATCAAGCAGCATCGTCAGGGTGACGGGCGGCGGCACGAAGCGATAGATGAGGACAATCAGCAATGAAAACACGACGAATCCGCCGAGAATGCGAAGCAGGATGCTGGCCCAGCGGGAACGACGACGCGGCGCGGAGGAAGGGGAAGCCATGGCCTTTCCCTAGCGTGGTCTTGCTCGGGCGCAAGATGTGGCATGCGCCATCCTGTGCCGGCGCTCGAGGGCGGCGGGGGAGGCCGAAGGACGGGCAAGAAAAAAGCCCCGGACCGCTCCGGGGCTTCATCCTTGTCGCAGAGAGTGTTCAGGCCATCGCGAGGCGAGCCATCTTTCCTATGCGATCGCCAGCGATGCGCATCATCGCCTTTTGCAGCTTTTCGAAGGCCCGCACCTCGATCTGGCGAACGCGCTCGCGCGATACGCCATAGACCTGGCTCAGTTCCTCCAGCGTCTTGGGCTCTTCGGCGAGGCGGCGTTCGGCCAGGATGTGCTTTTCCCGGTCGTTGAGGTCGTCCATCGCCTCCACCAGCATGTCGTGGCGCAGGGTCTTTTCCTGCTCATCCGCGACACGTTCATCCTGAAGCGGATCCGTGTCGGCGAGCCAATCCTGCCACTGGCCCTCGCCATCCTCGCGCATCGGCACGTTGAGCGACGTGTCGCCGCCCATCGCCATGCGGCGATTCATTGAGATCACGTCTTCCTCGGTGACGCCAAGATCGGTCGCGATCTTCTTGACGTCATCGGGGTGAAGGTCGCCATCCTCGAACGCTTCGATGTTGTTCTTCATCCGGCGAAGGTTGAAGAACAGCTTCTTCTGCGCGGCGGTCGTGCCCATCTTCACGAGCGACCAGCTGCGGAGGATGAATTCCTGGATCGACGCGCGAATCCACCACATGGCGTAGGTCGCCAGGCGGAAACCCCGATCGGGCTCGAATTTCTTGACGCCTTGCATCAGGCCGATATTGCCCTCGCTGATCAGCTCGCTGACCGGCAAGCCATAGCCGCGATAGCCCATGGCGATCTTTGCGACGAGGCGCAGGTGCGATGTGACCAGCTGCGCCGCCGCTTCAGGATCCTGATGTTCGGCGTAGCGCTTGGCGAGCATATATTCCTGCTCGGGCGTCAGAAGCGGAAACTTGCGGATTTCCGACAGATAGCGGTTCAGGCTGGCTTCACCGCCCAGCGCCGGCACCGCGGGGACATTGCTTTTGTCAGCCATGTCTCTTCACCTTTCCCTTTCATGCGCGGTGGGACCCAGAAGAGGCGTCCGACGCACCGCGGCAAACTTGTCAAATCCTATACGAGAAGCTCGCTTAACAGTTCCTGCATATCTCGAGGCATCGGGCTGTCGAAGCTGAGCTGCTGTCCCGTTACCGGATGTATGAACCCCAGCTTTTCCGCGTGCAATGCCTGCCTTTTGAAACCCATCGTTTCCAGTATTGATTTGAAACCTTTTCTGTCTCTACCGTAAACCGGATCGCCGATCAAGGGGTGACCCAGATGGGCCATATGCACCCTTACCTGATGCGTGCGGCCGGTTTCCAGCTTGCATTCGATCAGCGCCGCCCCCTTCAGCGGCTGGACGGTACGATAATGGGTCACCGCATGTTTGCCGCGACCTTCCCTGCAAACCGCCATTTTTTTTCGATCGGCGTCGGACCGGCCGATCCATGTGTCGACCGTGCCGGCCGCCGGCTGTGGCATGCCATAGACGATGGCCGCGTAAAGGCGATCGATGCGGTGCGCCTTGAACTGCTGGGCGAGCCCTTCATGGGCCTTGTCTGATTTTGCAACGACCAAGAGGCCGGATGTATCCTTGTCGATGCGATGAACGATGCCAGGACGCGCCACGCCGCCGATGCCGGACAGTTGGCCGCGGCAATGATGCAGCAGCGCGTTGACCAGAGTGCCGTCCAGATTGCCCGCTGCCGGATGGACCACAAGGCCCGCCGGCTTGTCGATGACGATCAGGTCCGCGTCTTCATGCACGATATTCAGCGGGATGTCCTGCGCGATCGCTTCGGCCTCCACCGGCGGGGGCAGGGTCACGGCGAAGCTTTGTCCGGAAGCAACCTTCATCGACGGATTGAGGGGCCGTCCGTCCAGCGTCACCCGGCCTTCGACGATCAGCCCCTTTAGCCGTTCGCGCGAAAGATCGGGCAACAGGTCCGCAAGCGCCCTGTCGAGGCGAAGGCCGCGCTGCGCCTCGCCGATCGTCGCTTCGATGATGGAAACCCCCGAACCCATTGGCTAAGCATGTAGGAATGAGGGTCAGGATATCAAGCGCGATACTGGAACAAATCATGTCCCTGGCAGCCGCAGATCCCCACGAGGTCTGTGGCCTGCTGTTGGGGCGGGAGGGTGCCATCCTCAACGTTCGACCCGCCGTGAACGTCGCCCCCGATCCGGCGCGCCATTTCGAGCTGGACCCCGCGGTGCTGATCGCGGCGCACCGAGCGGCTCGCGCGGGCGGCCCCGCGATCCTTGGCCATTATCATTCGCACCCAAGCGGACATGCCGAACCATCCGCCACGGACGCAGCCAATGCGGCGCCCGATGGAAGCCTGTGGCTGATTGTCGGATCGGGCGCGGCAAGGCTGTGGGTCGCGGGGCGTGGGCAGGGGCAGGGGCAGGCAGGAGAAGTGCGCTTTACGCCCGCAAGGCTCGACATCATGTGAGCGAAAGGCGGCAGGCCGGGGTTGCATCACGCGACAGGGCAGCGCATTAGCCTGTCATCTCCTTTCTTTTCCTTTCCCGGTGGCATCACCTTCATGACCAATCCGACCGACAGCATCGAATTTGCCAGCTTGCTCTGTTCGCGTCTTTGCCATGATCTCCTCAGTCCCGTGGGCGCGCTCAACAACGGGTTGGAGCTGATGGCGGACGAAACCGATCCGGACATGCGCCAGCGTTGTCTGGACCTGCTGGCGGACAGCGCGCGGACGTCAGCCAACAAGCTGAAATTCTTCCGCCTGGCGTTCGGTTCGGCGGGGGGCTTTGGCGACGCGGTGCCGACGCATGAGGCGCGCGTTGCGATCGAAGGCATGTTTGCAGGCACTGGCCGGGTGAAGATAGGCTGGCTCGTCGAAGACGACATGCTGGACAAGCTGCCGGTGAAGGTGCTGCTCAATCTGGCGCTGATCGCCGGCGATGCGCTGGTGCGGGGCGGTCAGCTCGACATCGGCGCGGAAAAGCGGCCGGGCGTCACCGAGATCGTCGTCAGGGCTGAGGGACCCAAGCTGGTTCTGGACCCGGACCTGCGATCCGCGCTGGCAGGAACGCTGCCGACGGATGGCCTGGCGTCGCGCACGGCCGCCGCGTGGATGGTACGCGGCCTGGTGGTCGGAGCGGGGGGTGAAATGGCGCTGTCGCCCGCTGGCGAGGCTGTCCTGTTATTCGGCGCGTCCATTCCGGACGGGGACTGACAGCGCGCTGTTGGTCGTCAGCCGCCAGCCATCCCGGCCAGCATTGACGTTGAAGGGGCGGTCGGTCCGCATGGGCAACTGAGCGATCGTCGCGCGAGCGCCATCCGCGTCGGTCGCTCCAACCGCGATCGAGCCGAGCCCTCCGGCATTTGAAACCCCCGCTGCGCGTTTCGGAGTCGACACTCCCGCCTTCGGCGCCTCTATGATGGGATATGACAGCCCCCCGCTTCGATCAGCGACATGATTTGGGTCCTGACTGGAGATTCCGCGCTTACGAGTTGGTTGCAGCCGCGCGGTTAAAGACTGCCAATTGATCGGCAAAGGCGCGCTGATATGCCTGGCGCGCCTCGGCCCTCGCGATATAAGCTGCGAGATTCGGATGTTCCTCGATCAGGCCGGATCCGTCCAGACGCCGCAGGACGGTCACCATCAGCAGGTCGCCGGCGCTGAAGGTGCCGGCGAGCCAGTCCTGATCCCCCAGCCGATGCGCGAGTTGGGCGAGGCGGGTGCGGACCCGGTCATCCAGGACGGTCATGCGCTCATCGAACCAGGGTTTGTCCCGCTCCAGCAAAATGGCCATCGACCGATCAACGATCGGCGGTTCGACCGTGTTAAGTGCCGCGAACATCCAGCTTATCGCCTCGGCCCGTCTTTCGGGGGCATCGGGGAACAGCCCCGCATGATGCTCGGCAATGTGGAATATGATGGCCCCGGATTCGAACAGGCTGAAAGGACCTTCTTCATAGGTGGGGATCTGTCCGAACGGGTGACGCGCAAGATGCGCCGGCTCCTTCATCTCGGGAAAGGCGATCAGGCGGACAGTGTAGGCCAGGCCTACCTCCTCCAGCGCCCAGCGAACGCGCATGTCGCGTGCGAGCCCCCGCCCGCGATCAGGGGAGCGTTCGAAGGCGGTGATGGTGATGGTCATCCTGCTTCTCCCGGCGGGGCAGTATGCGATTGGATGACGTCGCCTGGCAACCGGTGGTGCGCCGTGCGGCGGCCAACTGCGCTGGATCTGAGGCGGCCTTCCGTGACGTCGACCAGCCGTTTGAGCGGCAGTTCAATATGCCGATGGACCAATATGCCAGCGACCAAGCACGCGGCGAGCGCTGCCACCAGGGGAAGCGTATCACCCTTGCCCGCGGCAACTATGCCCAGGAATCCAACGATCACGAAAATATACGTCAGGTAAAGGGCGTAGGAGGCGTCGGCAGCAGGACGAGGGGCCGCATCTTCTTCAACGATCGTTCCAGCGAGAGCGAGGATGACAGGCATAGCGCAGCTGGAATGGTGGTGGAGAGAATGCGATCGCCTACTAAATTCATAACTGAATCGAAAACGGGGCCCGGCCGCTTGCGCGACCGGGCCCCGTTTTCGTTCGATCCGGAAAGAGATCAGGCGCTGTAATACATGTCGAATTCGACCGGCGAAGGTGCCATTTCCCAGCGGTACACTTCCGGCCACTTCAGCTCGATATAGGCTTCGATCTGATCCTTGGTGAAGACGTCGCCCTTCAGCAGGAATTCGTAATCGGCTTCCAGGCTGTTGAGTGCTTCACGGAGCGAGGCGCAAACGGTCGGCACCTGGCTCAGCTCTTCGGGCGGCAGATCATAGAGATTCTTGTCCATCGCGGAACCCGGATGGATCTTGTTCTCGATGCCGTCGAGGCCGGCCATCAGCAGCGCGGCGTAGCAGAGATAGGGGTTGGCCATCGCGTCGGGGAAGCGGAATTCGACGCGCTTCGCCTTGGCACCGGCGCCGTAGGGAATACGGCAGGAGGCCGAACGGTTGCGGGCGGAATAGGCCAGAAGAACCGGAGCTTCGAAGCCCGGCACCAGGCGCTTGTAGCTGTTGGTGGTCGGGTTGGTGAAGGCATTGAGCGCCTTGGCGTGCTTGATGACGCCGCCGATGAAGTAGAGGCACATTTCCGACAGGCCGGCATAGCCTTCGCCCGCGAACAGCGGCTTGCCGCCGTCCCAGATCGACATGTGGGTGTGCATGCCCGAACCATTGTCCTGCGCGATCGGCTTGGGCATGAAGGTCGCGGTCTTGCCATAGGCCTGGGCGACCATCTGCACGACATACTTATAGATCTGCATGCGGTCGGCGGTCTGGACCAGCGTGCCGAAGGTCAGGCCGAGTTCATGCTGGGCAGCGGCCACTTCGTGGTGGTGCTTGTCGCAGGGGAGGCCCATTTCCAGCATGGTGGTGACCATTTCGGCGCGGATGTCGGTGGCCGGATCGACCGGAGCGACCGGAAAATAGCCGCCCTTGGCGCGCGGACGGTGGCCCAGATTGCCGCCATCATATTCCCGGCCGGTGTTGGTGGGGAGCTCGATGTCGTCGATCTTGTAGAAAGACTCGTTGTAGTCGCTGTTGAAGCGGACGTCGTCGAACATGAAGAATTCGGCTTCCGGGCCGACATAAACGGTGTCGCCAAAGCCGGCCGACTTGACGAAGGCTTCCGCGCGCTTGGCGGTCGAACGGGGGTCACGGGCGTA
Organism: Sphingobium mellinum; assembly: GCF_037860795.1. Lineage (NCBI taxonomy): Bacteria > Pseudomonadati > Pseudomonadota > Alphaproteobacteria > Sphingomonadales > Sphingobiaceae > Sphingobium > Sphingobium mellinum. The sequence goes on along the minus strand of NZ_JBANRK010000011.1, from coordinate 37,943 downwards.
AAGTTCGCCGGTGTCGGGTTCTACGATGTCGCAGAAGAGGATGAGCATCGGGGTGGCGCTGAACGGATCGACATAAACGGCGTCCAGGTCGGGCTTGAGGATCATGTCCGACTCGTTGATCGCCTTCCAGCCTTCGATCGACGAACCGTCGAACATCAGGCCCTGGGTCAGTTCGTCTTCGCCGAGGACCGACGAAACCATGGTCAGGTGCTGCCACTTACCCTTGGGATCGGTGAAGCGCAGATCGACCCATTCGATCTCCTTTTCCTCGATCATCTTCAGGATGTTTTTTGGCGTGTTGGCCATGTGCTCTTGCCCTTCTTTCAAAAATACCCCCCCGAAGGGGCAGTGGATGTTGCAAGCCGCCGTCCCCTTGCGGGGCCGGCGGAAACCGGAAAGCTCGTCAGGATCAGATGGCGTCGCTGTCGCGTTCGCCGGTGCGGATACGAACCGCGCCTTCGATCGAGGAGATGAAGATCTTGCCGTCGCCGATCCGACCGGTCTGGGCCGCGGCCGAGATGGCTTCCACGACCCGATCGGCCAGCGCGTCGTCGACGACGACCTCCAGCTTCACCTTGGGCAGGAAATCGACGACATATTCGGCCCCGCGATACAGTTCGGTATGGCCCTTCTGCCGTCCGAAGCCCTTGGCCTCGGTCACCGTGATGCCGGACACGCCGACTTCATGCAGCGCCTCCTTTACCTCATCGAGCTTGAACGGTTTGATGATCGCTTCGATCTTCTTCATCACTCTGATCCCAACTCACACGCGCGCTGGATAGCGAAAGCTTCGCAATCCTTTTCCTTGACGGGACGATCATCATGCCCCCCGAGACATGATCCGCCCCATCCGACAATCAATTACCGTGCCAAACGGCGAATCGCTGCTAACCGCTTTCGGCGATGCGGCAATCTTTGTCCATATTGCCCGGATTCAGGGCAGAACGCTGGTCCCTTGCCTATTTTTTAGGCAGGCGCTCATTCAGCGGGAATAGGGCGGGACATCAAGGCCGGCCGGGCTCTTCGTGAAGATTTCGCATCCGGTTTCCGTGATGCCGATACTATGTTCGAACTGGGCCGATAGCGTACGATCGCGTGTGACCGCGGTCCACCCGTCCTCGAGCATCTTCACGCCGGGCTTGCCGATGTTTATCATCGGTTCGATGGTGAAGAACATGCCGGGCTTCAGTTCCGGGCCGGTGCCGGGACGGCCGACATGGACGACTTCCGGGCTGTCATGGAAAACGCGGCCGAGGCCATGGCCGCAAAAGTCGCGGACCACGCCGTAGCGATGCTTTTCGGCATGGGTCTGGATAGCATGACCGATGTCCCCCAGATGATTGCCGGGCTTTGCCTGCTCGATGCCCAGCATCAGGCATTCATAAGTCACTTCGATCAGGCGTCGCGCCTTGATGGAGGTTTCACCCACGATGTACATGCGGCTGCTGTCGCCATGCCAGCCATCAAGCAGGGGCGTCACGTCGATATTGAGGATGTCGCCTTCCTTGAGCTTCTGCTCGCCGGGTATACCGTGGCAGATCACGTTGTTGAGCGAGATGCAGCAGCTGTGCGTGTAGCCGCGATAGCCGAGCGTCGCCGGCACGCCGCCGCCATCAAGGGTCATGCGGCGGACGATGTCGTCCAGTTCGCCGGTCGTGACGCCCGGCACCACATGCGGCGCCAGTGCGTCGAGTATCTCGGCAGCCAGCCGGCCGGCCTTGCGCATGCCTTCAAAGGCGGCTGCGTCATAAAGCTTGATCGCGGTTGATCGGGAAACCGGCGCGTCCGCCGTCATCGTCATATAGTCGGTCATGGACCCGATTATAGGCGGATGAACAGGATATTGCGAGGGGGCGGGGAGCGGGAAAGGCACCATGGGCGCCTCTGGCTCATCTCCCGCAGTCAGGAACCGTCTAGGCAGGGGAACGGCCAGCGGCTATGGCCAGACGATGCCGCTCGACGAACGCACCTGGACCGCCGCACTCATCGTGATCGGAGACGAGATCCTGTCCGGGCGGACGCAGGACAAGAATGTTGCGCAGGTGGCGACCTGGCTCAACGTCCAGGGCATCCGCCTGCGCGAAGTGCGGATCGTGGCGGACGACAGCGACGCGATCGTCGAGGCGGTCAACACGCTGCGCGCCCGAAACGATTATCTGTTTACGACCGGCGGAATCGGGCCAACGCATGACGATATCACCGTTGACGCCATCGCCTGCGCGCTGGGCGTGGAGGTGGAGATTCATGAGGAAGCGCGCGCGGTTCTGGCCAGCTATTACGAAACGCGCGGCGGGCTGACCGAAGCGCGCCTGCGCATGGCCCGCGTGCCGGCCGGCTCCAGCCTCATCGAAAACCGCATGTCCGGCGCGCCGGGCATCCGTCACGGCAATATTTTCATCATGGCGGGCGTGCCGCATATCACCGCGGGCATGCTCGACAGCCTGACCGGCAGGCTCGAGGGCGGTCATCCGCTGTTGTCCGCGCAAATCGGCTGCTGGGTTGCCGAAAGTGAAATCGCCGACCTGCTCGCGCGCACTGAACGGGCCCATCCGGGCTGCCAGATCGGCAGCTACCCCTTTTTCCGGGAAGGCAAGACCGGCGCCAATTTCGTTGTCCGTTCGACCGATGCCGTAGAGCTTCAGCGCTGCGCCGAAGACCTCAGCATGGCGCTGGAGCAGGGCGGCTGGCCCGTAATAGCGGGCGGCATCTGAGAGCCCTCCATTGAGTGACGTATCGCCAGCACAGGCGTGAGTCGCCTCACTGACAACAATCGCAGGAACTGCCCCAAGTCCTTGATCCACGGTCATCGGTGGCGCTGGAGCGGCAAGCTGCGTTGCATCCGTTACGGTGCCGGCGCTATGCTGCACCGCATCAACAGCCGTTTCGTTTCGGTGATATAGGTCGCAGGCCCGGACGCCCGGTGGCCAACCCATGAAAAGGGAGAGCATCGTCCATTCCGGATTTCCGGATGGTTGCTGTGCGCCCATTGTCATCGGTTGCTCGCAAGGCGGCTGAGCTTTTAAAAAAGAGGGAGAAGTGGTGATGCGGATCGTGATGACCGGATCGGGCTATGTCGGCCTGGTCTCTGGCGCTTGTCTTGCGGACTTCGGCCATGATGTGATCTGCGTGGACAAGGACGAGGCCAAGATTGCCCTGCTGCGCGATGGCGGCGTGCCCATCTATGAGCCGGGCCTGACGGATCTGATGGCTCGTAATGTCAAGTCGGGGCGGCTGACCTTCACTACCGATCTTCCCGCGGCGGTCGCCCAGGCGGATGTCGTGTTCATCGCAGTGGGCACGCCGGCGCGTCGGGGAGACGGCCATGCCGACCTCAGCTATGTCTATGATGCGGCCCGGGAGATCGCCTCGTCGCTCAGCGGCTTTACCGTCATCGTGACCAAGTCGACCGTTCCGGTGGGCACGGGAGATGAGGTCGAGCGCATCGTGCGTGAAACCAATCCCGAAGCGCGGTTCGCGGTCGCGTCCAATCCCGAATTCCTGCGGGAAGGCGCAGCGATCCAGGATTTCAAGCGCCCGGATCGCATCGTGGTGGGCCTGGAGGACGATCGCGCGCGGCCTGTGATGGAGGAAGTGTATCGACCGCTCTACCTCAACCAGGCGCCGATCCAGTTTACCGGCCGCCGCACCAGCGAACTCATCAAATATGCCGCCAACGCATTCCTGGCGATGAAAATAACCTATATCAACGAGATAGCCGACCTGTGCGAGCAGATGGGCGCCGATGTGCAGCAGGTTGCGCGCGGTATTGGCCTGGACAACCGGATTGGAGCGAAGTTCCTGCATGCCGGGCCGGGCTATGGCGGCTCCTGTTTCCCGAAAGATACGCTGGCGCTGGTGAAGACTGCCGAGGATGCCGGAGCGCCGATCCGCCTCATCGAGACGACGGTCGCGATCAACGAGAGCCGGAAGCGCGCCATGGCCCGCAAGGTGGTGGCGGTTTGTAACGGATCGGTGCGCGGCAAGACGATCGGCGTGCTGGGGCTGACGTTCAAGCCGAACACGGACGATATGCGCGACGCGCCGTCGCTGTCGATCATCCGGGCCTTGCAAGATGGCGGAGCGCAGGTGCGCGCCTATGATCCGGCAGGCATGGACGCGGCCCGAGGGATGATGAGCGATGTCGAATTTTGCGCCAGCCCCTATGAGGCTGCTGAACGCGCGGCGGCTGTTGTCATCGTCACCGAATGGGACGCGCTGCGCGCGCTTGACCTGCCCCGGCTGCGGTCGGTCATGGATGGTGACGGCCTTGTGGACTTGCGCAACATCTACCGGCCCGACGATGCCGAAGCGGCCGGCTTTGCCTATGTGAGCGTCGGGCGTCGCGGCACGCCCGAACCCGCGGAACTGATTCAGGCGGCCGAATAGCCACCTTCGAAAAGGTTCCACAACTCATCGCAAAGTCGCCGATTTTGCGATGAGTCGTTCTTGACCGGAAGTTTATGTTAACTTCCCTAGAGGACCCTTAGGGGACCAATAGCGGGGTTGCATGACATGAATATCAAACTGACCGGCTCCTTCGGAGGAGCCGGACTTGCTGTCCTGTGTGTTGTGGCCGCGGGAGCGGCCACAATCTTAACCACAGGCACCACAACCGGCGGCAAGTTGAGCGGAACGACCACGATTTCGGCTGGCGGCAGCATTACCACATCGTTGCCGACCACCATTTCGACGTCCAGCGGAACGGCCGGGTTCAGCACATCCAGCTTCTCGAGCTTTGATTTTGCGGGCGGCACAAAACTACCCGAAAAATCGACTCTCTCTCTTGGCAACGCCACCTTCCGTCCCGGGACGGGCACTGCCTATGTTCCCGTGACGCTGGACCGGCCGACGCCCAACACCGTGATCGCTCGCATCACCACTGTGAACGGATCAGGCGCCTTGCGGGCTTTGTCCGGCTATAATTACCAGACGGTCGACACGGTCGTGATCTTCCGGCCCGGTGATCCGCTGATACAGACGGTCGAGGTGCCGATCATCAGCGCGGCGGAAGGCCAGCAGTTCCAGTTGAAGTTGCGGGAAGCGCCTTGGGGCGGGCTGCAGGGGCAATCGACCGCCACGATCACCGCCACCAGCAGCATTGCGCCCACGGCCAAATCAACGGGCACCTTCCGGGCACCGCGCACCTTCGCCGCTACCGGGACGCTGCAATTCGAATTGAAGAAGGAAAACCACAAGCGTTCGCCCGATGGGGGCTGGAATCGCTGGGCGACGTCCCTGTCCCATGGCCGCACCCAAATTGCGAACGGCGAAACCGGCCTTTATCTGGATGCCACAGTCTTTCCGGGCATCGAAGGCCCGGTTTATTGGGGAACCAGCGGACTGGTGCTGCACACGCAGAAGCTGAAAACGCCGATCAGCTATGATGGGCAGAGCTGGAATTACGGCGCCACGGTGCTGGACGGCCGCAATTTCCTGGCGTCCCAAATTGGCTACGGCCAATATGAATGGGACGCCAGGATGCCGAACCGTCGCGGATCATGGCCAGCCTTCTGGCTGATATCGACCAGCGGATGGCCGCCGGAAATCGATATCTACGAAGGCTTTGGCTATCAGAGCTACTGGGACTTCGACCGCCATATCGGGCAGACCATTCACGGCGGCAGCGGAGGCGTGCGGAGCTTCCAGCGGGGCGTCGTCATCCAGACCGAGCAGGCCTATGGCCTCAAGGGATACTCCCAGGACTTCCACCGTTTCGCCGTGGACATCCAGCGGGATTACATCACCTGGTTCGTGGACGGCGTCGAAACCTACCAGTCGGTCAACCCCTTTCAGGGGCACCGCTGGTATCCGATCATGGACGTCGCGGTGAAAACCGATGGCGCCTATAATGATGGATCGGGCGACATGATCATCCGCAACTTCAAGATCTATAGCGCCCCATAATGGCTGTGGGCGCCGCCTGACAGGGCATAGAGGCGCCCCCAGCATTTTACCCACTGCCCGGCGATGTCGACCCGACGCGCGCCGGGCAGCAGCAGCCCCGCCAGGCCGGCTGTCCGTGCCGTCAATATCCCCAAGGCACGGAACAGCAGTATTGCCTGCCCGGCGATCCCGGGACGCCGTTTCCGACGGGCCAGTGTTTCGGTGTAGCCAATGCGCCACATGCGGCGCAGGACCCAGCCCAAGCGCGCCCGTTCGGCCGGCACCCATTCGCTGACCCGTGCCTCTGGCGCCCAGCCGAACTGCGCGCCCGCTTCCCGGAGGCGGGCGAGAAAGTCCAGGTCCTCCCCGCCGCTAAGGTTGAACCGCGGGTCGAACCAGGGCTGGTCGATCATGTCCAGAGCGCGGCGTGCGACCAAAAGATTGTTGCTCGCCCAGAGCATGCCGGTTGCGCCGAAGGGCCTTTCCTCGGCGCGAAAGACCAGCGCATTTTTTACCCAGGGTGGCGCTCGCCCGACGAAGCAACTGTCCACCGGCCCGGCCACGACATCGGCGCCCACCTGCGCCTGACAGATCAGCAGCGCATCCAGCCAGCCGGGCTGCGGCCATTCGTCATCGTCGATCATGGCCAGGAAGCGCATCTCGGGATCGGCCAGTGCCGTATCGCTAATCGCGTTGCGCACGTTGCAAAGCCCGCCCTCCGCGACGGTGAGCAGGGTCAGGGGCAGGGGATAGGCCTTCGCCTGCAAATCCCGCACCACGTTGCTTCCGTCCTGCCGATCCGGGTCGTTGTCGGCCACCAGCACCATCACGTCATGGCGCCCCGCCATCCCCGGCAGCGTCTCCAGCAGATGGCGAAGCTGATCGGGCCGCCGGAAGGTGGGAATGGCGATCCAAATGGCGGGCATCAGGCGGTCGCCCGCACCGGCCTGTGCGACTTGCCGCCGCGCTGAAGCCACTTGATCAACCGATGTCCGCCTATTTCGACCAATGCATAGCTCGCCCAGCAGAGCAGCCATGTCGCCACCAGCATCCCGGCAAGGAACAGCCAGTCGAAACCGGTCATGCCATGTTTGTGCGCGACCCCCATGCCGCGCGCGAAGACGTCGCGAACCAGCGGGTGCCAGAGGTAGATGGAGTAGCTGATAAGGCCCAAATGGAAACTTACCGGATTGGCCATCACGGCGCGCGCGGCGGTGCCGTTATAATAACAGCTCAGCACCAGCGCCGGCAGCAGGCAAACCACCAGGACATCCACCTTGCCCGGCAGCATCAGCGCCAGCGCGATCAGGCCGCATATCGTGGCGAAACCGCCCCTTCGGTCCATCAGCCACCTGCACCAGTCCTTTTCCGCGCAGCGATAGGTGATCACGCCCAATGAGAAACCGGCGAGGCAGCGGAGCAGCGTCAGCACCGTATCGCTGTCATTGACGTCCAGCGGACCGCTGGCTCCCAGTCCCGACGACGCCACCAGTGCCAATATCCCCACGCACAGCAATCCCTGGAGCCAGGCCCAGCGCGAAAAGGCGATGATCGCGATCAACGGGTATATCAGATAGGCGGCGACCTCCGTACTGACCGACCAGCTGTTTCCGGCGATCGGTTCGGTCCCCCAACCCCAGCTCTGCACCATCAGCATGTTGGTGATGATATTGGGCGCATTGAGGTCGATCGACTGGCTGCCCGACACGTTGAGCCATATCCGGCCCATGAAAACCAGCGTGACGATCAGGTGCAGCGGCCAGACCCGCGCCATGCGGTTGATGAGGAAGTCGATATAGCTGGCCCGTCCCAAATGGTTCACCACCCGGTCGTGATAGCCGAAGGAAATCACGAAGCCGCTGAGGATGAAGAACAGGTCGACCGCCAGATAGGCCCGTGAGAAGAGCGGTATGCGGAAGGCTTCGAAAGTCGGGTTATGCGGTATGTGATACAGCAGCACCGACACCGCCGCCACGCCGCGCAGGCCCGTCAGCGAGGAAATCCTCATGCGCTTGCTCTCCCGACCGGCGGCGCGGCGTCAAAGGCGGAGGCGATGGCATCCCACAGGGGCTTGCGGCGCATATTGCCGTCCAGTGGCAGGCCGCGGGAAAGCTGCCCATCGGGCCATTTATAGTCCGGGAAATTGGACAGCCAGCTATAGCGGTCGGACAGGCCCCAGCACAGGATGGAGCGCATTGCCGGATTGTCCAGCGCGACGTCCAGAAAGGCCCGCGCAACCGACGCCACTTCACCGTCACGCTTGCCGGGATTGGGTGGTCCACCGCGATCCGCGACATCGAACTCCGTTACCGCCAGTGCCAAACCATAGCCGCGCAACTGGTCCAGAAAGCGAGCGAATATTTCCTGGTCGAAGCCCTCCTTGAAGGGTTTCAGATGCCCCTGAATGCCGACCGCGTCGACCGGGACATCGCGCGACTTCAACCGGTCGAGCAGTTTCAGCATGGCCGTCCGCCGCCGCTCGCAGCGCGGAGAGTCATGTTCGATCCCGTAATCGGTCAGGAACAACGTTGCCCTGGGATCGGCCGCGCGCGCGCGATGAAAGGCGATGTCGATATAATCCTCGCCCATTGCCTGCATCCACATGCTGTTCTGGCGCATGCCATCGGCGCGCCCCTCATTGGGTTCCAGCGCTTCGTTGACCACATCCCATTCGGCGATCTTCCCGGCGTAGCGATGCATGGCGGTGTCGACATAGCTGCACATCAGTTTTTCGCGCTCGCTGCCATTGGCGAGCTGCAGTGCGGGTTCCAGCCATTTGGGCTGGGCCGCATACCAGACCAGCGCATGGCCACGTGCGCGCATGCCATGCTGCTGCGCAAAGGCGATGATCTGGTCCGCGCCGCTGAAATCATACTGGCCCGGCTTGGGTTCGGTCGTGCCGCGTTTCAGCTCATATTCCTCGACCACCATGTCGCATTCGCGGACGACAGCGGCGGTGAAATCGGGGTCTTCACGCAACTGGTGCGACTTGATCGCCGCGCCGAAATAGCGCCCGGAGCGTCGCGCATGGGCTGCCAGACCTCCCGACGATATGCTTTCCTGCGCATTGCTGGAGGGCACGACGGGCGAACATGCGCCCAGCGCCAGCGCCCCGGTCAGGAATTCCCGCCTTTTCATAGCCGCTGTCCTTTCCCGACGAGCATGTGGGAAAAATCGATCCATCGGTCGGAAATGCGCCGATAGACCGGATCGGGCATGACGATCTGGAGCAGTACCGTCGCCGCAAGCCTTGGTCCGAACGCGCCCCTGCACAGGGCGCCTAAATAATATCGCATCGCCCGCCGCCGGCTGGTCGGCCAGACGCTTTTGGCGGCGTGCCAGCCCATATACGCGGAAAAGGCGCGCGGTGAGATATGCGGTTGCAGATCGCGCAGCCAGGCCAGGCTGCCGACACTTCCGCGCACTTGCGACAGCCGCTCGTCGGCCTGGCGATCTGCCCAGATCGTCCCGGGCCGGTCCGTCATCAGAAAATGCGCGCCAGCCAGCGACAGTCGCATCGCGAAGTCGGTATCGTCCCCGAACTTCACATCCTCGCGATAGCGTATCCTTTTCGCCAGGGCGCGGCTGAGCGCGAGGCTGCTGGTCTGGATGAAGCCCCGGTCGCACATCAGGTAGCGATCCATGGCCTCGCCAAGAGCGATGGCGCGGGGAGGTTTCAGGAAATTGCGCCCTTTGCCCCGATCGGCCAGCACCTGTCCATAGGCGACGACGTCGTCGCTCTCGCGCAGCAAAGGCAGCAGATCGGCCAGATGATAGGGCAGGAAACGGTCGTCGCAGTCGAGAAAGGCGATATACCGGCCGCGCGCGTGGTCGATGCCCTTGTTGCGCGCCGCCGCAGCGCCGCGATTGTCCTGGACGATCACCTTCAGGCGCGGGTCCTTGATCGCGCCCAGGGCCACTTCCGTCCCGTCGGTGGAGCCGTCGATGACCACGATCACCTCGATGATCGCGATGCTTTGTTCCAGTGCGGACATCGCCGCCGCAACAACCGTGTCGCGCCGCTGATAGGTCGGGATCACGACCGAGAACAACGGTGCCGCGACCGCCGCCTGCAGGCTGGATGGTGGTTGCCACGCCGTCATCACGAAGCGGCTCCCGTCCCGGCGGCCCCGGCCTTGCCGAAGCGCAGGACGAAATTGTTCACCAGCGAACGATAAAGCGGCTTGGGCAGGTAGGAACGCAGCACCTGCCGCGCGATCACCTTGGGCGGAACGCCGCCCGCGACCATGCCGATCGCCAGATCCTTGATCGCCAGGACCGGCCTGATCGGCGCCATGTGATAGGCCAGCACCGTCGCCCGATAGCCCCGCCGCGCCCGGTTTGTCAGCATATGGCCGCAGCGGTCGAGCCAGTCGAGCGACGTCTCATAGCCCTTCACATAGGATGTGCGGCCCGCTTCGGTGGCGTCCAGCCAGACGGTCAAGGGCTGGTCGATCATCCGGAACCGTGCGCCGGCGCCCTGCAGGCGAACGCAGAAGTCGAGGTCCTGCCCCTTTTTCAGCGCCGGGTCGAACAGCACCTCCTGCGCCATGGCGGTCGGGACGACCATGGTGCTGGTCTGCATGAACTGGTTGGCGCAGAAAAGATATTCGCCGACATCCTCATTTTCGCGAATGCCGCGATCAGGCCTGATCCAATAGCGGTCGACGCCCCGGTCCACCCTCATGCGGGAATAGAGGACGGCCCGCCCGTCATCCCCGGCCAGCGCCTTTGCCATAATGGACAGCTTGCCCGGCAGGAACAGGTCGTCGGAATCGAGGAAGGCGATGTACCGGCCGAGCGCCGCGACGATCCCTCGGTTGCGCGCCGCGCCACCACCGGCATTATCCTGACGGATGTAGCGCACGCGGGGATCGCCGAGCGCCTTGATCACAGGTTCGGGATTGTCGGATGAACCGTCGTCGATGACGACGACTTCGAAATCCTGCCAATCCTGCGCCTGGACCGATCGGATCGTGTCGCCGACGATGGCCGCGCGGTTGTAGAGCGGGATGACGACGGAGAAGAAGGGGGTCGCATCATTCATGCGCCATGCACCTTTCGATATTCCTCATAGGGTATGCCGGCCAGTCCGGCGATCTTGCCGGCGGCGCGGTAAAGCTTGCCCAGCCGCACGACCCGCTTGCCCTGATCCAGTGTCGCCGCCGCGCCGATGGTCCCGACCAGAAAGCCGGCGGCGATGCGAGGCAGCTCGCCCAAGGTCGTGCGCAGCCGTCCCTTATGGAACCGCTCGACCATCATATCTGTCATGCCGAGCCGATACCCCCGCATAAGCAGCCATTTGGCGGTCACGCGGCTTGCCGGGATCAATTCGGTGACCAATGCGTCATCCGACCAGGCGAAGCGAAAGCCGGCGCGCCGCATTCTCGTGAAGAGCTGCTTGTCCTCGCCGCCTGTCAGCGCCAAGCGCTCGTCAAAGGGTCGGCCGCCCATGGCGCGCAGCGCCTCGGCCGTAACGAGGATGTTGGCAGTGCTGTCAACAAAGTCGACAATGCCTGAACGTCCCCGCCGCTTTGCCTGGAGCAGAGGATGGAGAGCCGCCCAGGATGGCGCCGGACGATCCATCTGCCGAAGCACCGCGCCGCCCACGACATCGGCGTCCCAACGGCTCGCAGCTTCGACCAGCGTGTCGATCCATTCCGGCGAGGCTGCTTCATCATCGTCCAGCATGGCGACGTAGCGCACACCCTCACGCGCGAGCGCTGCTTCGACCAGCGCGTTGCGGGCGAAGGGGATGCCCCGTTCCCCGACGAGCAGCGATGAAAGCTTCCAGCGATATCCTTCGGCTATCATGGTTTCGACCACAGCCAGCCCCTCGCGATGCTGAGCGTCGTTGTCGGCGACCAGTATTTCCAGCAGATGGTCCGTCTTCTGCGCGGCGAGGGAAAGGAGTGTCCGCCTTAGCCCTGACGGCCGTTTGCAGGTTGCGATGCATATGATGATCCTAGCCATGGGCGGGCTCCGCAACTCGGAGATGAACACGTCGCCACGACGGCCTGGGCTTTGCCTTGAAGCCCGCATGGGCGGTCGCGATCGCTGCCAGGAAGATCACCCAGACCTGCCGATCACGGTCGAAAAAGGAGGTCTCGAGCAGATTGTGATAAACGACGAAGACCCAGATCGCGAAGGCCGGAACCATCAGATGCTGGTTTTCCTTTGTCGCGCCGCTCAGGAACCACCAGGCCGGCATGGCGATGAACGAGAGCAGCAAGAGGGACAGCCCCAACGGGCCCGTGGTCGCCCAGATTTCCAAATAGCCGTTGTGCGAATGGGCGATCAACAGCTGGAAATGCTGGTTGATGTAGTCGAAGGCCGGGGACCGGGCACCGACCTGCCAGAAGCTGCCAAAGCCGGCGCCCAGATAGGGGTGGTCGTGCATGTAGGCGAACACCACCCGCCAGATCGAAACGCGCCCGGTGAAGGATGTCGGGTCGGCAAAGATCCGCTCCACGACCGGCTGATAGGCGATGTAGAGACCAAGCACGCCGACCATCCCGAAGGCGAGCACCATCAGCAATATCGCTCTCTTGGGCGTGGAGCCACTCAGCAGGCGATAAACGTTGCTGATCGCTAGCATCGCGACGCACAGCGCCAGCGACGTCTTGCTCTTCGTCCCAATGACGAACACGAACGCAAGAACGGCAAAAAGCGCATAGCGCCATTTCCGCGTATCGATCCAGCTGTTGCCACAGATGATGAAGGTCATCGACATGACCGCCCCGGCGATGTTCTTGTGAAAGAAAAAGCCGCGCCATGCGCCTATCAGGGCCCGGTCGCTCTCGGTGGGCGGATGGACTGCCGCAGGGGTGAGCGGGAGCGATATCCAGCAGATCAGTAGCGATACGACCAGCGCCGCGCGCAGCGACTGGAACAGCCGCTCCGGCCCCATCAGCGACAGCGCGCAGAAGGTGATGTAGATCACGATAAGCTGCTGCATCGCCCGCTTGAAGGACACGAACGGATCGACGCTCCAGCTGCAGGTCACGAAGAACCAGGCCAACATGACGGCAAGCGGCCAATAGGTGAAATGATATAGCAATGGCTGTTTGCGCGCGATCTGCACTGTGGTCAGCAGGAGCGCAAAACCGATGAACAATGTCTGCTTGAACAGGTCGGACCCGTCATTATTCTGCGCCATCGCGACCAGTTCTTCCTGGGTCCGCATGGCGAAGGGCTGCTGGCCGATGAAGACCATCATCAGGAAAACGAAATAGAAAATCTGCGCCACCAGGACGATGCGGCTTTCCTTTTCGCCGACCGGGTGGGATCGGGACACCGGAGGCGCGTAGCCGCGGCGATGCCAGCTGGTCGCCACTGTCACATCTCCCCCGAAAGCTGGCGCCGCCACTGGCGGTCAAGCTGCCAGATGCCCAGCATCATCACGATCTGCGACAGGACGACGCCCGCGATTGAGAAAATCGGCGCGACGGCGAGCGTCAGGACTGTGACCGCGACGATGCCTACGCCGCAGCTGCGCAGGCTCTGCGTGGCCAGCGGCCGGAACGCCTTGCGCGCCTGCGTCATGACGCTCATCGGCGTCTGCATGCACTGGACAAGCGAGAGAAGGGCACAGAGGCCGACGGCGATCGCAACCAGCCGATGGTCCAGCGTTGGCTTGAGGATCAACTGGGGAAAGCCGAACAGCACCAGCGCCGCCAGGACACAGGTCGCTGCCCACAGAAACAGCAGCGCGGCCATGAAGATGCGTTCCGACTTTATCGCTGCGTGATGATCGCCCAGAGCCACCGCGCGGGTCATGCGCGGGCGCTCCAGCTGGGTCAGGGCGGTGACGCAGACATTCACCGGACGGAAGAACAGCATGCCCACGGCAACGGGTGCGAAGGCGGTCGGCCCGGCGAGGAGGGTCACGATATAGCTGTGCGCGTTCGACGTCGCTTCGGTAGAAAGCACGCCTACCAGCGTCCAGCCCGACTGGTCACGCCAGATGGGGCGGTATGAGCCGAGCGCCTGGGCGGGCGCCATGACCCAATGTCGCCGCACATGGCTGAGCCCGAACGGGACCAATCCGGCAATGCTCGCCGCCACCAGCATGCCGCCAATGCCCGTCAGATCGGCGCCAGCGCGGGAGGCGATGAGCAGCCCAGCGACAATCGTGCCGGCATAAGCAAGGTCGGAGCGGGCAGCGCGGGTTGGTGCATGATGCGCATAGGCGTTGCAGCGGCCGAACCAGCGGATGAGCGACAGTGTCCCCGCGATGCCGAACGTCAGTGCCGCGCCGGGCGAAGCCGTCGCCCACGCGATAGCGGCGCAGACGAGTCCCTGGCTCAGAGCAAGCAGCAGGTTGACCGGAAAGAAGAAATCGAAGGACTTTTCGGCGCCCGCGCCATCCTGGTTCACGGCGATCGTATAGGGCGTCGACACGAGCGCGTTCGAAAGGCTGTAGCCGAACTGGATGATGACCAGCAGGAAGGCCAAAGTGCCGATCGCCGCCGCGCCAAGATGATGGATCGAAAAGAGCTGCACGGCCAGGTGGCTGACCGACACGATGGCCGAAGACAGGCTCGCGACGCCAAACCGGCTGACGAGCTGGACCAGATTCCTGCCGCTGCCTCGCGGCGAAGCGAAGCGGCTATCAGCGCGAGACGCCCCATCAGCCATGGCGGTGCTTCCAGATCAGCCACAAGGCATGCGGGTTGGTCGTGATGTACCGCCAGGCGAGTTGCCGGGGGCGAGTCACCATGCGGTGCAGCCATTCGAAACCCGACTTCTGCATCCACATGGGCGCGCGCGGATAGTCGCCGGTAACATAATTGTAGAGCCCACCGCAGGTGACGATCCATCCGGCCTTGATGCGGTGGCGATTGCGGACACAGAAAGCCTGCTCTCGCGGCTTGCCCGTGCCCACCCACAGCACGTCGGGTTCGGCGGCGTTGATCTGTTCGATCACCGCATCTTCTTCGTGCGCCTTCCAGAATCCGTTGCGCCGCCCGGCGAGGTGCAGTCCCGGTGTTGCCGCCATGACGCGTCGGGCGCATTCCGCGTTCACCGACTCTTCGCCGCCCAGCAGATAGTAACGCACGCTCTGTTCAGCCGCGCGAGGAAGGCTGTCGATGAACATGTCCGTAGTGCTGGATCGATCCGCGATCGGCGTTCTGCTGAACCAGCGGGACGCCATGACGATGATCTGGCCGTCAGCATGGACGAGGTCCGCCTGCGCCAGGTGTTCGCGGAACTGGGCATCTGTCGCGTTCATCGACAGTCCCTGTCCATTGCAGTCGAATACCAGCAGCGGGGACGCCTGTTGCATCCGACGCAGCGGCGCCTCTCGAACCATCTTGGCGATAAGCGCATCAAGCGAGAGGGTCGACACGGGAACGCCGCCGACCCCGACGATCGGGTCCTGTCCTTCGGTGGAGGGAAAGGGTTGCCGCAGTGCCTGTTCGCTGCTCATGCGATCACCGATCCGGCGATAGGGACGCCAGCCCTGTCGAGATCGTCGATGATGCGGCGCATGTCGGCAATCACCGTTTCGCCCCGGCGGGCGACGATCACCACCGCATCGAAGCCGACAAGGATGCTGGCGAAAGGCGTCTGGTCACCCTTGCGCTCGGCAAGGTAGAACAGCATCAACGTGTCCTTCAGCCCCCAGCCATTGGCCGTTTCCGCCAGCGGGCCTCGAGTGATCAAACTTGATGCACTACCTGAAGCGCGCCCCGCGGTCATCAGCCAGAGCCCCTCTATTGCCGTCCTGGCGGCCGGCAGAAGCGCCGCGCTGCCCATCAACTGTTCGGCGAGGCCAGCCCGATTGGCGACCCGGAAAAGCCGGTCGAGCGACGGGTTGCCCATGTCCACGTCGATCAGCATTGTCTGCCCGTCCATCTGCGCGAACACGACCGCCAGGTTCGCGGCCATGACTGCGGCTTCCTCGCCAGCATCGACGGAGAGCACGGCCAGGCGCAGGGCCGCTGCGTCGCCCGCCTTGGCAGCGGCGCGCATCCTGGCGCGAACCATCCTGATCTTGGCCGCATAGGGATCGGCCGGATCAAAAGCGGCGACGACCAGCGGATCCATCCGGTCATCATCTGCCGGTAGAAGCGAAAATCCGCCCGCAAGAGTCGCGAGAACGCCGGCAGCGTCGCTGTCGAGCAACCCCAGTTCGACGGCGGCATCCGCGAACGGCACCCCCTGCGAACGAGCGTGAATGTCGACGCGGTTGACGTCGGATTCGGCGAGGAAACCATGGTCAATGGCCAGCCTGGCGAAGCTGTGATTGTCGCGGACGCGGGGCCGAAGGGCGGCGGTGCCGCCGCCGGGCTTCATCTGGGGCGGGGCGCCCGCCGTCGAACGCAGTCTCATGCGGCCTCCTGCTGCTTGAAGAACCAGCCGCCGCGCGGGGCGACCGGTTTCAGTTCGGTGATGACCTCCACCTCGGTCGCGCGGGCTACGCCGGCGGCCGAACGGACCCGAGGCTTGAGAATTTCGGCGATGATGACGGTAGCGACACCGCCAACCATGCCCAGCACGACACCCGCGATCAGCCACAGCATGAGATTGGGCTTGGCAGGCAGCAGCGGGATCGTGGCTTCATCGAGCGGGCTGGCATTGGGCTGCGAGATCTGGCTCTTGAGCACCGCTTCGTTGAAGCGCTGGCGCACCGTATCGTAAGTCTGCCGCGCCGCGTCGACGTCGCGCTGCAGCACCATCAGCTGGTCCTGCACGCCGGACATGCGGATCATCCGATCCTCTTGCCCCGCCATGTTGGATTTGAGATCGCCTTCGCGGCGGTTGGCGGCAACGCTGTTTGCGCTGACGGCTCCAGCCTGGCTTGCTCGTGCCGCCGCCAGCTTCGCCTGAAGCTCCGACAGCAAGGCATTGGCCGCCGTCATGCTGGGGTGATTGGGGCCCAGCGTCTTGGACAATTCGGAGACCCTGGCGGACTGGGTTGCCACCTGCTCCTGAAGGTTCTGGACGATCAGCGAACCTTCGATGTCCGAAACCGCGCCGGCACCGGCCTTGGACCGGGCTGCGGCCGCTTCGGCCTGGGCCTGGGTAAGCTGATAGGACATGTTCTTGAGCTTTTCGGCCTCAAGATCCATCCGGTTGATGCCGATGATGTCATGCGCGCGCTGGAAATCGGACAAGCGCTTTTGTGCCATTTCATAGCGGCGGCGGACTTCCTGCGTCTGTTCGTCGAACCATTTGGCAGAGCCGCGCGCGGGCGACGCGCGAAGTTCGACCTGTTCACGCATGTAGATCTTGGCGATCAGGTTGGCGACCTTGGCGGCGACCTGCGGATCGGGATCAAGATATTGTATCTGCAGCACATTGCTCTGACGCCCGGTCGTCACCGTCATGTTCTTGCCGACCAGGGTTGCCGCCGATTGCAGCCTGGCATCGGCGGGCATGTCGGACGGCATGGCGTCAACGAAGCCGGCTTCCTTGGCCACGGCGTTCAGCACCTTGGCACTGCGGATGATGTCCGTCTGGGTGCCGAGGATCGCATCGGTATCCGGGCGAGGTCCTTGCGCGTTATTGGTGTCCGTCGGGTCCGTGGGCGACAGGTCCAGCAACAACGACGCCGTTCCCATATATTGCCGGGGCTGCACGAAGGCCGCTACCGCGATCGCGAGAAAAAGGATCGCTCCTATGATGGCCGCCATCCGCCAGCGGGCGTGCACGGCGGACAGCAGGTCGATGGGGTTCATGGTCATAGCCCGTCCACTCCCTTCAACATGGCGCGCATCTCTTCGGCCGGGGTGGGTGCAGGCGGTACGCTCGGCACCGGCTGCTTGGCCATCAGCAGCAGAAATTGCGGCGCGAGCGTATCTTCGAACATGAAGAGGTCGCCGCCAGGCATGGCCGTCAACGCCGGCGCCAACCGCCGAAGCGCGTCGGCGGCCTGACCTTCGTTGATCGATCCGCCGCCCAGCACTTCATGCCCCAGCCTGGCCAGCCGATCATAGGAGATCATCGACATTTGCGATGCTGCGACGCCGGCGAGGGCGATCATGCGCCTGCTGGCGCCTGCTTCCCAAAGGATACGCCGGAACAGTGCGTGCGTGGCCCCGCTCATTTCCGACCAGTCGTCCAGCGCCGAGGCAAGCCCCTGCTCCACGTCGGAGAGGGTTATGCGGTCACGGCCCGATCCTTCGGTGACCAGCGCCGCCTGCATTCCGAACAGCCGTGCATGATAGGGCGATCCCATGGCCGCGCCCGCCAATGCGTCCAGGGCGTCGGAGTCGAGTCCGAGCCGGGCGTTTTCCGCACAGCTCATCAGCAGCCGTTCCAGGTCACGCTTGGGAATTGGCGCGACCCTCTGCGGCGCGATATGTCGTCGCAACGAAGGATGCGCGGCGATAAGGCCATCGACATCGCCGGCAATGCCCACCAGCACCACCTGCACCGGCGAGTGTATGTCGGTCAGCAACTTCAGCAGCGTCGCTACATCGGTCTTGGCCTCGTCGGATTGCACCCGGTCATATTCGTCCACGATCAGGATCGAGCGTTGGCGCACGTCTTCCACCAGCAACGCAGCCAGCCGCGTAACGTCGATCGGCCCGCTCATCAGCTTGCGCGCCTTTTCCTGACCCGCCGCGCTCATCGGCAATTCCGAGAGAAATGGACGGAACAGCGAGTCAAAGTCCGCGTCGCCGCTCGCCGATCCGTAGAGGGCGATGCAGCCCGCCTCGTCGGCAAGATCGCCGAAGACCCGCGCCAGAGAGGTCTTGCCCGACCCGCGCGTGCCGAAGATCACCGCATGCTTGCGCTGGACAACGATCGCCTCGACCAGCTTTTCCAGTTCATTGTTGCGACCGGCCAGTCCGTGGCGATCCGTGACCGGCATTGCGGTACTGAAGGCGTTGTAGATGGAATCCCGGCGTAGGCTGATCGGCCTGATCGGTGCGGCCATGGCGCCCATGGCAAGCGGTCGAGGATCATTATTCGCCTGCTCTTCCAGCCCTGTCGGACGGAAGCCCGGCTGCACCGGCGTGTCGAGCAGCAAGGGTTCGGCGGCGGGCACATGTGGGCCATCGGGGATATGATCGCCGCGTGGGCCAGTCCGGCGGAAAGTCGACAGCCAGTCCAGCATGCCGCTGGACCGGTGCTGCGCGAAGCCATGATCGAGGGTTGTCAAAACAGCTTCTCCCGGATGATGAGGACGTCCTCAGGCCGGACCGGATCGTCCAGATTGGCCTGTATCTCCTTCCCCTCCCGGCGCACTTTTAT
This sequence comes from Sphingobium mellinum, assembly GCF_037860795.1. Taxonomy (NCBI): domain Bacteria; kingdom Pseudomonadati; phylum Pseudomonadota; class Alphaproteobacteria; order Sphingomonadales; family Sphingobiaceae; genus Sphingobium; species Sphingobium mellinum. Next base: position 18,851 of record NZ_JBANRK010000011.1, on the reverse strand, counting down.
GCGTTTGGTTGATCCGGCCAGCGTCGGTCCTCCGGCCAGTGCCAGCGCCTGGCGGAAACTCTGGCCCGGCACGTAGGAAAAGGCGCCTGGCTGCTGCACCTGGCCATAGACGTAGACTTTCTCTGCTGGCGGTACGAACAGGATGTCCCCCGGTTTCAGCTGGCGGGTGGCGCCCGCCGCCATGTCCGCGAGCGATATGCGAACCGGGCCGCTGCCGTCCGCCGGTGTCAGGATGACGGCGTTGGCGCCATCCTTTGTCGATCCGCCGGCCTTGGCCAGCATGGATGCCACCGTATAGTTGCGATCCAGCGGATAGTTGCCGCCCTGCGGCACGTTGCCCAGCACGGTGACGAAGCGGCTAACATAGTTGCTCACCTCCACGCTGACGGAAGGATTGGTGAGAAATCCGCCGCTCGCATAGCTGGTGGCGATTGCCTGAGCTAGTTGCGAGGTCGTCTTGCCGCGCGCCGTAAGGGGGCCGACCAGCGCCAGCATGACGGTGCCATCCTCCTTGATCCGCGTTGTCGACGACAGGTCGGGTTGGCCGAAGATGCTGATCTTCACTTCGTCGTCAGGTCCCAGCAGATAGCCTGTATCCGCCGCCGGGCCGCTCGGGACCGCTGCGACGGCCGCAACAGAGCCGGCCGGCACCGTCTGTGCTGACAGCGCCGCTGGCGCGAGGAGGAGGAGGCTGGTCAGCAGAGTGACGTTGTTCACAGTGCATGCTCCTTTAGGTTCAAGATTAGAATTTTACGGCTCCGCCCAAGGTGACCTGGGTGCCGCTATAGCTCGCGATGTCAGTGTCAGTGCGCCGGCGGTAATGTTGGGCATCGACCGTCAATTCGGCACGATCACTCAACTTGCGGGTGAGCATGGCGCCAAAGCGGCGGGTCCGGTCCGCCTCGATCGAGAAGGGGCGCAAGGCTGCATCCTGCCGGAATTTGCGCCGCTCCCAATCCGCGTACACGCCAGCGGAGGTCAGTTCCGAGATGGCAAAGGCGCCGTCGACCCGATGATGGGTCCGGATCGCGAAACCGCTTGCGATGAGACTATCATTGACGATGCCGCGTTCGGTTCTCACCGTGAGTTTCAGGCGTGGTATGAGGCTGCTTGACAGGCTGACGTCCCAGCCAAGACCCTTGTAGGTGCCGACCGCGGCGGAATCGCTGGTCACATCCAGCCAGCGAACATCCGCATCGACTTGCGTCAAAGGTGAAACGGCGCGTTTGAATTTCAGCCCATAGCTGTTGATCCGGTTTTCTATGCCCAGCTCGCGGCGGCGGCTGTTCACCCGTTCATAAAAGGCGATGAGGGTGCCCAGGCTCGGCATATTGTAGCCAATCCCGCCAAGGTAGGTGTCGCTTGTCTGATCGGCATAGTCGAACTGGCGGGCATTGCGCGTCAGATCGCGGCGATAACTCGCTACCGGAAAAAGGCCCGACCGCTCGCATCCAAGCTCGGCGCCCAAGGTCGTAAAACGCTGGAGATTTTCAGTCTGCTGATTGAGATCGCCGTAATCCGCCCGTTGCTGGCGATAAGCCGCCATGGGTGTGATGGAACATGTCGCGCCAAAGCGTATCGTCGCTCTCGCTTCCGTATCCAGCCGCAACTTGCTGCGTTGCCCTTCGGAAACGAAGCGGTCATAGCCAACCTTGCCGCGCAGGAGCAGGTCATGTCGCCCCAACGGCTTGCCGTAGGTCAGTTCCAGCCACGGCGTTACTATCAGATCATCTTTCGGGTTTTCCACCCGATCGTCGACGCGATAGATATTGTCATCATAGAGAAGGTCCAGCCCGGCAGTGGCGTGGAGCCCCATGGTCTTGAGGCGGGCGTCGTCATCATTGGCAATGGAGGTTTGCGCGCGCGATGCTGCAGGCGCACCCGCAACAATGACGCCGGTGAGCGCGGCAGCGAGCGCTGCGCCAGACAAGCGCGATCGACCTTTTGCAGGCGCAAAGGATGGCTTCCGAAAGCGCGGACTCAAAGCTATATTCAAATTGCGACCCTTTATTGCATTGCAGCAATGGAAGTCATGCTAGTCGCGTTTGCACGCAAAACGAACCACCGCGCGTGCGGTTTGTCGTGACAAAACAACGGTTCAGTCGGTCGTAAAACTGGTAATCGTCGGCGTTTTACATCCCCCGCGTGCCTGTTAATCTTGCAGCAATGTTGCAAACGACTCTGGTCAAAAGGCCAGATCGGCAATTCCGGCCAGGACTCCGGCGAACGAACCAATTCCCGCCCAGCGCGACAAGAACTGAATGCCATCTTCGACGCGGCTTGCGCGAGTGGTCTCGTGCGCGGAAACGGGAATATGGTGGCCACCAGCGGCCAGCTGAGAGATGGCTTTTCGCTCGCTTGCGAGAGCCATAATTTCTTCCGCCTCGTCCGTCGTCCAGCCTGTTGGTGATGCTGGGGACATCCCATCATATGCTTAACCAGCCGTTTCTCGCAGCGCAGCATTGGACCTCGTTTCATCGAAAAATGAGGGTGATAGCCAGATTATGGAAGAAGCGATTGCTACTTGCCATAGCCAGGGGAGGGGCCCACTCCCGCCCATGCCCGCTTATGGTGGGCGGGTCTTCAGTAAGCGTTCTTGTGCACCAGTACGTTGAATGTGCCGATCAGAATGGCGACGTCGCGCATCAAGCTCCAGCCATGCAGATATTCCAGATCTGCCTCAACCCGGTTCAGGATATCGCGCCGAGTTTCGGTCGCGCCCCGAAAACCCCGGATCTGAGCAAGGCCGGTAATTCCCGGCTTCAAAGCGTGACGGTGCCAATATTGGCGATCAACCTGCCAGAACAGTTGTTCTTCAGCTGTCGAACCCAACGCATGAGGACGGGGACCGACCAGGCTCATTTCGCCCAGCAGCACGTTGATGAGCTGCGGCAATTCGTCGATGCTCGTTTTGCGAATGAAGGCACCGACCCGGGTGATACGGTTGTCATCGCGGCGGGTAGAGGCTGCACCCGCGCTATCGCACTGTTCCACCCGCATGCTGCGGAATTTGAGGATGTGGAACAAACGGTTACCGCGCCCGATCCGTTCTTGTTTGAAGAACACCGGGCCCTGCGAATCCAGCCGGATTGCGATAGCTATGGCAATCATCAAGGGCGCGAGGGCGATCAGCAGCGGCACCGTGATCGCGATGTCCAGCAGGCGTTTCTTGGCCCGGTTGGCAAGGTTGAGGGGCCCGCGCGCAACCACCAGGGTCGAGACGCCACGGCAATTCTGCACAGCGAGCGGCGCCATCGTGTCCAGTTCAGGCACGATTATCTCGCCCAATATATTGCCGCCCTTGAGCATTTGCGCCCAATCCGCCTTGCGTTCGGCCGGGCAGGAGATGACGACGCGATCGTAGTCTCGCAACAGCGTGCCGAGACGATGCAGCATGTAGGGATCATCCAGATCGGCCCTGAGCCCGGCGACGTCGGCCTCGACGATGTCCATGCCGCTAACGTCGTCAGGAACGATGCCTTCGTCAATTATGAGAAGCTGAGCGAACAGGTTATCGCTGAAATTCCGGCGGACGGTCCTGACAATCAACAGCCGTTGAAATCCGAGCAACGCGGCGCTGCACAATATCCCGCCGGAGATGCCCAGCCGCGACAAGTCACCTGTGGCTTTCAACGAAAATACGACGAGCAAGAAGATGAGCAAGGTGCCGGCGAATGCCGTAACCGCATTGCGCAGGGACGGTGTGAGCCGCGTCAGGCAAATGGGGTTATAGGCCTGGTTATGGAAAGCAACGATGCCGTAGACGATTACTCCGCCGGCCAATGGCTGCCAGAATTCGCTGGACGACAAGGGGAGGGCGGCAACGCGCAAACCTATCGCAAAGCCTGTAGCCAGTGCAGCCATATCGGCGACAAGGAGCAACATGCACAGCCAGAGCCGCACATTCCGTTGCGCAACGGCTGCTGTGGGCTGGCGGCTGGGAGACCCCGCGATCGCCAGATCAATTTTCGACATCTGCAACCCTTTTTATGTCGTGACGCCAATCGCACGCCTGAAGACGGTGACTTGGATCAGACATCCGCTGCCTAGGATTTATCCAGGTATTATGTTGCGCAGCAGCAGGACATAAATGTTCTGGACTGACAATGAGGGGTGGGACGCGCGGATGCACTTTTCCGACGATCCGTTCCTCCAGGAGGATGCTCTGCCCTTCACATGCGACGACCCGAATTCTGCACAGGCGAAATTGCAAGCAGAAAATAACTCTTCAATCGAAACGCTTGGTCCGACTCGGACAGAGTTTGGGAAAACGAATCAGCGGATGAACAACCAAGCGATCGCCGCCAGCGCCAGGACCATCGCCAAGGGACCAGACCAGCGCGAGACCAGTTCTATCGCCGCTTCCGCACGCTCATGCGGCCGACGCGTTGCATCGGCGAGAGCGTCTGTCCCGGGCGAGGCAGACGTTGGGTCATGGCGAGGCGCAGGATGCAACTCCGCCGGGCCCGCGGCCTTATCCTGTGGCTGAGGTGAAAGATCGATCATCTGCAATGCCCCGAGCGCCGGTTGCGCTCCGCCAGCAAGATACCCTTTCCGCTTCAAAAGAGGAAGGGCGGCATCGCTTATCTGACGACGCCATTCATTCCCGATGAACTCGTCGTCCGAGTCAACGCGATCCTCAAAAAGCGCCGGTCGCGTGTCATGGTCCGGGCGGTGTATAGCACCACGCTTACCTCTGCGGCTCCAACTGTGGGACAGCTTGGCGAAGCGGCCACGCGTGACACACATTTGGCCCAGGCCCGCGCTGCATCGCACGACAGGATTTTTAACAAGGCGATCTTGCTGCTGGAGAGGGCCAGCACCAACTTTCCCGATGATGCAGGGGTATTGCGGCTGCTGGTCAGATCGCTCATTGGGTAGCCGATCCGCATTTGGACGGGCGGCAACGGTAGCTGAAATCCATCAGCAAGCGTAAATTCTTCCTGATCTATGTTGGTTGGCTTCCACTCTTTGGCGGGCATCCTGTTGGAAAAATGCGAAATACTCGTTTCAATTTGGGATGCTTTATCTGGATTAAGTCTTACGCTCTTGTCATGACCGGGGCCGCATGACCTATTGGGCGGCGCAGGCATTTGCCCGCATTGCGACCCAGACTTCCCCGCTTCCCATCAGGAAGCGGGGACTTTTTTGTGCTGGAGCCGCAAGCCTCGCGACTTATTCGGCTAGTCTTGGATCGCCTCTCTCCACTGGACCCGAGAACCGGACGGGTCGTCGCAGCGCTCTTCTGCTATAGCGGGGCCATCTCCACTGGGACGGGACCCATCCCGCCAAAGAAGATTGCCTGTCCATCCGATGAAATTGCCCCGTTTCCTTTCGTCTTCCGCTTGCGACATGGCCATCGATCTCGGGACCGTTAACACGGTCATATACGTCCGGGACCGTGGGATCGTTCTCAATGAACCCTCTGTGATCGCGATCGAGACGCGCCAGGGAATAAGGCGGGTGAAGGTCGTCGGGAACGAAGCCAAATTGATGCTGGGCAAGACGCCCTCCGGCATTCAGGCAATCAGGCCATTGCGCGACGGCGTTATCGCCGACATCGACGTCGCCGAACAGATGATCAAGCATTTCATCGACAAGGCGCTTAACGGCAGCAACCGGTTCGGACGCCGTCACGAAGTCGTGATTTGTGTGCCGTCCGGATCGACGATGGTCGAAAGACGTGCGCTGAGGGACGCTGCTGCAAATGCGGGCGCGGCGCATGTACAGCTCATTGAGGAGCCCATGGCCGCCGCGATTGGCGCGGGTCTTCCGGTCACGGAGCCGCGCGGAGCCATGGTGGTCGATATCGGCGGGGGCACCACCGAAGTCGCTGTGCTGTCGTTGCAAGGCATTGCCTACAGCAACAGCGCTCGCGTGGGTGGTGACAGGCTGGACGACGCGATATCTTCGCATATCCGCCGCACGCACAATCTGATGATCGGCGAAGCCACGGCGGAACGCGTGAAGTGCGAGATCGGATCAGCTATGGCGCCGGTAGACGAGGACAGACATATTATCGTCAAGGGGCGCGACCTTGTTAACGGGCGACCGGCAGAAATGACGATCAGCGAGAGGGAGATCGCCGAAGCGCTTTCCGAACCCGTCGGCCAGATCAAGATGGCGGTCATGACCGCACTTGAGCAGACGGCTCCGGAACTTTCGGCGGACATTATAGAGGAGGGCATCACGCTGACCGGTGGGGGCGCCCTGCTGCGCCGCCTGGACGAAGCGCTGATGGAGGAAACCGGGCTTCCCGTGAAAGTCGCCGACACGCCCCTAATCTGCGTTGCCATGGGCGCCGGCAAGGCGCTTGAGGACCCGGCCTATCAAGGTGTGCTCACTGGATCGTGAGTGAAACGGAAACAGGCCTAACGCCGGTTAGCCCCCGCGTTAGCCGACACGAGTGATAGACCAAATACTGCTTTGCAAGTCATTGAAAAATGGTGGACGCACTAGGGCTCGAACCTAGGACCCGCTGATTAAGAGCTGCAATCAGAGGGTCCTAGCGCATCCGCATGGGTCCAAAAATGGCGGAAATCTGCGATTCATAGTCCGTATTGTTCTTGAAATGTTCGCCAGTATCCAGTACTAAAAGCTACCTAAGGTAGCAGGTACATATGGCGAACAAAGTTGGTTTGACGGATGCTCGGATCGCAGGCTTGAAGGCTCCTGCCACCGGGCAAATTGAGCTTGCTGATGGCATCGTGACCGGGCTCCGGCTTCGGATGGGTGCAAGCGGCATCAAGACGTACATCTTGCGCAAGCGCGTTCAAGGCAAATGGTTGAATGTCACGATCGGCCGACATGGCCCGAGCTTCACTCTTGCCAATGCTCGGCGGAAGGCGCGAGACCTTCTGGTCGATGTTGAGCAGGGCAAGAACATCGCCAGAAAGCCAGGCGCGAAGAGGAAGGGATCGAAGGGCGTCGGGACGGTCGCTGAGCTCTACGAGATTTATTTGGCTCAGCAGATCGAGGGAAAAAAACGGAGCGCGAAGGAGTTCGACCGGGTTTTCCGGAAGTACATCGAACCCGAGCTGGGTGACCGTCTCGCGGATTCCATCACTCGAAGCGACGTGAGCCGCTTTGTCGAGAAGATCGCCTTCGAGCGGGGCAAGGAAACCCTGACGATGGCGCGCATCGTGTATCGCCATCTTTCAACTTTCTACACTTGGGCACTCACCAGACTCGAGCATTTGCCAGCCAATCCATGCCGGGATGCATGGCGTCCGAAGCGTAGCGAGCCTCGCGACCGCGTACTCAGCGATCGAGAGCTCGCCGCATTGTGGCAAGCCGCTGTCGAGGATGGCTATCCGTTCGGTCATCTCGTGCAAATGCTTGTTCTCACAGCCCAGCGCCGGGGAGAGGTGCTCGACGCCACTTGCGACGAGTTCGATTTCAAGGCGAAGGTTTGGACCGTCCCTGGAGACAGAGCGAAAAACGGCAAGGCGAATGTCGTGCCGCTGTCCGCCCAGGCACTCACAGTCGTCACCGACATCTTCGCGGCCGCGGGGATTGCTCCTGACGACGCCCACAAGCAGTCCCAAATTCTATTGGCATCCAAGGTCACCAACACAAACAGTGTCAGTGGGCTGTCAAAGGCCTGGAAGCGGATTAGGGCAAGCGTGGATGAGAAGCTTGGCTATGATGCCGGTCATTTCACCATGCATGACATTCGCCGGACAGTGGCAACTGGGCTGCAGAGGCTTGGAATACCGCTGGTCGTTTCTGAAGCTGTTCTCAATCATCAGTCGGGCTCGGCAATGGCCGGTGTCGCCGGGGTTTATCATCGGCATCAGTACACCAATGAGAAGCGCGAAGCTCTCGCACTGTGGGGCAGGGAGCTCCTCCAACTCGTCGCGAAATATCCGCCCCAGAATCAAGAAGGATGACTGTCCGCGCCAATCCAGTCGGCGCGTAGGCGATCCATGCCTGCAACCACGCCTTCAACAGTCACGTTCGAACCGATGAGATCGTCGGTAACTTCCTCGCCTTCGACGATCCAAACCTCGTCCGATTTCGTGGTCAGGATCATTCCGCGTCGTCCGCGGCTCAGCATTCCCGACACGCGTATTCGACCGGAACTCACAACTACCCCCTGCTCAAAAGTGCCAATGACGCAGCACGTCGCGCACATAGGCCGGTGTCTCGCCATTGGGTGGGATACCGCCGGCTCGCTCGACGGCGCCAGGGCCTGCATTGTAGGCAGCGAGGGCCAGATGCACTACCCCGAACTTGTCGAGCATCTGGCGGAGATACCGCGCCGCACCGAAGATGTTGGCCATTGGATCGAAGCGATTTGAAACGCCAAGGTCGCGGGCGGTCCCTGGCATCAGCTGACCCAGGCCGGCGGCGCCAGCCTTGCTGATCGCCAGAGGATTATACCGCGATTCCGTCCATACCAAGGCGTCGAGAAGACCACTGGGCAGCGAATATTGAGCCTCGGCAGCATAAACATGGGGAAGGTAGCTTGCCCGTCGAAAGCCTGAGGGCCCGCCAGCTTCGGGCTTTGCATAACGATAGGGAAGGTAGGTCCGGCCCGCTTCGAGAACCGAAGCCCCTGACGAAGCGGCTAGGGGCTGGCGCCAAATCCCATGCTCCACCAGCTGGAAACCGTTCGACCCCTCGGCAATGCGGAAACCGTCAGGCCGCATCTCAGGTGCAGCAGCAGCCTCAGCAGCCATTTCCTCCTGCGCCTGAGCCGGGACGACGAACGCCAATCCCGCCAGCGCCGCTGTGATCGTTGCCCATCTCAGTCTCATATCTCGATTCCTTCTATGGCCGAATCGAGTTAGAACATATATAGAACGCCTCATGTAGGAAAACGCATTGGCAGCAGCGCAGAGCGGAGGCTGCGCGGGTGGAGGCATGTCATGATGGAGATGCCCCATGTCCCAGATTCAAGGTCGCGAAACGCTCGAAGCCCGCGCTCGTAAGATCGTCGAGGCGCTGAGCGGGACCTGGTCGCGCTCGCGCGGTATGTGTTGCTGCCCGGCCCACGCTGACCGCACCCCCTCGCTCAGCATCACGCTAGGCAAGCGCGCGATCCTGGTCCATTGCTTCGCCGGCTGCACCAGCGAGGCAGTCATGCAGGGCATGGCCAAGCTTGGGGTGCGAATCTCGGACCTGTTCGACGGGACGGGCGGCCCGGTCGCATCCGCGCCGCGTCACGAAATCGCTGACCGCAACGCGCTGAGACTGTGGCGCGAGGCCTCGCTACTCGCAGGCAGCCCGGCCGAGCGCTACCTTGCCGCGCGAGGCATTACGATTTCATCTTCCGACCTGCGCTTTCATCCGCACATGCCGCTCGGCCCGAAGGGCGCGGTGCGGTTCCTACCGGCCTTGGTGGCAGCGGTACGCAACGACGCCGGTATCCTGGCGCTGAACCGGACCTTCCTCGATCCCGACAGCAACCGCCTCGCCTCATTTGAGCAGCCGAAGCGCTCACTCGGCAGTCCGGGCTCGGGAGCCGTACGTCTGGCATATCCGCGCGATGGCAGGCTCGGACTCGCCGAGGGCAACGAGTCCGCGCTTTCGGCGATGCAGATGTTCGACATTTCCTGCTGGGCGACGCTGGGCAACGAGCGGTTCGGCCTGGTCACGATCCCGGAATCGGTGCGCGAGCTGCATCTCTTCGTTGACAACGACGCCGGTGGACTCCTCGCCGAGGAGCGCGCGCGTGCAGCCTATGCCTGCAAGGGGCGCCGGATCGTCACCCGGCGGCCCGAGCGACCCGGCGACGACTGGAACGACGTGCTGATGCGCCGGATTCGCGCGGTGGCTTGAGCCAAGCAGAGAGGAGAGTGGGCTTGGGGCCTTTCGAGGCCCCCAGACGGACTTGGGCCTCGTCAGGAGGTTTCCAATGTCCCATGCTTCTCCCGCTCTCGCCTTTACCATCCCCGCCGAACCGCAAGTTCTGGCCGCGGCAAGGTCGCTGGCTGCCCGGATCGGTGCCGATCAGGCTATCTCCCGCGCCGTGCTGAACGCCACGATGCGCGAGCATTTCGGCGGCAGCGATGCCGAAGGCCGCTGGTTGGTGCGAGATGCCCATGCCGCGCTCGAATTGGCCCAGGTGCTATTCTTGGCTGACGAGTCCGAGCTCGTCACCGCTGTGTCGCCTGAATTGGCCGATCGGACCTTTTCTCGCTTGGAAGCACTGGTGCCGAGCCAGACCACTCGCAGCGACGAGCAAATCGAATGGCAGCAGTTCGCAACGCCGCCCCGCATAGCCTGGCTCGCCGCCCGGGCCTGCGCGATCTTTGCGGGCGAACTGGTGCTCGAACCCTCGGCCGGGACTGGGATGCTGGGCATTTGGGCGGCAAAGGCAGGCGCGCGCCTCGCGCTCAACGAGATCTCACCGCTCCGTCGTGAATGCCTTGGAGCACTGTTCCCCGAAGCCACGGTGACGGGATACGATGGCGAGCTGATCGACGAGCTGCTCTCGCCCAATATCGCGCCGCGCGTGGTGTTGATGAACCCTCCCTATTCCCACGGGATTGAGCGCGGCCACGATGGACGCACCGGTGCGCGGCACCTGCGTTCGGCCTGGAAGCGGCTGCTCCCCGGCGGTCGCCTCGTCGCGGTGATGCCCGAATGGTTCGACCTGCCGCGCTTCCTTGCCGGGATCACCGGCCCGGTGGCGCTGCGGCTCAACGCCGCGATTGAGCGCGGTTTCGTCAAGCAGGGAACCTCGATCACCACCCGGCTCTTGGTGCTCGACAAGGTCGATGGCGGCGATAGTCCGGCCATCGCCAAGCCCCTGAACTTTGCCGAGCTCTGCTTCCTGGCCGACCTTTTGCCCGATCGCACGGGGCAGGTCGCTGAGCCGATCATCGGCCAAAGACCGGCGCTCCCGCTGCGGCTCGTCGCACGGCCGAGCAAACCGGTCCCGCTCGCGGTTCGGCCCATCGCGGCCGCGCCGTCGATCCAGCCGCTGGCTTACCAACCGCTCGATGCGCCCGCGCCGATCGCCGAGCAGGTCGGGCATTATCTGCCCTACCGGCCGAGCCGCATCGCGATTACGGGCGCAGTCGAACATCCGACGCCACTGGTGGAATCGGTCGCGATGGGCTCGATCACCGCGCCGGTGCCCGAAGCGGTGCCGCAGCTGCCTTCCGATCTTATCGCCAAAGGCGTTCTCTCCGCCGCGCAGACCGAGACCCTGATCTATGCCGCGAACGCCCATTCCCGCGATCTCTCGGGAAGGTTCGAGCCCGACGACAAGGGCTGCGTGCTGAAGGCGAGCGCCGAGGGCCGGACCTACCGGATGGGCTACTTCCTTGGCGACGGGACCGGTGCAGGCAAAGGCCGGCAGGTTGCCTCGGTCATCCTCGATCGCTGGGTGAGGGGCGAGCGCCGCCATATCTGGATTTCGAAGAACGAAGCGCTGCTCGAAGACGCGCGCCGCGACTGGGGCGCGCTTGGGGGCCTGCCGATCGACGTTCAGCCGCTCGGGCAATGGAAGCTCGGGATCCCGGTCGGAATGCGCGAGGGCATCCTCTTCGTCACCTATCCGACCCTTCGCTCAGGCCGCAGCGATGCGACCCGGCTGGAGCAGATCCTCGAATGGGCGGGTGACGACTTCGACGGGGTGATCGTCTTCGACGAGGCCCACGCCATGGCCAACGCCGCGGGCGGTGAAGGCTCACGCGGCAAGGTCAAGGGATCGGAGCAAGGCGTTGCCGGGGTGCGGCTGCAGAACCTGTTGCCGCGCGCCCGCGTGCTCTATGCCTCGGCAACCGGGGCGTCAGACGTCAACAATCTCGCCTATGCGACCCGGCTTGGCCTCTGGGGACCGGAAACCGCCTTCGCCAACCGCGAGGCCTTCGTCGCCGACATCCGCGATGGCGGCATTGCCGCAATGGAACTGGTCGCTCGCGATCTCAAATCGCTAGGGCTCTACACCGCGCGAGCGCTGTCGTTCGCCGGGGTCGAATACGAGATCCTCGAACATTGCCTCTCCGTCGACCAGATCGCGGTCTACGATGCCTATGCCGAAGCCTGGGCGATCATCCATGCCAACCTGCGCGATGCTCTGGAGGCGACCCGGATTGTCGATGCCGACAGCGGAGATACCCTGAACTCCGGGGCCAAGGCGGCGGCGCTGTCGATCTTCGAGGGCACCAAGCAGCGGTTCTTTGCGCAATTGCTGCTCTCGATGAAGTTGCCGAGCCTGCTGCCGGCAATCGATATGACACTTGCCGAAGGCAATGCCGTGGTGGTGCAGCTCGTCTCGACTGCGGAGGCCATGCTTGATCGCCGCCTCGCCGACCTTACCGATGCCGAACGTGAAGCGCTTGAGATCGACCTTTCTCCCCGCGAATACGTGATCGACTACCTCACCAAGAGCTTTCCGGTGCGGTTGATGGCGGTATTCAAGGACGAGAACGGCAATCCGCGCTCCGAGCCGATGGTCGACGAAGCCGGTGCGCCGGTGCTGTGCCGCTCGGCGCTCGACGCGCGCGACCGAATGATCGAGCAACTCTGCGCGTTGCCGCCGATCGCCACCGCGCTCGATGCGATCATCGAGCGGTTCGGGGTCGAGCTGGTCGCCGAGGTCACCGGGCGAACCCGGCGCCTGATCGTCGGACGCGATGGGCGCCAGCAGCTTCAATCCCGTAGCCCCCGTGCCAATGTCGCCGAGACACAGGCGTTCATGGACGGGACCAAGCGGGTCCTAGTGTTCTCCGATGCCGGCGGCACGGGGCGCAGCTATCATGCCGACCTGGCCGCCAAGAACCAGGCGCGCCGCGTCCATTTCCTGCTTGAGCCGGGCTGGCGCGCCGATGCCGCCATCCAGGGACTCGGGCGGACCAACCGCACCAACCAGGCCTCGGCGCCGCTGTTCCGTCCTGTCACCACCGATGTGCGCGGCGAGAGGCGGTTTATCTCGACCATAGCGCGACGGCTCGACAGCCTCGGCGCGCTAACCCGCGGTCAGCGCCAGACTGGGGGGCAGAACCTGTTCGATCCCGCCGACAATCTCGAAAGCTCCTATGCCAAGGAGGCGCTTCACCGCTGGTTCGGCTTGCTGTTCACCGGAAAGCTCGACGCCGTGAGCCTTGCGCGGTTCGAGGAACTGACCGGACTCAGGATCGAAGGCCTCGACGGATCGATGGTCGACGACCTGCCGACGATCCAGCGCTGGCTCAACCGCATACTCGCGCTGCCGATCGCTCTGCAGAACGGCATCTTCGACGAATTCCTTGGACTCGTCGAAGCGCGGATCGATGCCGCCCGGCAGGCGGGCACGCTCGAACTCGGGGTCGAGACCATCGCGGTCGAGCACTTCGAGGTGCTCGCCGACACCCTGCTGCGCACCGATGCGCTCTCGGGCGCGACCACGCACCTCCTCGAACTCGAGATCGCCCGAGCGCTGAAGCCCTTGGGCCTCGGGCGGCTTGAAGAGCTCTACGGTCTCTCGGGCGAGCGCCAGCAGTTAATACGCAATGCCCGCTCGGGCCGGATCGGGCTATTGGTTCCGGCACGCAGCCTGCTTGCCGACGACGGCACGCGGGTTGCCCGCTTCGAACTGGTCCGGCCCTTGAAGCACGGCCATCTGACGGCCCAGCAGCTTGAGGAAAGTAACTGGGAGCCAGTCGATTTCGCCGAGTTTCGCCGCCTCTGGCAAGCTGAGGTCGGTGAAGCCGCTGCGAGCCACAAGCGCGAACGACTGCATCTCGCGACTGGGCTGCTGCTGCCGGTCTGGGACAAGCTCCCTTCCGACTACGTTCGGGTCAGTCGGATCTCCGCTCGCGACGGGCGCTCGCTACTGGGTCGCGAAGTGCCACTCCACTGCGTTCCCGAACTCTGCCAGGCCTTGGGTCTGGAGGACGAACATGCGTTCTCGGTCGAGCAGATTGTCGACGCTGTGCTCACCGGTGGCCGGCCGATGCAGGTCAAGGGCCGCGAGGGGCTCACCCTCAAGCGCAGCCTGGTCAACGGGACTCAGCGGCTCGAGCTTGCCGGTTGGTCGGCGGCGCGGCTTGACTGGTACAAGGTGCAAGGCTGTTTTACCGAGATCATCCGCTATCAGACGCGGCTGTTCGTGCCGACGACAGGCGCTGCGGGTATCCTCGCGCGGCTTGGCCAGTAGCTAAGAAGCATATTGCCAAATGGCATCCAATGGAATATATAGTGCCATATGGAGACTTGCCATGCTGGCTTTGCAACCCGTTGATACTGCTGCTCCGGCGTTTCGTCCGGATCCGATTACCCAGGGCGAGGCTGCCGCTATGTTCAGGGCGGTTCTCAACCTCTTTGGCAAGTGGGAACTTACCGACGAACAGGCGGCGACGCTGCTTGATATGCCGGTGCGCTCCTATCGGCGCTGGAAGGCTGAAGGGTCCGGCCGGGTCTCGCGTGATGGCGCGGCTCGCCTTTCCAACCTGATGGGCATTCACAAGGCGCTACGGATCGTCTTTTCGGACGCCCAGCGCGGTTATGCCTGGATCAAGGCAGGAAATAGCGCCTTCGCCGGATCGAGCGCACTTGATGTCATGCTCGGCGGTGAACTCACCGACATCATGCGCGTGCGCCGCTACCTCGACGCCGAGCGCGGTGGCTGGTGACGGAACCAGAGCAAGGCCCTGTTTCCCATGTTGAGTGGAAAGGCGCTGTCCGGATCCTCCGCAGCGCCTTTCCGCCGATCGACCTGTTCGAGGACATCGCCGACCCCGCCGACTGGCCGCTGCTGATCTCGGCAGAGCAAAAGACCAATCCCCGGATCATGGCGACCATCGGCAATCTGGACCTTGTGCCAGCGGACCGGAGGGTAGGCGGAAACGGTGCGTCTTATCTGATGGCGCCGTTCACCCATGTCAGCACGGACCGGCCAAGCCGCTTCACCGATGGCAGCTATGGCGTTCTCTATGTCGGAAATGCCTTCGAAACCGCTCTCTTCGAAACCATCCATCACCATGCCCGGTTCATGGCCCGCACCGCCGAAGAGCCCGGTTGGACCTCTCAATTCCGCGAGATCGTCCTTTCGGTCAGTGCCGATCTGCACGACCTGAGAGGGACCGAGCCCGCCAATCCAGCCCTTGATCCCGACAGCTATGTGGCATCCCAGAGGCTTGCGGCAGCCCTTAAGGCGGGTGGGGCCGATGGCATGGTCTATCCGAGCATCCGGCATCCCGGAGGGGAATGCGTCGGACTGTTCTACCCTGACTGCGCGTCCGAACCCGTCCAGGGGCGCCATCTCGACTATCACTGGGATGGGACGCGCGTCGATCTGGTGCGCGATGCGGGGACGGGCGCAGTTTATCGCGTCGTAGATTTGCCCTGAGCAGTCGGAGATCCTGCCTCCGCACAGCTTGTCAAGCGACAGCCGGTGGCGTGGTCAGAACGGTTGATGCACCGCTGTCCATCATCGCTTGAGCTTCTTCAACAAGATCGCTTCGCCCAGCCATGATCGCTATCTCGCCGAAGGCGATTAACGCCATCGTGCCTGCGAACTGGATGACCTCGAGCAGCGCTTCATCCTCAAAGGACGGCTCGATATAGTTTCCCTGAAGACGCCGGCTGACCTGATGGATACCACCATGCGTATAGCCATTCATCGGCTTCCAAGCCTTATCTTTGACGCTCGACAGGAGTTTGTCTTGGAAAGGTGGGGCCTGTTCGAGTGCTTCGATCAATCTCCACATCTTCGGCTTGATCTCGTCCTTCTCAACGAATTCCTCGATCTCAGCGTCGGTCGCGCGATAGTGTAGCCAGGCACCGCGCACGAAGCATTCGAACTCGCATCGCACCAGCGCAAAGGCGCTTGCGTAGCTTGCGTCGGCGACCAGCCGGAGGATACCCGCCGCGTGCTCCAGCGAGAGGTCGAAAAGCTGCGCGGGAATGCGGTGCCGGTGATCTCCTTTGAGCTCAATGCCGTTAAGCTTTCGGTCGATCCACGCGAGCAGGTCGCTCGCCTTTGCAATTCCGGCCTTCACAGCATCGGATTGAGGTAGTGATCGCATAGCTCAAACAGCCCCCATCTCGAAGCCTACGTCGGTCAAATACATAAGCCGATATGCTCACGCCGAAACAGAAATGACAGGCGAAAGCGCTCTGTCCGTATGCCGGGGCGAGTCACTCCAAGAGCTGCCAGTCGGCAAATGGCCCAAAATTGGCTGGGGAGAGGGGAGGGGGCTTTGCCCTGATTGAGCCGATTGGGCGTCGATGGTCGATGCGCAGGGCTCGCAATCGGGAGTATGTGCCATGATCAAGACGATCCCGCTGAACAAGCTGGTTCCTTCGCCGCGAAATGTCCGCCGCCATAACGACCCGGCGGCCGACGCCGAGCTCAAGGCCAGCATTGCTGCCCGCGGGCTGCTGCAGAACCTCATCGTGCGCCCGGGCGCCAAGGGCAAGTTCGAGGTTGAGGCCGGCGAGCGCCGCCGCAAGGCGATGCTGGCGCTGGCGGACGACAAGGTCCTGCCCAAGGACAACGAAGTGACCTGCCTCGTGCTCGAAGACACCGCCGAAGGTGCCATCGAGACTAGCCTGGCGGAAAACTTCCACCGTCTGGCGATGAATCCGGCCGACGAGGCCCAGGCCTTCGCATCGCTGATCGAGGCAGGCGCTTCGATCGAGGATGTGGCGCGCCGCTTCGGCCTAACCGTCCGTTTCGTCGAAGGTCGCCTGCGACTCGCCAAGCTCGCGCCGGTCGTGTTCGAGGCGCTGGCTTCGGGCGAAATCACGCTCGACCTCGCCAAGGCATACGGCGCCACTTCGGACCAGGCGATCCAGGCCCGGGTCTTCGAGCAGGTCTCGACCGGCTACTATGCCCCGAACCCGGACTCGATCCGCCGCATGGTGCTCTCGGGCACGGTCCGTGGCAGCGACCCCCGTGCTCGGCTCGTTGGGCGCGATGCCTATATCGTCGCCGGTGGCCTGATCGAGCGCGAGCTGTTCGATGACGAGGACAGCGAAGCCTGGGCCGATGTTGCGTTGCTGGAGACACTCGCCGCTGCGAAGATGGAGGAACAGGCCAAAGTCCTCGCCGAAGAACAGGGCCTCGCGTGGATCAAGCCGACGCTCGATCCCTACGCCAGTCATGACCTCATCGAGGGCTTGGTCCGGCTCCCCGCCGAACCCGCACCACTCACCGAAGCCGAACTCGCTCGGCTCGATGAACTTGACAACTCCTATGACGAACATGCCGCGATCCTCGAAGATGAGGACAGTGCCGAGGAAGCCGTGGCTGCGGCCGAAGCGGCGATCGAGGCGATCGAACGCGAGTGTCAGGATATCCGGGCCCGTCCGCCGGTGATCGCGTCCGAACTCAAGTCCGAGGCAGGGATGATCCTCGTACTGTCGCGCGATGGCACCCCGGTGCTCCAGCCGGTGTTCTACGGCGAACGGGAGGTCGACGGCGGAAACGATGACGTGGTCGAGATCGTGTCGGGCGAAGCCGGGGAGGGCAAGCGCCGCGCGGCGCTGTCGAAGCGCCTTGTCGATGAACTCGCGATGCAGCGCCGCGACGTCCTTGCGCTCCATGTCGCGTCCGATCCCGGTCTCGCGCTCGACCTTATGGTCTTCACGCTCGCCGACGCCGATACCCTCGACTACCGGGCGCGTTCGGCAACGACACTGCGGGGCGGCACACCTGCCGGCCCGATCATCGGGTTTGAGGCAAAGGATGCCGCGGCGAGCGCCTCGCTCGCCGAGTTCAAGTCAAGCCTCGACGAGAACTGGCGTGGCGGCGCGGACGTGTCGGAGCGGTTCGACCGGTTCCGGGCGCTTTCCGATGAAGCCCGTGCCACCTGGCTCGGTCACGTCGTCGGCCGCACCTTGGAAGCAAGTCTCAACATGGCCGGCGAGCGCAGGATCGACTTCCACGATCATCTGGCCACCCTGATCGGCATCGACATGGCCGCCTGGTGGCGCCCGACCGCGGCGAACTACTTCGACCGGGTGTCGAAGGCGGTGATCCTCGACGCGTTGGCTGCGGTCGGCGGTCCGGACCTGTCGAGCCGGTTCGCCTCGGTCAAGAAGGGTGATCTCGCGATGAGCGCCGAGCGCGTCTTCGCCGGGACCTACATCACCCAAGTCGAGGTGCGCGAACGCGCGCTCGCCTGGGTGCCCGAGGTCATGCGCTTTGCAGGTGTAGCGACCGTCGAGGTCGAAGCGGACGATGAGCAGATCCCCGAGCCCACCGGCGAGGCCGTCGCGAGCGCCGAAGGCGCCAACGACGACAATCAGACCCCTCGCGAGCTGGCTGCCTGACCTCCTCCTGACAGGTAGACGACTCGCCCCTCCGAAGCGGTCCCTTGGCTTCGCCCAAGGGGCCGCTTCCTTCCTGGGAAGAGAGCGGAGGGAGCTCGAGGCTGAGCGGAGCTGACCGGCGAACCTGCCGGCAGACCACATCAGGAGACACCTCATGGCTTATCGCAAACCCTCGCCCGGCGGATTGTCGCCCGCGACGCGCATCACCCAAGAGATCATCGCCCGGCTCGAAGCCGGGACCAAGCCGTGGGTGCAGCCCTGGCGCGGCGTGCCCGTGTCGCGGCCCTTGCGCGCTTGCGGCATTCCCTATCGCGGCATGAACGTATTCTGGCTGTGGATGGTCGCCGACATGTGCGGCTACGCCTCGCCTTACTGGATGACCTACAACCAGGCCAAAACCCTCGGCGCCCAGGTCCGCAAGGGTGAGAAGTCAACCATCGCCATTTTCTACAAGAGCTACACCAAGGAGGTCGAAGCGCCCGATACCGGCGAGAAGAGCGACGAGGCGCGCCGGGTTCTGAAGGCCTATCCGGTGTTCAACGCCGATCAGGTCGAGGGTGTCAACGGCGGTCGGATTCCAGGCCATGATGGCGGAGTAAAAGCAGGCCATTGAAGATGAGCGCGGATGATATGCA
>NZ_JBANRK010000010.1:0-102128 GCF_037860795.1 Sphingobium mellinum | reverse complement strand
TCAAACGTGTGGCATAGCCATTGTTCCCATTATGTCCGCCAAATCGTTGTCTGGCGCACAAACCTTGAGGCGACGCCTACATGCAAGCCGCCCGCATGCATCTTGCCAGTCTCGGCCGGTCGATCCCGCCGGACCTGCTGCAACACCTTTCGCCGCTCGGATGGCAGCACATCAACCTCACCGGCGATTATCTTTGGACCGACCCCGATGCGCCATCGCCGGCCCTCAGGCCCCTTCGCCAGATGCACGCCGTCGAAGGTCCGGAGAAACCTTAGCGTATATCTGGGTCCGTTCTATGTACCGACCCCATACAAGACCCGAAGGAGTGAGTGCGATGGACGAGATTGCGGCCGAGGCCCCTCGTCGCCCGCAAGGCGACCCAACACCCGAACGCGATGAAATCATCCGCGAGCGCGGTATCGATCCGATCGGTGGGATGACGCCGGCAAAGCGGAATACCGCCCTGATCTTCGCCGGGACGGCGATGGTGCTCGGCATTTTATGGGTGAATTCGGGACCAAGCAAGACCGGCTCGAGTTTGATGGGGAAGCCCGAGGCAATGGCCAAGCGGCCGGATCTCGCGGCACGCGAAACGGTCAAATATGATGCTGTCGCGGCAAAACCCAAGCCGCTCGGCGCCGTGGGCGCCGATCCCAACGCGCCTGTGCTCAATCCTCCGCCAACCGTTGGCCCCGATGGACAGATCGTACCGGCAATACAACCCGGAGCGCAGCCAACGGCGGCACCGCAGAACACGCGCCAGAACCTGGCCGATCAGGCGCGTCGTTCAACATTGATCGCCTATGGCGGCCGCGACGCGCTCCAAGCGCCAGCGGGTTCTAACGAGGCTGGCTCCGACACCGGCAATGCGGGCACAGCTGGCGACGGCTCGACCGATCCGGCCGTCCGCAGCGCGCCCAATGCGCTCGATGCGCTTCGTCAGAGTTCGGCCGTTGGCGAGGCACGCGCCTCGATGCTGCCCAATCGCAACTATCTCGTCACCGCTGGCACGCTGATCCCCTGCATTCTTCAGACCGCCATGAATTCGGCGCAGCCAGGTTACACCTCCTGCCTCATTCCGCGCGACGTCTATTCGGAGAACGGCCGCGTCGTGCTGATGGAGAAGGGCACCAAAGTGCTCGGCGAATATCATGGCGGCATCCAGCAAGGGCAGAACCGGCTCTTTGTGCTCTGGACCCGGGCCGTCACGCCGCAGGGCGTGCGCATCGACCTGGCTTCGCCGGGGTCGGACGCCCTTGGCCGCGCAGGCATCGCCGGGTCCGTGGACACCTTTTTCTGGGCGCGCTTCGGCAGCGCGCTGTTGCTCTCGCTGGTCGATGATGCCGCCTATATCGCCGGACAGTCGGTCTCGGGCGGCAGCAACAATTTCAACAACACGACGCGCACGCCGAGCGAGGGGGCGAGCATCGCGCTCCAGAACAGCATCAACATCCGTCCGGTCCTGAAAAAGAACCAGGGCGAGGAAGTCGGCATCTTCGTCGCCAAGGACTTTAACTTCGCCGACGTCTACAATCTCGAGCTGCGGCGCTGACCCATGAGCGATACCGCCGTCCTGCGCCATTATCTCGCGCCGATCCTGCCGCTGCTGGAGCCGGTCGAGGTGACGGAGCTTGTCATCAACAAGCCCGGCGAAGTCGGCATCGAAGATCATCGCGGTTGGCATTGGCATAACGTCGCCGAACTCGACAGCGACTGGCTCGCGACGCTGGCCGTCGCCGCCGCGAGCTTCACCCGGCAGGACGTCAATGCCGAGACCCCGATCTGCTCGACCATTTTGCCAGGCGGCGAGCGCTGCCAGATCGTCATACCCTCGGTAACCCCGACCGGCGCGCCATCCTTCACGGTGCGCAAGCCTTCGCGCGTCAATCTCGCGATCGATCAACTCGCGCAAACAGGTTTGTTCGCTGGCACACGCTCGGCCTCCCACGGTCTCGGCGAGGTCGATGCCCAGCTGGTGGCGCAGCGCGATGCCGCTGACTGGCCGGCGTTCTTCAAGACCGCCGTTGCCGCCCGTAAGAACATCCTGGTGAGCGGCGCGACCGGCTCGGGCAAGACCACCTTCGCCAAGGCGCTGATCCAACTGATCCCGCCCGAGGAACGGCTGCTGACGATCGAGGATACGCGCGAGCTCGTCGTCGAGCATCGCAACGTCGTGCACATGGTCTATTCGAGCGAGCGACAGGGGCTGGCGAAGGTCGGCCCCAAGCAGCTGCTCGAAAGTGCGCTGCGCATGCGGCCCGATCGCATCCTCCTGCAGGAGCTGCGCGACGGCACCGCCTTCTTTTATCTGCGCAACGTCAACTCGGGGCACCCGGGTTCGATCACAACCGTCCATGCCGGCTCGGCGATGGGCGCGTTCGAGCAGCTGACGTTGCTGGTCAAGGAATCCGAAGGCGGGCGCGATCTGGCCCGCGACGACATCCGCGGGCTGTTGCACATGCTCGTCGACGTCGTCGTCCAGACGCGCAAGCGCGCCGGAAAATTCGAAGTCGAGGAGGTGTATTTTGACCCGCCTGTCGGACGCACGACCGCTCACTAGGGTCGTAATCGTCGCGGGGGTTCTCGCGGCAACCTTTTTGGCATGCGCCCTGTGCGCGGTGCTGGTCGCACTGGTCGGCCTGAACCAGATCGGCCCGCGGATGCAGATCTCGGCGATACCCGCATGGCTCTGGTATTATCGCGGCGATCCGCTGCTTCATCTGTGGCTGAAGCGAGGCGCGCTGATCAGCGGCGCGATCGCTTTCGTCATCCTGCTCATCATCCTGAAGCGAGGGCGCACGCTCCACGGCGAAGCCAGGTTCGCGCGTGAAAGTGAAATCCGCCGCGAACATCTGCGCAGCAACAGCGGGATCATCGTCGGACAGAAAGGCGGCCGCTATCTCGTTTTCGGCGGCACCGAACATGTCTTGCTCGAGGCGCCGACGCGCGCCGGCAAGGGCGTCGGCGTTGTGATCCCCAATCTCCTGAGCTGGGCAGACTCGGTGGTGGTGCTCGACGTGAAGCGCGAGAATTGGGACATCACCGCTGGTTTTCGCGCGCGGCATGGCCAAGCGGTCTATCTGTTCGATCCGCTTGATCCTGAAGGGCGAAGCGCCCGCTACAATCCCTTGAGCTTTATCGACCGGCTCGACGACACCGATGTGATCAATGAACTTCAGAAGATCGGCGGCATGCTGTTTCCGGCACCGGAAAAGGCTGATCCGTTCTGGGCGGAGGCCGCGCGCGCCGCTTTTGTCGGCGTCGGCGCGCTCGTCGCAGCCAATCCCGCCCGCCCCTTCACGATCGGCGAAATCTATCGGCGATTGACGACGGGCGATCCCAAGGTCGAACTGCCCAAGGTGGTCGAAGAGGCCCAGCGCCGCGGCCAGCGGCTGAGCCAAGCCTGTGTCTCAGCGCTGAGCGACTTTACCTCCGCGTCGGACAACACATTTTCGGGCATCAAGCAGACGATCACATCGAAGCTCAATCTCTGGCTCAACCCTTATGTCGATGCCGCAACGTCGGAGACCGATTTTGATCTGCGTCAGGTCCGGCGCGAACGGATATCGATCTATCTTGGGGTGTCGCCCGACAATATCGACCGCATCGCTCCGGTCTATAACCTCTTTCTCCAGCAGCTGATCGATCTCAATACGCGGGAACTGCCCGAGAACGGCGGCCGCGTGCCGGTGCTCATTTTGCTCGACGAATTTGCCCGCCTCGGCAAGGCGCCGGTCATCGCGTCGGCCTTTTCCTATGTCGCAGGCTACGGGCTTCGCCTGCTGCCAGTCATCCAGAGCCGGTCCCAGCCCCGCGGCGTCTATGGCGTGGATGTCACCGACGAGATCATCGCCAATTGCGGACTGGAGATCGTGTTCACGCCCAAGGAATTGAAGGTCGCCAACGAGCTCTCCGAGCGGCTTGGCTATTTCACGATGAACGTCAAATCGAAGAGCCGGACGATTCATGGCCTGCTCGCCAATCGCAGCATATCAGAATCAGACCAGCGCCGTGCGCTGATGATGCCGCAGGAACTGATGCAGATGCCCAAGGGCGACCTTCTGCTGATGCGCGGCGGCATTCCACCCGTCAGGGGCCGCAAGATCGAGTATTTCCGCTCGAAGCGCTTCACGAGCCGGATCAGCGACCCACCCAAGGTCGCGCCCCGTCCGATCGCGATCAACGCCGTGTCATCGGCCGCCAAATTGGCAGGCGAGGTGAGCAGCAGTGATCCGTTGGCACAGGCACTTAGCGCGAAGAAGGCCGCCTTGTTGAGCGACGGTCAGGCGATTGCGCCCACAGAGCGGGCGGAACCTGTCATGCGCGCGCTCACCGGTGACGAGTTCTCGGGCTTTGCCGAAATCACCGATGACATGTTGGTGCTTGGCGACATGGTGGATCTACCACCGCCCGGCGACGAACAGGCCGCTATCGCCTTTGTCACGGCGATGACAGCCCGGGCCGTTCTCGAGCCCGTGGATGCCGGTGCTCAATCTCCAGAATTTGCGACCGAGAGGTATGACCATGGCAGAGAATGATTCCAAGCAATCCGGTACGGCCCGGACGAGTGCTAACAGCGTTGGCCTCGACGACGCCAAACAGCGCAAGACGGCTGCGCCAGAAAAGTCCTCGCCCGGGGGACCAAAGGACGGGCCCACCGAAGCACCTGGCCATGTCGGCGCTGTCGGTGCGTCACGAAGTGCGCCCAAAGTGCATTCCCTCGAGGCGGGCGACGTGCCGGAGAGCGTGCGGAAGCGCTATTATGCCGACAAGGCGAAATGGTCGGGCGAACCCGCCTTTTTCACGACGGCGCAAGCAAAGGATCCCGCGTTTCGCGATCAGGGCCGGCGTCTGGTCACGGCGACGGAGAGCCAGGAGGTTGTCAAGGATCTGGTGACGATCGCACAACACCGCAATTGGGATCGGATTCACGTCACGGGATCGGAAGAATTTCGGCGATCGGTCTGGATGGAGGCCAGCCAAAAGGGGCTGGAGGTACGTGGCTACAAGCCCAACGATCGCGACCTCCAGGAACTCGACCGGCGGCGCGGGGAAACGAGCCGCAATACGATTGCGCCCCTGGCAGCCCGCGACGTCGATGTCGTCCGTGGTTCAACTGGGATGGGCCGCGAGAGCGACGCCAGTGGTTTGGAGCGGCCGGGTGTGCGGCGCGGCGATCGTGGCACCACGCCGAATGATCGCGCGGCCGACAGCCAGATGCGCGTGATGGAAGCGGTGATCCGACGGACTTTGTTCGACAATCCCGAGGCGGTTGCGCGGGTGATGACAGTCGCCCGCACACAGCTTGATGCGCATATCGCGGCGGGAAGGAACATCCGACCGGCAATGGTCAAGGATGCCGCCCCCAGCGTCAGGCAGGATGTGGTCCGCGGCCGTGACCCAGCCACACCCCCCATCCCTCGTCCGGGTCGCGAGCCCAAGCCCCAAGAACGTAGCCGGTCTCGGTGATCGGGAATCGGGTCCTTTGGGCCGCAATCGCCACTGCGCAGATGGGTAAGCCGATCGCTCCTGGTTTAAGAACCGCCACCTTTGTTCGGCTTTGCCGAACATTTATCGTGATTGAAAACCACAAGCGGTGCAACTCGAGCCTGCCTGATGTATACTATGCGCGCGAACCGTCCCGCAAAGCGCAACAGTCTTGCCATATAATATAATTACCGTTATATCGAACGCGCCGGACATCGCTCACAGAGGCTCAAATTGCGCGAAGGATATAATCTCAAGACGCTTGGACCTCGGGCTGCCCAGTTGATCGTCGAACTCAACGAACGCCGTCAGCCGATCTTTTCGCTCGCGGATGTCACTGAGATCACAGGTCTGAGCCCGTCATCGGCACGCAGCCTGGTTGCGAACACCGAAGCGCGCGGGATCGTCACGCGCCTCAAGCCTGGCCTATACAATCTGGTGCCTTTCGAGCGGGGCCGGGACACCGAGCATGTGAGCGATCCTTACCTCATCGCAAGAACGCTGGTTGGCGACGCGGACTACTTCATCTCCCACGGCAGCGCCCTCGAGCTGCACCGCATGGTCACCCAACCGCAATTGGCTATCGTCGTCTCCTGCGCCAAACGCCTGCGCCCGCAGCACATCCACGGGTATGAGTTCCGCTTCGTCGACGTCAAACCGCAGGATTTCTTCGGCCTGACCGAGATCTGGATTACATCCGAAGAGCAGGTCCGGGTCAGCGATCCCGAGCGGACCATCATCGATGGTCTGGACCATCCGCAATATGTCGGTGGCGTCACAGAGGTCGCCAAGGGACTCTGGATGAAGCGCGACACGCTGCGGGTCGAACTTATGATCGACTATGCGCTTCGTCTCGGCGTTGGCGCGGTCATCCGCCGCCTTGGCTATCTGCTGGAATTTTACGGGCTGGCCGATGCAGCCGCACTGGAGCCGTTGCGCGCGCGGCTGACGCCGACCTATCAGCGTCTCGATCCCCTGTTTCCCAATGAGGGCCGGATGCTGGCCCGATGGCGCATCCGACTCAACGTCGAGCCCGACGAACTCGATATGATCCGGAGCAGTTGATGATTCCCCAGCGCGATCTCTCCCGTATCGCCAACGGCCTTCTCAAGCCTCGCGGCCGCCGCGTGCCCGAGGCGGTGATCGAACGCGACTATTGCCTGGCCTGGTTCCTGACCGGTCTGGCCCAGCATCCTTTGCGCGAATTTCTCGCCTTCAAGGGCGGGACGGCATTGCGCCGCTGCTGGTTCGAGAATTACCGCTTCTCCGAGGATCTCGATTTTTCGCTGAT
This sequence comes from Sphingobium mellinum, assembly GCF_037860795.1. Classification (NCBI taxonomy): domain Bacteria; kingdom Pseudomonadati; phylum Pseudomonadota; class Alphaproteobacteria; order Sphingomonadales; family Sphingobiaceae; genus Sphingobium; species Sphingobium mellinum. Next base: position 95,350 of record NZ_JBANRK010000010.1, on the reverse strand, counting down.
CAAGCCAATCGAACTGGACGCGATCCTCTCCGGCCTGGACGAGATCTTTGCCATCGTCGAGGCGGCGTCAGGGATCAACATGGCCTACGACCGGCCAGACCGGCACGGCCATCAGAACACCCACACCTTCTATCTGAGCTACAAAGGCCCCCTGCCCGCGCGGAGCGACGTGAAAGTCGATGTCACGATCAATGAGGTGTTCTGCTTTCCGCTGGCCGCGCGCCCGATCCTGCGTACCTTCGAGGAGTTTTCCGACCTGCCGGAGGGCCCGACCATTCTGGCCTACAGCCTGGCGGAGATATTCATCGAGAAGCTGGCAGCCCTGTCGGACAAGGCGCGCACCGAGCCGCGTGATCTCTACGACCTTTGGAATCTGCTCGATGAGCGTGACATTCGTCCGGCGGAATATTTCGCCGAGTTCACCCAGAAGCTCGCCCTTCGCGAACGCATGCCGAATGGCGTGACCGCCGCGATCGCCGCCAAGGAAAAGCGTTTAGGCACGCTCTGGACGGGTCGGCTGCAGCAACAGATGAGCGATCTGCCGCCATTCGAAGGGGTGTTTCGCGAGGTTATGCGCGTGCTGCGCGAAGCCGATCTTCCGGAATAGGCTTGACGAAAAGAGGCGTAAAATAGACCCAAAATGGCCGGTCAGGCGAGGCCGACACCCCGCTAATTTGCGCACTGAGTTGCGCCAAATGTTCTGACGACGGACAGTTAATTCAGTAACTTATCGGCGTCGATATTTTTGAAAGAACCGGGAAGCCTGAAGGCTCATCCCGCACCTATCGCCTGCTCACTATCGCCTAGAATTCAGTCGCGCTCAAAATCAGGGCATTTCCACATAGGTCACGTAAAAGCTGCGGACCATACGATGCTCCTGCATCCGCTCTCCTAACGAAAAGCCGTTCATCTTACGAGGCGTTGGTTGGAAGATATCCAAGCCGCGATCCAGAACCATTTTCCAGCCCGTATCCGTGCTGATATCGCGGGCATGTAGCGTCCCGGCCTTGTCGAAGGCCCAGGTGAAATCAACACCCGTGCCAGTGCAGGCCTCGGCGATCCCGTCCAGGCATTCCCGCTGCTCTTGAATGTTTCCATCGTCCGGAGCCGTGACCAGATGCACAGCGACCTGATCTTCGGGAAGTTTGCGCCGGATCAGCATCTCAATCAGTTCCATCACATTGCGTGCCTGATGGAACTTGCGGATGTAAGGATCGGTGATGACGATCCTCGACGCTCCATCCGTCCAGGGGCCGAAGATCTTGTCGAAACTGATGCCCTTGCGGTTTTCCGTGAAAACTACATGCCCGGGCTTTGGGACAAAATCAGGAGCAGCGGCAACAACAGGCGCTGCGGAGGCAGCCGCCGGTGAAGCCGACTCCACCAAAACCGGCACGATATCAGGTTGATCCGCACTGCCATCCACATCCCCGGCGGACTGCCGATGGTAGAACTGGGGAAACTCTTCCTCCTCCAGCGTGGTGACCGCTCGCTTTGCTCCATCCGACGCAATGTAATGGAAATCCGCGCTCTCAAAGGTGCTATCGATCCGTAGGAGCTGGTCTTTCACCCGCTTGCGGCATTCAATCGCAAACCGCAGCAGCTCTTCGACCTCCGCTTCCGTCTCGCCTCCATTCGGGAAAATCAGCTTCAACAGACCCGACATGGTTTTGCTGATCGCTGCACGGTCCCGGATATGGGTTTGAACAGGCACGGTAAAGTAGCGATCCGGTCGATGCGAGAAGTCCTCGGCACGCAGGTGACGCAGGATTTCGGCGAGATAGTCGACGATAAACCCATAGCCAGATGTGAACATATCGCCTCGAATGATGCCGACCTCCCATCCGGGGAGATATGCATGCAATCGATCGATAAAGGCGCTGTCGTGGAACTGTGGCGGCAGTGCCTCGAACAGGTCGGTATTTTTCAGCATCCATGGGACGTTATGGTCGGTATTGCCAACGAAGGCGAAACTTGCCTCAGCGCCCATCGGATTTACCCCGCGCGAGAACTGCTTGTTCGCCATGTAGTTCTTCATGATATCGACAAGCGCCTTGTTGGCAGTCTTCTCGCGACCAGCAAATTCGTCAAAAGCAACTACATCCCAATAGCCAACCAAGCCAATCCGCCCATTGGAGTTGTTCACGAAGAGCTTGGGGATCGTGACTTCGCCCCCGGAGATCAACTGGCCATGGGGGGAAAACTCGGAATAAATATGCGATTTGCCCGTCCCCTTGGGGCCAAGTTCAATGAGGTTGTAGTTGCGTTCGACGAAGGGGATCAGTCGCAGCAACTGCAAAAGTTTCGACCGGCGCCCGAACAGAGACGGATCAAAGCCGATGCTCTGCATCAGTAGATCAATCCATTCCTCGGTGGTGAATTTGTCACGCGTCTCGCGATACCCGTCATAGTCAACGCGGGCGATCTGGATCGGCTTCAGCGTGTCGATGATCCAGGGAGATATCCGGCTCTCTTCCGAAAACTCGTACTGCACCTCGGCGATGCACCAGATCCCGGTAACCAGCAGTTTCGGGTGCGCCTTGACCGTGGCGCTGTCGATCGCAACCCGTTTGATCCCAAGATTTTCGAACACCGCCTCATAGGCATCGGTCTTTTCATTCAACGCCACGCTGACCTGATCGATAACCTTGTAGCGACCGCGCTCCTTGATCGTCGACTGGACCAGCCCTGCTTCAGAACGATGGACGTAATGTTTGCGCAGGATATCCTTGACGGTCTCGATGCCTGTCGCAATCGAGGCTTCATCATCGGTGGCGCAATATTGGCCGAGCAGATATTCCAGCACATAGGTGGGGACAATGGCATTGCCCTTCACGGCCTTCACCAGGTCTTTGCGGACCACGAAACCGGCAAAATGCTCGTTGATCTTGTCATCAAGGGTCGACATCGTCACCTCAGAAATCGAAATCTGTGCTGATCCCGCGTTTCAGCAACAATGGTTGTGAAGCGTGATCTTCGAAACGGCTGGTCTTGCCGATGCGCGTCCGCAGCTTCAGGAAGACCGTCTGATTGTTATAGGCGTCTGCAGAGCGAGATAGCAGGAAACCCCGCGGTAGCTCGCGCTCGCGCGGGTTCTCGGACACGAAATCGAATTCCAGCTCGGCTTCGTCAGAGATGAGAGTTTCATCACCGGCAAAGATTGCGGCATAGACCTGCAAGGGCTGCTGTTTCTCGGTAACCGGCTCCGCCTGATAGAATGTGATCTGGATCTGACCTGTCGTGATCTGGGCGCGGGCCGGAGGAATGATCTGCACCGACACCTGCCCGATATCTTCCTTGCGCTGCTTGCCCACACGCAGAACCGGCAGGACGATCTCCTGCAAGCTCGCTCCGCCATGGACAAAGCGGCTGCCTGATCCTTTCACGCGCAGACGATTGATCGAGTTCGGGATCAGGATGTCCTGATCACCACCCAAGCCAAGCTGCGCGGCGGTGAACTTCTTCATACCACCGCCGCTGCTAAGGCCTCGCCCGATCACATAGCGCCGATTTCGTGTGACGATATCGCCTTCCGGCTCACTCAGCGCAAAACCGCTTTCTTCCAAAGCCTTGTGTTGCCACAGGAACCCATGATCGGCGGTGATCAGAATGTTCGAGAAATTGGCCGAGGTCAGCTTGCGCACCAGCTTCACGAGATCCTCGATGGCGGCCTCCGCCGCCGCAGGCACATTCTCTTCGGTGGCGAGCTTGTCGCCAATCGCGTCGATCTGATTGTGGTAAAGGTAGAGGATGTCATGATCCCGGAAGAGGTCCTTGCCCTCTGAGGTCGCGAGATTCATGTAATCTTTCGCCGCCAAAACCTTCGCCCGATCTCCGGCCCGGCCCGCCAGCAGCGCCTTTTCACGAGCGGCAGCACCCATGGTGCTTTCACCGTCCAGCAGCACCAGATCATTGTCATCGCGGATGGCCAGTTGCCGGTGCGGCAAGAGCGCCGCCATGCCAAGTTGAGTATAGCTGGGCAAAGCACCGATCATCGGCGTCAGCTCGGCATCAAACCGGTTGAGCTTGCGGATCTCCCGCAACGCCTCTTCGGCGACCTCATAGCGCAGCGCATCTGAGATGATGACGACGACTTTTTGGTCCTTGCGGCGGTATTCCGCAGCCTGTTCCCGATAGAAATCCACCTGACGCGGGAAGCCCGGCACTGCCCAATCCGGCAGGCGGGCAACTTGATCCTGCCAGGCATCGTTCAGCTTCAGCACGAAATTCGTGGTGTAGCGGTTCTCGACCGCCTCATAGAGCGCGGACAACAGCCCTGACTGCCCGCTTTTCTGCATGTGATAGATAAACTTGCGATAAAGCTGGTCCAGACGAAACCAGCTTGCGGAATAGCGTTTCACGCCATCGGACATGCTGGTCATGGTCAGGTCGGCTTCGGCCAACGCCTGCTGAAACTCGGTGGCGTAACCTATGGCCTGATAGACATCCGCGTAACGGCCATACCAATGGCTCTGACGCCGATCGCGTACCCATTTCAGCACATCTGTCGCGGCCAAGCTCTGCTGGGCCAACCCCTCAACGATGGCAATGACGATCCGCCGATCCACCTCTTCGAAATGGTCATGCGGCATCAGCTTGCGGAAATCACGTGGAGCCAGGTCGTCTCGGATCTTCAGCACATCCTGATAATCGCCCGAGAGCTTCTCGAACGCCTCGCCCCACCGGCGCGAAGCGCTCCAGCGACGGAACATCAGCGCGGCATCGGTATTCAGATCCGCCGCCTCCCCCATCGCGCGCGCCCAGGCACTGGAAAACAGCGTAATGGCGAAGTCTTGGAAATCCGGTTCGGAAGCCGCGTAACCATAACGCGTGGCCACTTCCTTCCAGAAGAACTCCGCCAGGCCGACCCGATCGATCAATCGCAGGGCATCATCGCGGTCTTCGGCCAGCTCGGCCAGCAACGCCTCGATCACAGTATCTAGATCGCCATCCGCGCCGGCGCAGACGGCCAGCATCTTGCGGCGAACATCATTCGCGCTCTGCGAAGGGCGTTCGCGCTCGGTGGCGCGCAGCGCTTCCAGCCGTTTGCCGGAACGGTAGAACTCGGCATGGTCGCGCACGGCCGCTTCGTATTTCGCCGGGATGCCCAGATCCGCCACCCATATCGCCGCCTGATCGGCGCGGAAGACTGCTGTTGCCAGTTGCACATCCAGCAGCCAGTTCTCAGGCATCGGCGGCTCCGGGCCGTCCTTATAGACCAGAAACCGGGCCTTCGGCTCCTCCCGCAGCATGCGGTATTTCAAGCCGAATTCGTTGTTGACGATCTCTACCTTGGTCACGCCGGGCAGGTCCACCGCTTCGAATACCGCGCGCAGACCACGGGCAGCGTCATACCAGAAGACGATGCGATGCCCCTGATCCTCATAGAGCCGCATCAGGCCGGCGGTGATGCGGTCAGTCATCCGCAGCGTCCAGCCCCTTGATCGGCTTTAGAGCACCAGCGAACAGCAGATAGTTGCGCTTCACCCCGTCATCCAGATCAATGGCGATTTTCTGTTGCGCCATCGGATAGACAACTTCGCGTTCCCATTCGGTCAACTCGGCAATCTGCTTGATCACTGCGCCGATATCCTTTTGTGCCTTCGTGCTCTGGCCTTGCGTGGCGGTCGGGTCGGCGGCCAGCTTTTCCAGCCGGGCGCGCTCCACCTCCAGCTTGTGGATGAACTCACGCAGATACTGGTTCAGCACGACCGAGACGGAGTCGGGCCGGTAGCGGTGCATATAGATCAGCGCGTTGAAGCTGCCTTTGGGGCTGGAGAACATCCAGTAGATCGGGCGCTTCTTGTAGCGGCGGACATGGTAGTCGAAGAAGTCCTTCGTGAACCATTTGCGCAGATCCTTGCCGAGCGCCTTTTCGATGAAGGTAAGGTTTTCACGGAACTTCGCCTCGCCAAAGGTCACGCGCAGGAACTCGCGGATACGGGTGACGATGTCATCGGCGAACCAGTCAGCATCCAGCACCGGGATCACATTGTCGCGGTCGGGGGCGAAGGTCGGCTCCGGCACGCGGGCAAGGTAATCCTCATTCCCTTCGCCCTGGTTGGCGAGGATCAGGCCCGGCGCGTCGAGACTGTAGCGGCCGAACATGCAGCCCACAGCGTAGTGGAGAAACTCCTCTATCGTGCGACCGCGTAGCGCCGCCTCGCGTTCTTCATCGGTTTTTGCTGCCTTGAGTGAATAAGCCGGGTTGCAAGTCAGAGTGATTTCCTCGACCGGCACCTCAGGTGCCAACTCTTCCTGCAATCCATAGGCCTTAATGAAGGTGCGGTTATTTTCCTCCTCTAACCGCTGCATCTCGTCCGTCACGCCCTGCCAATGGGCGCGGAGATTGGCATACGTGGCAGCGAGCGTATCGGTCCGGTTATCGGGCGAAAGCAGCGGGAGCGTGGTGAAATCCCAAGAGGCTTCGTAAGCGTCCCAATCCGATTTGGAGAGATTTACAAGCCGCCCTTCGTGTTTCGATGCCGAATAGACCGCATCGCCTTCGGGTGCAGGAGCCTTTCCAACATCACCAACTTGAAAATTCATACCACTACAAACAAAACTCAAAAAATAAGAGAAAACATTTGAATTTGAGTAACTTAACGAGCCATCCACGGACGGGAAGAAGGAATGACCTTTGATGTCGTAGAACGAGCACGATGGAGCCTTCCGGACTCCAAACTTGCTATTCCCTCCCAGATCCGACCACGTGCAACGTTCCCGCTCATATGTGCTCAAGTCGGGCAAAGTGGCATTTTTCTGAGCCTTTAGGCGCCCCCCGTCAGCGTCAAAAAATAGGATGTGCTCATTGTTTCCCCACCACCTGCGATATTCTCCACCTTTGGAATAAGGAATCCATTTCTTGCTTTTGGAGAAGAAAGAGCAATCGTTAAGCGACACCTCCCACCAAGAGCGGAGAAAGTAGTCATTATTTGCCGTCTGCATACCGACTCTCGGATTGGCAAACTCTTTGAATGATTGACCCGCCGCAAATGCCTGCCGCGTCTTCCCATTCGCCCAATAGGCCAGAGGTCCACCAGGAATAGATGTGAAGTCTGCTGAAGATGCTTTGCCCGATCTCTCGTTGAGAGTTGGGAAGCTGAGTGGCACACCAAGATCATCGGTTTCATAATAGCGGACGCATTGGAAGTTGCCTTTCTCGTCTGGGGATTTGCGTTTCTCAGCAACGAAAGCGGTTGTTCCGAAACTTATCCCCATGCTCGTCCCACCTTTTCCGAGATAAGGCATGTGAAGCATGTTCGAAATCGTCCTGTTTTCAAGTATAGAAAGTCTCAATTTCTCGTATGAAGACAAGAACATCCAACTCTCCATGGTCACCATGGCAGAGAATGCTCTTGGTGAAACCAAACTCAGTCCGCGTTGGATAAACGCTGCAAAAAGATCGGCTTTGCAATCCGCATATTTGCCTTTCAATAAATCTTGAAGCTCGGGGTTAAGTCCCTTCGACCCAGCATACGGCGGGTTCGCGACCACCACATGATACTTCGGCGACAGCGCCTCAGCCATGCGCAGCACCGCGACGACGCGCGCCTGCACCTCCTTCAGCAGCAGGTCGCCGCCAAAATCCCGCGCTTCGACCACCCGCAGCGTCTCGGCAGGGTCGCGCAGCTTCGGCACGATCAGCGAACCGAAGTTCTTTGCCTGCTCGAACTGCCCCAGCGTCTCGCGCAATTCATCGGTGAGCAGATCCTTACCCACCACGACGGCCACGTCGTGCATCTCGGCGGAGGTCAAGCGCACATCCTGCAGCACGACGATGTCAGGCTTTGCGTCCGTCCGCAGGAACCGCCGCCGCCCCAGCTTTGCCGCCACCTTCATCGACAGCGCGAATGCCGCCAGCGCCCCGGCCCGGTCGTCAATCTCGATCCCCGTCAGGTTGTGCGTCAGGATCAGCGCCGGGATCGTGGCGGCCTCATACCCCTCTTCCTCATAGATCGCGTAGAGCAGATCAAAGGCGTAGGTCAGCATATGGCCAGAGCCACAGGCCGGATCGCAGATGCGGATATCCTCGGGCCGCTCGATCCGCAGAAAGTCCGTCTCGGGCTCTTCCGGCGCGATGTAATAGTCCATCTGCGCGGCGAGTTTTGATTGCGGGCGGTTCAGCAGCCACAGCCGCCCCAGCGAGTTTTCCACCAGATAGCGGACGATCCAGTGCGGAGTGAACAGCTGCGTCGCGGCGGGGATGTTTTCCGCCGTGATCTTGATGTTCTTCTTTAGCCCGGCGAAGACCTGATCCTTCTTCTCGCTGATGTAGAACTGATAGAGCCAGCCGATAATCTCGACATCCTGGCAGGCGTCCTCGGTCATCACGCCGCGCAGGCGGGCGAGGATGCTGTCCGGCGCCAGAAGATCATCGGGCATCAGCAGTTCGGTATAATCCTCGGCCCGGTCGAGCATATCGGCACGCTCAAACATATAGGGCATCTGGCCGTGCCATTCGTTGCAGGCATGGATCAGCAGCAGCCGATAGGCCTCCGCCTGCCCGTCATGGGCGGGGCGGGTGCCGTTCAGATATTCGGCTATCTCGGCGCGCGCGCGATCCGGCAGGTTACCCGCCATCGCCTCGGCCAGAATCTCGGGCCGGGTGGCGCCGTCTGCGGGCGATACGACGCGCGGGTTGGTCAGACCGGTTGCATCCATGAAGCGCAGAGCGGTGAAGCGGTTGAACCAGGTGTAAGCCGCCTGCTCGATCACCTGTTGGCGGTTACTCTTGGCTGCCGCTTCCAGCCTGCCAATCGCCTCGGGATGTTCACGGCGAGCCGCTGCGCCTTCGGCCAGCACCATGTCCAGCCGGGCAGTAACCTGATCGATCAGCAAGTTGCGCGCGCTTTGCGCAAATTTCTTCAGGGCATTGGTATCCATCAGACAATCACTTTCTTGCCCGCGCCGATCTCAGCCAGCAGGGTCTTTTTCATCACATCAAGGTAGCTGGTCACATCGTCCTCATCTTCGAGATAGGTTTTCGCGAAGGGGACGGTGATCGACTGCGCCTTGATATATTGCGGTTTCATAGGTGCTGGCGGCACATATGGGGCAGACGGACCTTCGGCCACACCACCCGCAGGTTCGGGCTGGGTCGCGGGTGTTGGTGCTGGTGCGGGCGTCAGTTCGGCGATCCGAGTCAGCGTATCGGCCAGAAGGTTTGACCGCACCTCGGTCGCCCGATTGCGCAAGGCCGGGATCAGGCTTTGTGAGGCAAGGCCGGATTTCTGCGCGGCAAGCCCTTCGCGGATTTGTCCCTGCTGCTCGGGCTGTAGCGCACGAAATTCAGAGGTCTGGGCGATTTTTTCAGCCACCTCGTCAATTGCGGCGATGACGGCGTTGCGCTCCGCCAGAACCGTTTGTTCGATGCGTTCTTTCAGGTCGTAGAAATCCGCCTTCAATTCCTGAATTGCAGTGCCCTTGAAGCACTGCGGATCGGCAAGAACCTGGCGCAACGTGTCGGCAGCAGGATTTTCGGCATAGGCAAGGTTCTGCTCCTGCGCGGTCAGGAATGCACGCGCCTCATCATAGATGCCCTTTTGCGGCCCCGACATGAAGCTGCGGACCTTGTCGAGGATATCTTCCTTCGCATCCAGAAGCTGGTCTTCCTGCCCCACCGGGCCAGTAATGAACCAGTTCGGCGGCTGATCGCGCATGCTGTCGAGCAGGATCCGCAAGGGATCGAGAGCTGCAACAAACGGGTAGCCAGTCGCCTGCCGGCCAAGCCCCTCGAGTTCGCTGGTCAGCTTGCGCGACTGCGCCTGCCACTCCGCACCAAGACTGCGCGCGTCATTCCCCGAGGCGGGTAGATCGAACAGCTCCTGGAACAGTTCGCGCGATTTACGAACTTGAGGAGCGGTGAACTCAATCTGCGGCGAGAGGAGAATATTGCCAAGGGCGTGGCTGTTGCGCAGCCCCTGCACCAGCGCTTCCCCTTCCAGCAGGGCGCTTTCGGACCGCGCCTCGAGCTTGCCGCGCGCGACAAGGCTCGCGGTCAGGCACAGAACCGCAATGGCCGGCCAACCATAAGGTTTTGCGCCGAACTTTTCGACCAAGGCCTTGGCCGAAACCCGCGTTCCAAGACGCATCTGGGCCTGAGCGTGGTTCAGCACATCCTGTTCGGCTTCGGTCAAACCGCTGCCTTCGCCACCGAAAAGTTCGCCATCAGTTTTGCCTGCGCGGGCAAGATCGGCTTCGGCGTAAGTGGCCCCGCGCAAAACCGGCAGGCTAGTATAGACCTTGTCCACCAAGGTCTGGAAACCTCTGACCAGCCGCTCTTGCGGGTCTTCCCCCCCGATTTCCAGCTCGGCTCCGCGCACGAACAGCCGCGCATTTGCGATCAGATTGCGGAGCCGCTGCACCAGGTCCTTTTCACGCCGCGTATTCTGGTCACGCTTTTCCGCAATGATACGATCGCGACCGGGTTGAGCATCCCCGCTGTTAGCCTGCTTGGCAAATTTTTCGGTTTGGAGCCCCAGGATAAGATCGCGGGTAAAGCGCACATCCCGCCCCAGCATAACAACCATCTCATCGCTTGCCATGCTGTTCGAACGAACCACATCCGGAGTGTCGGACTCGTCGCTGAAGGGCGAGACGATATTCACCGCCAGCTCATATTCCTTGTTCAGGCTGTGCCCGTCGAGCTTGCGGGTAAAGGCATAGTCGACCCCTGTGCCAGCATGCTTGATCTTGCCGTGACGCAGGATCGCACTGAAAGCGAGCTCGTCGAGCCGACGTTCGATCTCGGCGGTATCAACGGCAATTGCCTTGATCTCGGCCTCGACGTCCTTTTCCTCATTCGTGAGGAATTCATAGACTTCGCCATTGCGCTGGATCAGCGTCTGGCGTTCCAGAAGCGACAAAGCCTCTTCGATATTGCGGCGCTGCTCGGTCTGGTCCGCCTCGAACCGGGACAACATGAGGATCGAGATATTACGGGCGGTCGGTTTGAATTCCTTCACGTATTTCACAAGGAACAGCACCTTAAGCACCCGTAGAGCGAAATCCTCGCCTCGATGGTTCGCTTCCGCCAGATGGATTGACTGCTGAACCGATGATTTCAGAGCGGTACGGATCCCCTCGAACATCAAATCAAAGGTCGCAAGGCCGCCGACCGGCGTATCAGCCAACCGCTTTGCGACCTCCTGAAACACCCCCAGCATTGAGCGTTCGCCGACCGAGCTGTGCTTGCCCTCGAATGCATTATGCTGCGAGAGACCCATGATCGCACGCTGGAACAGATCATACTGGTAGTTCGGAAACGGGTAGCTCGCGACGAACTGCTCCTTTCCGGAGAAGTTTTTGAACTTGAACGAATTATCGCCAAAATCGAACAAGGTGCGGAGGTTGTTCTCCTCAGCATCGTAAAGATTGCCAAGGGTGATCTGGCCAGCCTCGGTCTTGGCCAGCAGACGGCGCTGGATGACTTCGGCCACATCCTGAGAGTTCAGCGGCATCCGGTTGGCGAAGCGCGCCTGGATTTTAGAGAAGTCATTCTCCTGCTGCGCCGTCAAATCGCCGATAACCGAACCCATGTCCTGCTGGGCGGTGACAACAATCCAGGCTTGCCCCTTGCACTTCGTGTTCAGGCTTTCGGCAATGGTCTGCAGGTTCGTCATCAGTTTGACGTTGTCGGCGATAAACTGCCCCACCTCATCGACGAAGAAATTCAGCCGGAACTTTGGCCCCTGCGCATCGATCCACGACTTCACCATATTGGCAAAATCCTCAATCGAGACCTTCGTATCCTTGCGATACTGGCCAAGAATATCCTTGGCCTCATCGCCCGTGACCTGCGCAAAAGCCGCAGCAATGTGCTTGCCTTCCATCAGCGCCTGTTCGCGCCCACGCTCCCAAGGCTTGCCAGAAGACTGCGCAAAAGCCGCTTTGAAGGGATCAAGCTTGCCGCGACTATCCAGATCACGCTCGAACTGTGCGATATGCGGAAGCTTGCCATAATAGCCGCACATCTCGTCAAAGACTTTCTGGAATACGGCCAGAAGAGCATCGACATCCGTCTTCGAGATCACATCCGCCTTCTGGTCGATATTGAACAATATCGACCGCGAAGGGATAGAAACCGCCTTACGCAACGCCCCCGCCAGCATCGGGTTACCCGCGAGCTTGCGTTCAAAGATTTCGATGGCGCGCTGCCCTTCGACCTCGTCGTTCTCCAGCAAAAGAGCGAGCATCTTCAGCAGGTGAGATTTACCTGATCCGAAGAAGCCGGAAATCCACACGCCATTCGCGGTATCGTAATTGTTGTAGGCGTCGAGGAATTGCTCCAGCCGGGCGCCGATCTCGTTGGTGATGACATATTCATCGAGCTCGGTCAGGAGGCTGCCCATGTCATCAGCCTTGATGACCCCATCGATCGAACGGTCGACCGGTTTGGCAAAGATATCACGCAGAAGATTAGCCATCGGTCAGACCTCGTAATTCATGATATTGAACGCGCGGTAGTATTTGTCGTCGTGCAGCACGCCGAACAATTCCAGTGAGGCCCCTGTCGCCAACGCATGGGTATACTTTCCCGGAAAGAACATGATCGTCGGCCGATCCTTCGCGGTGCTTTGCAAGTTGTTGAGCACGTTGTGCGAACGCAGGAAGGGGTAAACCTCACCGACGCCTGACACAAAGATCACATCATGTGGAATTTCTTCGATCTGGCTTGCGATCTCCGGAATGAGATGCGCCTGCGGGTCCAGAACGCCTTGCAAGAGTTCCTTGAGCTCCGCCTTCTCCGTCTCGGCTTCAACCTCAAGAATCTGCTCAAAGATTCCCCGATCCTCGAGAATCCTGAGTGAAAGGTCGTAGAGGTCAATATCAAGTACGCGAACACCGGCGTGCCCCAACTTGGCGATCAGGTCCTCGCGATCGTCCCCCAGACTCAGCCCGTCTTCGGCATCAAAAGCGCAGATGAAAAAGGGAACCTCGTTGCCCAGTCCCTGCTTTTGCAAGAACCGGTCACTGGAAATCACTCTGAATAGGTGCTCGGCACGGGCGCGCCGATCAGTTCTCGTGCTCACAACTACCCCCCATTTCCGGGAAAGATCCGCAGATCCGCCGGATTATTCTCCTCAATCAGCCGCTTCATGCGCCCCGACAACCAAATCGCCTGAATTCTACCCTCGACGCTTATCAAACTGGTTTCGCGCAAAATCCGAAACAATACCTGACGCAATTTCGCGCAGGTTGATGATGAAAGCTCCGCGAGGCCTGTATCGCGTTCAGCTTTCTCCGCGAGAAAGCGATCAAAAACCTCATGACGCAGGTCAAGCCGCCAGGATTGGTAGCGCTCGCTGATCACTTCGACAGCGAACTCATAGACAAAACTATAGGTCCGGCAGATCGCCAGCCATATCATCGCCTGCTGCTCAGCGCGGTCAGCCTCGGCCGACACGTAATGGCGCTCAAATTCGGATAGATGACCTATGCGGTCGTACACTTCCCGAAGTGCGCGGGTTTGCGACGCCAATTTGGGCAAGGAAGAAGCACCTTGAGCCAGCAAGCGCTCACGCGCAGACGCCCAGCTTTCTCCGGGTTGATAAGACTGGGCAATCATGAGGCTCTCATTGAGCATCAACCCGCCCACACTGAAGGACATCCGATACTTTGACTTCTGCGGAAATCTGCCAGAACTCACGGCGCGAACTCCGCTTTCTCTAGGGCCGCGACGGTCTCATGCCTGTTGACGACAACGATATGCTGGCTGCGAGCGGGCAGTTGGACGGCGTCGCCAAGAAGGCCGAGACGTTTCAGCACATAGAACAGCATTGCATAGCGGACCGTCAGGACGACCGAGCCGCTGGTCATCCCGTAATCTTTCGCGACGACCGCCTTCTGGCTTTCGGTCAGATCGGGATGAGGGCCTATCTCAACGGAAAAACGCTCCTGCCAAAGCGCGTCTTGCTCGGCCGAAGGGCCTGGTTCGCCGAGGTCACCTATGTCGAGGATTCGGGGCAAAAGAAAGTCTTTGAACTTGTCGGTGACGTGACAATAGCCGCGAACGTGCCAGCGGAAACCGTCATAGCCGAAAGCGTGGGGTGTGATCCGTCGCCAGATCGGATCGGGCCGATCCTTGCTCATCGACTGATAGTGAACCTCCACCGACCGGTGATCGCGCACAGCGCTGAGGACCGTGCGCAGCACGGACGCGTTGATATCTCTCCGGGGTGTCAAGGCGATGTCAGTGTCAGGAACCTGGGTGATCCAGGATTCCGATAGATCGATCAGTCCTTCAGCGACCGACCGCAGGCGCGACAGATAGCCGTCGGGATCGGGCTTGAGGAAATGGGGTTCGAAATGCTCGCTCGCGACATACCGCTTGGCGCTCTTGTCGTAGAGGGCATTGTTTGGCGCTCGCTCTTGGTAGAGCGTCAGATCCTTCGACGCTTGCGGCACGGAGACGTCGAACATCTCGATGATGTCCGAACGATTGACCCCGCCCTCCCAGAACAGGCGGAACTCGATGAACTCGAGCCGACGCTCAACGCCCCACTTCAATGTCGTCAGGCTTTCCGCCATCCGAATCTTCCTCTAAACCGGATGCAGATAAAAACTATATGGACACATCTGCACGACGTGTGTAGTTTCTATTCTCATCACGGAGTCGCGTCAAGCGAAACCGTGCCGGGCAACAGGAGGACCACATGGCCAAGACCCCCTCGAAGAATGAAGTAACGAGCAAGAAAGCCGCGACTGCGGCATCGCAGGTGCTGCGCGACCCCAAGTCGAGCGCGGCGGCAAAATCGGCGGCGGCTTCGGCGCTGACGCAGCGCCCGAACAAGAAGTAAGTCAGGGAGAACGACGATGACCACCCTTTCCAACCGGCGGACCATCGTCGCCCATGGCCGTTTGGCGATGCGCGAGCTGCGCCTCGACGCGGCGCGCCAACGCCGACACGGCGTTCAGATCATGTCATTTGAACAACTCGCGGTCCGTCTGGCCGGCGGCTTCGCCCGCCCGATCGATGACGAGTGTTTGCGAACGGCGATCCAGGCCGTGCTGCCGGACACAGCGCTCGGAGAGCTGGAAAGCATCAAGCTGCTTCCCGGCATGGTCGATGCGGCGGCCGACACCCTCCACAAGGCGTGGCGGGCGGGTATCGATCTGGCCGCTCGCGCCGGGGATCATCCTCGGCTCGACTCGATCGCACGCCTCGAAGCTGCGGTTCTCGCCCAGTTGCCGCCGGGCATGATGCCTCCCACCGATCTCGTGAACCGCGCCTTGGGGCGGATCACTCACGCTCCGGCGGTTTTGGGTCCGGTCGAGATTGTCGGCATCACCGAGCTTTCGCCGTGCTGGCGTCCGCTCCTGCAGGAACTCACCGCACATACCCCGGTGCGCTGGACAGCCGGCCCCCGTCCGACCCCGCCGTGGCTGGAAGCCTTCGACGTCACGATCGACCGGGCAGACGCGACCGCTCCGGCAATCAGCACGGTCAGCGCCGCGACTGCCTATCACGAGGCGATCGAGGCCATTCGATGGGCGCGGGGCCTGATGGCTTCAGGCGAAGCGGGGCCCGCCGACATCGCGATCGCGGCCGCATCGACCGGTGACTATGACGATCATCTCCTCGCCCTGCGCGCCGATGCAAACATGGATCTTCATTTCGTCCACGGCATCAAGGTCACGACAACCCGGGACGGTCAGGCGGCTGCGGCGCTCGCGGATCTCCTCATTCGCGGCTTCTCGCAGACCCGGATGCGTCGGCTCGCAGCGTTGTGCGGTTCGGAAACCGGACCGTTTGGCGGCTTGCCGCAGGGCTGGCTGCGGGTCCTGCCGACCGACGCGCCGCTGGCTTCGCCGGGATCTTGGCAACGCTTGCTGGACCGGCTGACCGCCGACGACTGGCCCGACGCGACGGATCATACGCCGACCTTGCGTGGCATCATTGATTTGTTGGCGAAGGGACATCCGGCAGCCGACGAGATCGGCGCAGCCTTTCTGTCAGGTCGCTCCCTAACGATCTGGCGCAAGGCTCTGCTGGCTGGACCATCGGGGTCGCTCGATGCGACGCTGGACAGCCTGAAACAAGATGACGGGCTTGAGGCCTGCGTTTCCGTGGCCTGGATGCCCGCAAGCGCCTTGGCGGCTTCACCGCGCCGTTTCGTTCGGCTCATCGGCATGAATTCATCGCGCTGGCCGCGCGGCATTTCCGAAGATCGTCTGATTTCTGATCACATCATTCCAACCGCTGAGCTGGACCCGCTGCCGGTCGGCGCGGCGGATCGGCGAGATTTTGAGACCATCCTCGCCACGACGAGCGGTCAGATCGTCATGTCGCGCGCTCGTCGCGACAGCGAAGGCCGCTTGCTGGGGCGCAGCGCGCTGCTCGGTCCGGCATCTGACGAGATCTACATCCGGCGCAATGCGGTTCCGGTTCACGCATTCAGCGAGACCGATCGGTTGATGGCGCGACCCGATGAGTTCGCGCGGGACAGCCAGGCCATCAGCGCCACCACGGCCTGGCGGAACTGGCATCGCAAGGAGATCACACCGCATGATGGACTGGTTCGCGCCGACCATCCTCTCCTGCAGGCCATCCTTGGCCGGACCCAATCGGCCAGCTCGCTTCGTCTGCTGCTCCGCAGCCCGCTCGGCTTTGTATGGCGCTACGGGATGCGCCTGCGCACCCCGGAGAGCGGCGCGGACCCGCTTGTCCTTGATGCATTGGCCATGGGCGACCTGGTTCACATGACACTCGATGTGGCGCTTGCGACGCTTGAAGAGGCCGGCGGCCTCGCCGCGGCTGACGAAGCGCAGATCGCCGGCGCCGTGCAGGATGCTGCGGCCAGGATCGCGGTCGTGTGGGAAAGCGAACGAGCGGTCCCACCGGCGCTCATCTGGCGACGGACGCTCGACGACGCCCGAATTCTTACCACGCGCGCCCTGACTTACGGCGACGAGCATCTGCCCGACGCCCGCTCTTTTGGCGAAGTCGCCTTCGGCGGCGCGACGCCCAAGGCGGACACCGCCAGCCCGTGGGATTCGCAGACACCCGTCGAAATCCCCGCAACCGGCTTTCGCATCGCCGGCTATATTGATCGCCTGGACATTGCCGGCGACGGCAAGCGCGCGCTCGTTCGCGATTATAAGACCGGACGGCCGCCCAAGGACGATATCAGTCTAGACGGGGGCCGCGAGTTGCAACGCTGCCTCTATGCCTTCGCCGTCAAGGCGCTCCTCGGCAACGACGTGTCGATCAGTGCATCGCTGCTCTTTCCGCGCGATCAGGTCGACTTCCAGCTTGGCGACCCGGAAGCGACGCTCACCGAGATCACCGGCTACTTGCAAGCCGCCCGGGCGAACCTTCAATCCGGTCAGGCCCTCATCGGTCCGGACACTGGCGGCGCATACGACGATCTCGCGTTCGCCCTGCCGGCCAATGCGGGCGCCACCTACTGCAAACGAAAACTGCCCGCCGCAACCGAAGCTTTCGGCGATGCTGCGCTGGTCTGGGAGGCACAGTGATGACCGCTGCTACCAAAACACTGCGCGATGACGCCGCCCGCCGCACCGCCATCGGCGTCCATGATCGCTCGATCCTGGTCGAAGCCGGCGCAGGCTCCGGCAAGACAGCCGTGATGGCCGGCCGCATCGCCGCCATGCTCGCGGAGGGCATCGCACCCAAGTCGATCGCTGCCGTTACCTTCACGGAACTGGCAGCAAGCGAGCTGCTGATCCGCGTTCGCGACTTCGTCGCCGACCTCGCGGCCGGCACAATTCCGACCGAGTTGCGCATCGCATTTCCCGACGGCTTGTCAGCCAACCACAGCGCGAACCTTGCGGCCGCCGCATCGGTCATCGACGAGATCACCTGCTCGACAATCCATGGCTTCTGCCAGCGGCTGATCAAACCCTACCCGGTCGAGGCGGACATCGATCCCGGTGCGAGCGTGATGGACCGCAACCAGGCCGATCTCGCCTTCATTGAAATCGTCGAGACGTGGCTGCGCGAACAGCTCTCGGACGGTGAAGGCGGCATCATCGCGGAAATGGTGCTGCACAATCCCGGCGAAACCGTGGGCTTGATCCACAAGATCGTCGCCAACCTGCGCAAACGCAGGACCGTCTCCGCGCCGCCGGTCAGCGACCTGACCCCGCACCTGAGCGCTTTCCAAGACGCCGTCGATGGTCTGATGGAGTTCATCCGCAACGCGCCAGCGGTGGAGGAAGAAACCGCCATGCTCGCCGAGCGCTTCGCCGGAATGGCCGTAGGGCTCGACAGCGGGCCGATCATCGAAACGCCCGTCGGCTTGGTGCGATTGCTGGTTTCGCCGCCGCATCCCGACCTCTGCACTAAAACCGGCTCGTTCCTTGCCTACAAGAAGAAAGGCAAATGGGTCGAAGCCGCCAAGCGCGAAGGCTTGGCCAAGACCGAAGGCGAACGGCTGAACATCGCGGCGGATGCGCATTACGCCGCGTGCTGCCAAGCCTGGCAGGATCTGGTCCAGAACGTCGCCAGTCGCGTCCTGTGCGACCTCATCGCTCAGGTACAGCCTGTGCTGGCCCGTTTTCGGGACTATAAGCGTTCGGCCGCCCAGCTCGATTTCGACGATCTGATCTTCGCGGCGCGCGATCTTTTGCGCGATCACGACGATGTCCGACGGTCCCTCGCCGCCCGCTTCGCCCACGTCCTTGTCGACGAGTTTCAGGATACTGACCCGCTTCAGACGGAAATCTTCTGGCGCCTCTGCGGCGAGCCGCAGGCCGGGGTCGCGAGCGCAGACTGGAGCGCATTCATCATCCGTCCCGGCGCGCTCTTCCTCGTCGGCGATCCCAAGCAGGCGATCTATCGGTTCCGTGGCGCCGATGTCAGCGCCTATGTCCGGGCGCGCGATGCCTATCTCGCGCAGGACCCTGACAGCGTCCTGGCGATCTCCACCAATTTCCGTTCCTGCGCGCCGATCCTGACCTATGTGAACGACCGCTTCGAGGCGCTGCTTTCGAGCGAGGGCCAACCCGGCTTCACGGCGCTCGATCCCTTTCACGCCGATCGCGGCGAGGCCCTTTGCGTTGCGGCTCTCGACGTCGCCGTTGCCGACGAGAACGGCAAAGCCTCAGCCGAACAACAGCGCGACGCTGAAGCCGACGCGATCGCCCAAATGTGCGCCCGGCTGATTGGCAGTGAGATGATCCTCGATCGTCGCTCCGGCGCCAGTCGACCTTGCAGGCCAGGCGACATCGCGTTGCTTGCGCCCACCGGCAGTGATCTTTGGCGATACGAGGAGGCGCTCGAACGCCACGGCATCCCGGTCGCCACGCAGGCAGGCAAAGGCCTGTTCCGCCGCCAGGAGATCCAGGATCTGATCGCGCTGACGCGTGTTCTCGCCGACCGCCGGGACACGCTCGCCCTCGGGGCATTGCTGCGCGGCCCGCTCGTCGGTCTGACCGAAGAAGAACTGCTCGACATCATCTGGGCGCTTCCTCGTGCCGAAGACGATCCCGAACGGCTGCCCCGCCTCGACCTGGGCGTTGAGCTCGAGCATATCGCGCATCCGCTGGCCCGATCGACCATCGAGACGCTACAGGCGCTCTATCGTCAAACCAACAGCACCACACCGCACGACCTGTTGTCGCAAGCGGTCGACGCGCTGCGGGTTCGCCCCATCTTGCTGGAACGCCATCGCGGCCAGGCAGAGCGCGCGCTTGCCAACGTCGATCTCTATCTCAGCCTGACCACGTCCTTCGCTGTTCGCGGTCTGCGCGCTTTCGCCGAGACGATGACAGCGGCGTGGACCGATGAGGCCCGGGCGGTCGAGGGACGGCCCGATGCTCAGGAAGAGGCCGTGGCGCTCTACACGATGCACGCGGCCAAGGGCCTTGAATGGCCGATCGTCGTCCCGATCAACACGATGACCGGCATCATGGCGCCCGAAAGCGCCGTGACCGACCGCGACAACGACACCTTCTATTGCCCGGTGTTTGGGGTGAAGCCGATTGGCTATGACATCGCTCGTGACGCCGAGAAGGCCGAACTCGACCGCGAGCGCATCCGCTTGTGGTATGTCGCAGCAACGCGCGCCCGTGAGCTTCTGGTGCTTCCGCGCCTCGACGCGACGCAATCGAAATCGGCATGGATTTCGCTTCTGGATCTTTCGCTTGCCGAACTGCCGGCACTCGACCTCTCGCATTTGCCGCCTGAGCTCGACCTTGCCGCAGGCGACGAGGCCAACGATCAGACCCGGGATGACTTTGCCGCTGAAGCGGCATCGATCGTAGCGCGCCAACGTCGCCTGATCTGGCTTGCACCAAGCCGCGACGAAAGCGCCGATGGACCGGTTTTGACGCCGGAGGCAGTTGAAATCTGGGCAGCGTCGGAGGCCGGTCAGCCCGATGACGAGGCGGTGCGCCCCAATGTTCAGGGCGGCCGCGAAAGAGGCCTGATCCTGCACAAGCTGCTGGAAGAAGTCCTGACCGGTGAGACGCCGGACGATCCCGAGACACTCAGCGAGCGGGCACGGGCGCTGATCGTCGAGATCGGCAGGCCCGTTATGGAAGACCCCGCTCAGGGCCTTTTCCCTGACGAGCTTGCCGGATGCGTTGTCCGCACATTGGCGCTTCCCGAGGTCGCGGAGTTGCGCCCCACTTTGGCGCCCGAACTGGCGGTTTATGCGGCGGTGGAAGTTGACGGCCTCGAGCAGGCAACCGTGGGGATCGCTGACGCCACCAGCTTCGACAGCGAGGGTAAGCCCGCCGTCGTCATCGACTGGAAAAGCGATGTGCAGCCGACAGCCGAAACCCTCAATCACTATCGCGCGCAGGTAGGCAACTATCTGGATATGACCGGCGCCGACCGCGGGCTGGTCGTGCTGATGACGACGGGCGATATCATCACAGTATCACTCGCGCCGGTCGCCTCGTGCGCAGCCTGATACATAACGGTCGCCGGGGCCGTCGCACTGGGGACGATAGCGCAGGATGATTGACCTGCGCACGTTCGCGATAAGTTCTGGCGAGGAAGTCGGCCTCGGACGATAGAGATCTTCTACTGGAGGACAATTTGGCAAAGAAGATCGGCGGTAGCGACATAATCGGTATGCGCGGAATTGCGCGCATTGAGGAAATCGTCCTCTCGATGGGCTACATGTTCTACGAAACCGGTGGTGTCGAGGCCGGCATCGACGGGTTTATCGAACTTCGTGACGTCGCCACAGGCGCGGTCGGTAACCTGCTGCTACAGATCCAGGGAAAGGCGACCGAACGCAAACGGCTGCAGGGGGAGACGGACGAGTCATTTGAATATCCCTGCGCGGAAGCGGACATCGCCTATTGGATGCACGGAACGGCCCCGGTCCTTTTGATCGTTGTTCGCCCGGAAGAGGGGACAGCCTACTGGAAGTCCATCAAGGACTGGTTCTCCGACGCTGAACGACTGAAAACGCGAAAGGTCGTTTTCGACAAAGCAGCCGACCTTTTCACAAGAGATTCAAAGGCCGCCATAACGGCTGTCGCAGCCTCCGTGTCACCTGGCGCATCCGGCCCGAGCGTCCGGCGGCAAGAAGATTTGCTCACGAATCTCATTGGCGTAACGACGGCGGAGACATTGTATTGGGCGCCCACCACATTCTCCACAGACAAAGCCTTTGGGGCGGCACTGAGAGCACTTGACCGCCAGGCGGGTTCCGAGTGGATCGTACGCGGTAAATCCGTCCTGTCATTCCACGATCTCGACCGGTGGCCTTGGAATAAGCTCTGCGAAGCGGAAGCGATGGAGGAGTTCGGCGCCGACGAATGGGCAGACAGCGACGATGAGGACCGGCAGCGCGACTTCGTTGCATTGCTCAATCGGGCGATCGGTGAGTTCGTCAGACCGGACCTCTGGCATGACCGAAAGTCAGGGGTCTTCTATTTCCAGAAACCGCACGATCGTAGTATCCTAAACTACGCCTATCGGAGCCTGAAAAACACAACGACCCGCAGAGTGGTTGGGAGCTACGGGAAGCGAAAGACCGATCCAGGTCGCGCATCATACTGGCGTCACTCCGCCTTTCAGCACCGGTTCGTCCGCTTTGCCAGTAACTGGTTCGTGGAAATCACTCCGACCTATCATTTCACGCACGATGGCAAAAACCCTGACGCCTGGGCCGGCGAGCATCTGAAAAAGATCAAGGAAATGGAAAACAACGCCGCTGTCATGGGCCAGTTCGTGATGTGGCGGGACTTCTTCCTAACCCACGGCGCCGACGATCTGCTGACCACACGCTATCCCTTCCTCTCATTCGCTTCGCTGGATCTGCTTGAGATGGATGTGGGTGTCCCGGACGATCTTTGGAAATCGCAGGAGGCCGATCCATCTTCCCCACTTTTCGAATATGCACAAATAGAGGGCGGCACGGAATGAGACTGTCCCATGTTCAAGAGCCCCCGCTGGAGTTCGGAGGCGCATTTCGGCACCCCGACATTCGCTTCGGCTTGATGGACTATGGGCCCTTCGATGTAGGCACGGAGGGCGCCCCGAAACGCATTCGAGTCGGCATCGTCGGCAGTGGCGAAACCGTCGAAGGTACGGCTCGGTGGCTCGAAGCATGCCGGGTCGGTTTTCCGGCGAAGGAAAGCCGGCAGCCAAATCTATTCCCGCCATTTCCAGGCACGGGCGCGGACGAATCGTTCCGATGTGAATTCGTAACGTCCGATGAGCTTCAGAGGGTAATTCCGCCTCGAGAAATTGCCAAGATCGTTGCGATCGCGGGCCAGCGCGAGATGACGCGTGCGGTCGTCGAAGCAATCGCAGAGGAAGTGGGCGTGCTCGCCGAACGGACGACGAAGCCCGACGTCGTACTTGTCGCGCTGCCCATCGAAATCATTCAGCGGACTTATAACGCGCGCGATGCTGCCGGCTCAAACGAGGCTACGGAAGGCGGCGAGGAGGCAGAGGCCGGCCCCGATCTCGATTTTCGCGGAATGCTCAAAGCCGCCTGCATGCGCCTCCATTTGCCGATCCAGCTTCTTTGGCCAACAACATACGATCCCAGCTTCAAGATTCCGCGTAAGCTGAAGGAGACCAGTGACAGACGCACGCAAGATCCTGCCACGGTTGCGTGGAATCTGCTGACCGCCATTTACTACAAAGCCGGAGGATTGCCCTGGAGGCTCGCGCGCGATGCCCGCCAGCTGCGGACTTCGTTCGTGGGATTGAGCTTCTACCGATCGGTCGATGGCGAGCACATCCACACGAGCACCGCCCAGATGTTCGACGAGCGGGGCGAAGGTCTAATCCTCCGCGGCGGTAGGATGGTAGAAAGCGAAGAGGATCGAAAGCCGCACTTGACGGCGGAGGATGCCTACGAACTGCTGAAAAGCTCGCTTAAGGTGTTCAGGCAGCAGCACGGACATTACCCGGCGCGGGTCGTGCTTCACAAGACGTCGCGGTTCGATCGAAACGAACTTGCCGGTTTCCACAAGGCGATCGACGAACGCGACATTGATTATGCGGACTTTGTCTGGATCCAGAAGTCGATGACGCGGCTCTATCGCATGGGAGTCTATCCGCCCTTGCGCGGTACGTTACTCCGCTTCGATAAGGACCAGGCTTTGCTCTACACTCGTGGAAGCGTCGAGTTCTTCCGCACATATCCAGGTATGTATGTGCCGCGGCCCCTGATGCTGAGATGTCAGGCGCTGGGTCAGCCACTTCAGCATATCGCCGAGGAGACGCTCGCACTGACAAAGATGAACTGGAACAATACCCAATTCGACAATGGAATGCCGATCACGATTGCAGCCGCGCGAAACGTAGGAGAGGTCTTGAAATATGTGCCAGAAGGCCAGGAAATCGCGCCGCGGTACAGCTTTTACATGTGATGTCGCCCATGCCGCACCCGACGGAATCGGGGACTAAGATTTTGCAGAAAAGCTATCCATGCTGATTTTGCGGACTAGCGCCCACGATCGCGCGGCTTCGAGGGTGCGATGCTTTGTTCCTCTCGCTCACCCCTGCCTGATTTGCCACGTTCATCCTGTGACGCTGCTTTCCGATCGGCGAGCATGATCTCCCGCGCCCGCTCCAATCGCCGCGACACCGCCGCCGGCATATCGGCCACGAACCCTGCGATATCCTCGGCCAGCGCGCGATCCTCGTCTTTCCCGGTCGCCGCCAGCGCGGCTGCGGCATCTGCGTAAGCCCCCCGGATCTGCTTTTGGCGGCCGAGCGCCAGCACGTCCTCCGCCCGACGCTCCGGATTCTGTGACCGTGCGAACGCCTGCGCCCGCTCCTCAATCAGCCGGTTAAGATCCAAGTCCCTGCCCTGCCCCGCTGTCCGCGCCTCCAGATGGTGCGCCGGCGAACGCACACGCTTTTGGACATGGCCGCGCGCGCGGCGCGGCGTCGCTTCGGCGGCGATGCCGCGCTGGCGCAATTCATGGGCGAAGCTCTCGCGCCAATGATGAAGGTCGGCCTTGCGCGGATTGAACCGCGCCCCGTCCCCCCCCTGGGTCGCGACGGTCAGATGAACATGGGGGTTAGCGGTGTCGGTGTGGAGCGCCACCATATAGCTGAACTGCCCTTCGAACTCGACGCGCGCAAACGCCTGGACGGCATCATGGATAGTCGCGGCATCGGTCGTACCGCCGGGCATCGACAAGACCATCGACATAGAGGTCGGCCGGTCCTTGCCATAAGCATTCATCGCCTGATCGAGCATGTCCCAGTCGGCGGCAATCGCCTTCAACCGCGTTTCATCGGTGATGATCTCGCCCTCGCTGCTGCGGATTTCGAGCTTCCCGTGACGCGAGATATAGCCAAAATGCTCGGCAAGATGCCTGGCTCCACGCTGCTTTCCCGAGATCTTGACCATGACCTCGGGGGCCTTGCGCACGATCCGCTCGAGCTTGGCTCGCGCCTCGGCCGCCGACAGCGCCGGCGCGGCATTGCTCCCGCCCCTGCCCTTCCCGCCCGACCGGATCCGCAGTGTCCCCCCGCGCAGGCTGCGCTTGCCGCCAGTCGGCGGTCGCCAGGCTTCCATCAGACTGGGGAGCGGCAGGACGCCGTCGTCATCCTCATTCATCAGCCGTATCCCAATAGGCCATGTCGCCCTTTAGCGCCCGGCCCAGCACGCGCAGCTGCTCGGTCACCTCGTCCCTGAAGGACGCGACACGCGCGGCCTCGCGCGCCAAGTCGAGACGGGAATCAACCATGGTCGCGGCATGCAGCGCATGGACCGCCTGGTTGAGATTGATGCCGATCCGATTGAGCTCTCGCCAGGACTGCGCGATCAGCACCCGGTCGCCACGCGGCGGCGGCGACGTCGCATGCAACCGTCGGCGCAACAGCATCACCAGCCATTCGGTCCGTTTGAGGCCACGCGCGTCGGCCGCCGCATCGAGCTGAACGATATCCTCGCGCATGAGCCGAAGCTGCAGCCGGTCAGTCGTGCGAGTCCGAGGCAGTGCCGTCTCGCTCGACGCGTCCCCGGCAGCCTCAAGCGCACCGTCGATCAGCTTGCGCAGGAGCGCTGAGCGACCGCCGGCGGCAGTCGCCTTAGCATCGAAGCGCGCCGCGAGATCATCGGGCAGACGGAGGCCAAAAAACGCCACACCCCATTGCTATTGTTTAACAATGACGGCGCCAAGCCTATCCGGCCCTCACCTAAAACCACTCGTCTTATAGTCTGCTCAAACAGACTCCGCCCCTCTTCAAGCGACGTATCCAACTCGACTTGGCCTCGATGGGAAAAGAGAATATCTCCGAGCGAACCAATTCCCTCCGCCCGCCAAAATGAAGACAGCCGCGCCCCTGAAGAAAGGGGCACGGCTGTAAAATTTGTCTGAAAAGCTCGATCGTTTCGACGCGGAGTGAGGGGTGATTGGATGCGCCCCGACCTGCCCCGCCGATGGTTCACTCCATGGCGATTTCGGTAACGGGCGCTTCGACCTCCTCGCCGTCATCGAACACCACCCGAACGCGCTCGGGCAGGATCAAACGTCCTATCCGCCCGCCCACGGTCACCCGAACCGCATCGAGCGGCCGAGGCTGCGGCGGCACCTCCGTTTCGAACATCGACCGCAAACCGGCACCGGCACGAACCGGCCGGCTCGGTGCGGCGCGCTCGGTGCCCTGCCCTTTCGGGAGCGCGGCCACGTCATGACGACCGGCGACGGGCAGAGCCTCGGATGCCTTAAGCCCCGCGATGAACCGGCCACCCTCGGCCAGGGTCACGCTCTCATCGCCAAGCCCTGCGACATAGGCGCGCACCGCGTCGCCATGGGTGCGGGCAGCCCGGTGAAGGTCGTAGAGCAACCGGATCGGCATCTGGTCGATTGCCGCACGCAGCCAGGGCGCCATGTCGGCACAGGCGGCATAGAGCGATACGAACTGCTTCGATCGGCCGAGCGCGCGAGCGATCTCCGCCTGGGTAACGCCGGCAGCCAGCATGCGTTCGATCCCGGTCGCCAGATCATGGGGGGTCAGGCCTGCGCGTTGGTCATTCTCAACGATCTGATCGGCGAGCGTGTCGGCGCGGTTCACCACCGCCATCACGATCGCCGGGATGGTCTCGCGCCCGGCAAGGCGCGATGCCCGAAAGCGCCGCTCGCCGACGCGGATGACGTGAAGGCCGTCGCCATTTTTCGGGGCGACGATGATCGGCTGCAGGACGCCGCGCGCGGCGATCGAGGCAGCAAGATCCTTGAGCTCCGTCTCGTCGAACACGCGCCGCGGATTTTCGGGATCGGCCATGATCCAGTCGAGCGGCAGATCCTCGACGCGCCGCGCGCTGTCGTGGAGACGGACAAGCAGCCCGAACTCTTCGGCGCGCTGATCGAACTTGCCCATCACGCCGCACTCAGATGGCAGACGTCCATCCGGCGAACGATCTCCGCCAGGATCGGCCGGATTTCGTCAGCGGCCGCCTTTGCGCCGCTGCCGGTTTCGCGCCACACCGGATGATGCTGTTCGGCCGAATGCTTGTAGGTCGGCCGCGCCTTGATGAAGGCGGGGAACATCAGCTTCTCGCCAACCGCGCGGGCGAGCTTGACCGCATTGTCCATTTCGCGGCGGTCGAACGGATTGACCATCGAGGGCAACAGCCCGAGAAAATTGACCTTGCGCCCGCCGCGAGCGCCTTCCGCTTTTTTGAGCGCGGTGAGCAGCATCTTGGCGCACTCGATCGAATCCTCGGCGACCTGGACCGGCGCGATCACTGCGTCGGCCACTGCCATCGCACTCAAGGTCAGCTCATCCCATTTGGGACCGGTGTCGATGACAATATGATCGAAATGGGCACCAAGCGCAGGGAACCGACCGAGGAAATCGCGGACATCCGCAGCCGCCTTGACCATCTGCAGGCGCTGATCGGCGGCGAAGACCGTGATGCCGGGCGCATCGGTAAGCTCGAGCCGCGCCTCGGGATCGAACAGGTCCGCCGAGAACCACCCGGTCCGCTCGCTGGCAAGCCGGCGTGTGGAACTGCCCTGCGGATCAAGGTCGAGAAAGGCGACGCGATTGCCGCCTTGCTCGGCCAGATACCAGGCGAGGTGGGTGGCGAGGAAGGTCTTGCCGACCCCGCCCTTGAGCAGGCTGACGACGATCGTCTTCATGGGCACAGCGCCTTCACGATTCATAGTCGTCGGGACCATCGCGCAGATTGCGCTCATAATGGTCACGCGACGACCAGTCGCCACCGCCGCCGATACCCGGGCCGACATAGCGAAACAGGTAAACGGTGATCGCGAAGCAGACGAATGCGAACACGAACGCATGGTCTGGATGACGGGAAAAATAATCGGCCATAGCCGGTCTCCTAGGCTTGTTGCAGGAAACCGATCGGTCCCCTCACCGCGCAGCAAGACGCGGACGCTCTCGCCGCGCAGCCTCCCCTCTGATCGCGGTGAGCAAGGCCCGATGGGACGTCCGGGCGGCACCGCAGACAGTCTGCTCAAGCAGACTTTTCGGCTATCCCCCCGGTCAGGGGGATGGCCGGGGTCGCTCGCCAGGGATGGGAAATCTGGTCAGGCCGACGCCGGGCGCAACCGGGTACGCAAAGCGATCCGCGCGGGCGGCACCGGCGAATCCTTTCAGTAAAAAGGTGGCCCCGACAGGGTCGGGGCCATGATAGCTCAATATTCGTGGGTGAGAAGCAGCGTCAGCATGCGGGTGGTGACGTCGGGATCTGTCGGGTCAGGCGATCCGTATGTCAGCGCGCGATCATAATAATCGATCTTCCAGTACAGGTTCTCGCCCGCGAACTCGAAGCGGCCGAAATCACGCTCCCCATGCGGATCGACGTCGGGACCAAAAGCGTCATAGTCGCGCACGGTGCGCAGCAGTTCGGCGCGGCGCTGGAACCCGCGAAACAGACTGGTATCGCCGATCAGGTCGGCGACCCCGGCAGTCATCACCACCTGGTTTACGCCCGGGCTGTGGATGGATTGGCGCAGGGCATCATTGAGCCGCGCGATGGTCGCGATGCGCTGGTCTGCGGATAGGACTTTGTCATTCTGGGGGTCGGCCATGACGTTCGACTTTCCAAGCTGTGTCAGACCCCGCCGATCGGGGCCTTCCGACAGGCGACCGGACCGCCGGGGCATAGCGCGCCCGCGCACCCGACAGGGTCGCAACGGATGTGGAGAAGCCCGGCACGGGCTTGCGCTGGCAAGTGCCGCGGCGAGGACGCCAAGCCAGGAAGGGACCGTTGGTGCGGCGGTCAGAGGGAATAAGGAACGGCATGGCCGACTTTTCAGACGTGCTGCTGGACGCGCGAGCGAGGGCTTCGCTATCCTTGCGATCATGACAGACACCGCCCGGATCATTGCCCTTTGGCCAAGCTGGACTTCGAGCGTCGGCGCGATGCAGCGGCTGCAGATCCAGGCCCGCACCCAATGCCGCCGCTGCGGCGCCCTGATGCGCGCCGATCTCGACGAGCTGGTCGCCCGCTATGGCGGGAATGCGTCGTTGATCGATCGCCAGGAGCGATGCCGCATGGTCGCGTGCGATGGCGCGACCTTCTACCTGGCCGCCCGGCGCTATGGTGGACCGTGGCGCATCCTGGTCGACGATGCGGCGCTCCGCGACGGGCTGAGCCTATGCCCGCCAGCCCATCTTGCGCTTGGTCGACCAGCCCCTTGCAGCGACGGCGCAGCGCCGCTCGTAACCGAGCGCTGTTGACTGTGCGACCACGGCAGGGATCGTTACCCGCATGGGCCGAGACCCGGCACGGGGCTCGGGGCGCAAGCCTAGAGCCCGGTCCGGTGCAACCGGAGCCGCCGACGCCCTCGCTTCATTCCGATATGCGATGCGTGCTGCGTCTATTTCACCAGTTGGTGGCGCAGGTTTGCCAGAATTGAGCAGAGCTGTTGGCTTTTCCGCCGTATATCAGCGAGCATCTCAAGGCCTTCCGCTTCCTCGACCAGAAGCATGGTGCGTTCGGGCTGCCGCGCACGGATAGAGACCTGACGGTAAACCACGATCCACTTGTCCGTGCGCTCAACCGCAATCTTTGCCACCCCATGCGCCAGAAATGTTCGAAGGCGCTCATGGGCACGAAAAGCCTCAATCGCTTTGAACGCCGCTTTTCCCTCAGCGGCAAAGGCCCCTTCCGTACCAAGGACCGCCGCGATATCGTCGAACCGCTGCCCGGTCAGATGGCGCAGACGGACGGCCGCACCTTTCTCCGGCACCGTGCTCAAAGATAGCAAGGTTTCGGTCACGCCAGCCTCGGCCGCGGAGAAACACTGCAGACAGGCCCCGCGCCATGCGTTCACATCATGGACCACCCGGCTCCACAATGCGTCATCACTTTGGGGTAGAATCTTTGTTTCGGCATTCATCCCAACTTTGTATCGCGCGCATGTTGATAATCGGTTGCTCGAGAGCGCAAACAGCGCGCGATGCCCGTTGATGTTGGACAGAGCCGGGAGCCCTGGGGCTCCCGGCAAGTGTCACGCGAACGGATCATATTCGTTGATGACGACCAGGTCGCCGTCAAAGTCGTCGGCGGTGATGACGGCGAACTGGTTGCCGATCCCGATGACCATCGTCGCGATCATGAGGGTCTTGGAGAGGCCGAGCGCATTGAGGCGGGCGATCTTGATGTCGGTGAACATGTCGAGGCTCCTTGAAAGCCGGCGGGTTCATCCCCGCTCGACTGGCGCCCGAAGTGTTCGGTGGGTGGCCGCGATCACTTTTTGCCGCAGGCCAAAAGCCGTAGCGAAGCGACCGGACCCTTTACGGGTTGATCGCATTAGGCCGCCCGCCGGACCAAGGATTGCGCCTCAAAGAGCGGGGTGAAGCTGCCGGCCAGAAGAAGTCATGGCCCCACCGGGCTGATATCACCGTTGCTTGTGTTTGCCTCATGTGAGACATATATCTGCATCAGATGATACAGGAGCAGCAGATGGCGAGCCAGCCCGTGACGATCGAGACCCTGCTTGGGGTTGCGCCCCGGAAGGGCGACACGCGCCTGGGGCTGAGCTATTCGATTCTCGAAGGCCTGCCGGTCGGCGCACTCGACCATCTCGCCGACACCGTCGCGCCCAATGACAGCCGCTTCAAGTTCCGCCTGATTTCCAAGGCGACGCTTGATCGCCGCAAGAAATCGGCGTCCAAGCGCCTGACCAGCGAGGAAGGCGACAAGCTGGCGCGGATCGCCAAGGTGTTCAGCTTCGCGCTCGATATCTATAAGGATCCCGCCAAGGTCCGCGACTTTCTCGGCCGCGCGCATCCTATGCTCGACAACAAAGCGCCGCTCGATGTGGCGCTGGCGACGGGTCCGGGAGCCGATGTCGTCATCAACCTGCTGGGACGGGCGGCGTATGGCGGCGGGGCGTGAGCGCCCAGATCACCGACCGCGTGCTGACCTGTTTCCGGATCGGCGATCCCGATGGCGCGCATCCGATCTATGACAGCGAGGGCGCACGGCTCTATCCGGGACGGTGGAACACCGCGGCCAGCCCGATCATCTACACGTCAGAACATTATTCGACGGCTATGCTCGAAAAGCTCGTCCACGCGAACACGGTGATGCCGCCCAACCAGCATTATATCCGCATCACGATCCCCAACGGCGTCAGCTACGAAGTCTTCCCAACCGCGAAATTCCCCGGGTGGGACGGCAAGCGCGAAGATATCTGCAAGGCCTTTGGCGAGGCGTGGTTCGCGGCAGGGCGCTCGGCGCTGTTGCTGGTGCCGTCGATCCCGGCGCGGGTGGAACGCAACATCCTGATCAATCCCGGACACCCCGACGCGCAAGCAATCAGCTTCGAGCTGTCCGAACCAATCTGGTGGGATGACCGGCTCTACGGCTGATCGCGAAGGGCTTGGCGATCAGCACGCTGTTGGGGACGCTGGGCGATGTCCAGTCTTGGCTGGCGTCACCCAAGCAATAATGGATGGCTCGCTGGATCTCGACACTTGATAAATGTTCTTCCTTTGTTCTATTCTGCAGCCATGCTCCGAGTCGATGAAGACAGTCTGGCCCTCCACCTCGAGGTGTCGCTCGCCACGGCCGAACCGGCCCTCGTCACCGATATTGGGTGTGGCGATACCGTTGCACGACGCCGTGCAACGGCGGAGTTGGCGCGACACCTGGCAATGCGGTTGCGCTGCTACGACATCCTCGCCGACGAGCCCGCCACGAGGTCGGATACATTGCCGCTCTTCCCTGAAGCATGACTTACACCCCTGTCCGGGTTGAGCGCTGATGCTCGCTGTATTTCTGCTTGCCGTCGCGGTCGTGCAGGGCGGCCAGTCGTTCACCTGCACACCGATCAGGGTTTGGGACGGCGATGGCCCGATCTGGTGTCGCGAGGGACCACGGATCCGGCTCGCTGGGATAGCGGCGCGGGAGATCGATGGCTCGTGCCGCACGGGACACCCCTGCCCGCGCGCCAGCGGGATTGTCGCGCGCGACACGCTGGTGCGGTTGCTGGGCGGCGCGAAGGGGCGCAGCGCCACAGGCCATATCCTTGTCACAGGTCCAAGACTCCAATGCCGATCGACTGGCAATGCGAAAGGGGATCGCACCGGTGCCTGGTGCGCCGCGCCAGCGATCAGCGATTTAAGCTGCGCCATGATTGCGAGTGGCACGGTGCTGCGATGGAGCCGCTATGCGGCGGGCCACTGCCGCTGAGAGGACGCGGAAGAGCAATATCCTAGCCGCGCTCGTTCAGATCCATTTCCCGAACTTTCCTCGATCCCGAACCGGCTACAGAAAAACAGCAAAAGGCCCGGCGGCGTGAGCCGCCGGGCCTTTGCCGGTCTCAGAAGGGAATTTCGTCGTCATCCACCGAGCTGTCATTGCCGCCCTGGTCGCCACTGGCGGGCTTGGCGCGGGTGAGGAAGGTCACCTCGTCGGCGATGATCTCGACGCCGTACCGCTCGATATTCTCGTTGTCGGTCCAGCGGGTGTAGTGGATGCGACCGCGCACCATCACCTTCATCCCCTTGTCGACATATTGCTCGACGGTCTTGCCGACGCCGTTGAAGCAGGTGATCCGGTGCCATTCGGTATCTTCGATCCGGCGGCCATTGTCGTCCTTGACGATCTTGCCGTTGCTGTCTCGCTTGGGCCGCGAGGTCGCAAGGCTGAAGTGGGTGATCTTGGTGCCGCCCTGGGTGGTGCGGGCTTCCGGCGTGGCGCCGACATTGCCGGCGAGGATGACGAGGTTCTGCATGTCGAAGTTCCTTTTTTGGGTGCCAAAGGGACCGTCCCTTCGACTGACCCCCGCAAAAGGCGGGCATGGGCGGTGCTTCCACTGGAGCGCGCAAGCGGCGTAGGGGAACCCCGACACAAGGGGTGGTGCGGGCAGCCGTGGCACACGGCAACTCGGCCCGAAGGGGAGCGGGTTGGAAGCACCGAACGACCGACTTAGGGATCAGGTCAAAAAGAAGGGATGGTGGCTTTGGTTCTATGAACCCAGGAACCGCTGCAGAAGCATTGCCCTATCACCGCAGCAATCTACGCCCGATAGCCCCACCACCGTTGGTCAGCCCATTTTCCAGTTCGACTTGTCGTTCGCAGCGAAGCAGCGGCGGCCCCTACGACAAGAAGACATGATGGCCGTCCGGCGGGTTTAGTCGGAAAACCGTCTCTGGCTTCAATCGGGTTGGCAAATCCCTTTCGAGTGGTGCGCGCACGGATGATCTTGCGGGACCGGTTACGCGATCTGCACCCGGATCACGGCAAGGAGACGGTCGACGCAGCGACAGGCGTCGGCCACATCGAAGGGTGACGCCCCGACCCGGAACAACGCGTCGATCTCGTGGTGACTATAGGCCGGCGAAAGGATCGCTGTGAGATCCGGCAATTCCAGAGGCAGGCCGGACAGGCCTGCTTCCGTCGCAAGCGCCAGGGCCTTTTCGAGGTCATGCCGAATATGGACACGGTTCCAGTCGTCGGCATAGCCCGCCTTCATCAGAAAGGCTTTGAGGCTGAGTTCGATCGCGATGGCCAGCGAATGTGCAGCACTCGCCGGAGCGATCCCGACGCTTGCCGACGCGCCGCGGGCAAAGCCCGTGGCATTCTCCATGAAAATGTCGATCAGCACCGGATCGACATTTCCGGCGAAACGCCGCGCAGCGTCATCGAGCGTGGCGGCCGATAGCCCGATCAGCCAGCGCGGTCCTCCGATATTGCGCAGATGGCGCAAATGCGCCGAACCGGGTTCATCGGTGTCGGTGCCGGCCGACCAGCGCAGCAGCAACGCCGCCTTCCAGCAGCGACCATGGCGCTGTCGGAACGCAAGCAAAGCGCGCAGTTCCTCATCATGCAAATCGCGCATCATCATCTCTCTCTCATTTGTGGCAAGGCGCCGGCCGGCGCGGCGTGAGCAACGCGGATGGCTGGTGGACACTGAAATGGATCCACGCTGCGGACACGGCCGACGGATTCCGGCGCTATTCAGCCAAACCAACACGCCTCGGCACCCTCCCCTCTCGCTGGCGGGAATTCCGATGGGACAACCGTAAGCAGAGCCAAAAAAGGGCCGCCGGCAAACCGGCGGCCCGCGGCTTCAGCCCGCACCGCGACGAGCAGCTGAAGGAGGGCTTCCCAATGGGCCGCGACGATCAACGACCCGGAGTCCCCGAGCCTTGGCTTCGATGACAAGCCGCTCCGTCACGCCATTGCCCTGGAAGGCAATCACGAATCTCGGCTTGAGCGAGAGCATCTGCTCGTTGCGACGGAAGCCGGCGCGATCTCCGAGCTTGCGATCGAGACCGAACCGCACCTGCTGGATGCCATTCTGCTCGGCCCAGGACGCTGCAAGCCGTTCGATACCCTTCATATCGCCGCCGTGTACGAGATACATGTCGCCGACATGGGCGCGAACCTTGTTGAGTGTCGCCAGCAGGTTGTCGGCGAACGTCTTCATATCCAAATCGTTGGCGAAGGTGAGGCGGCCACCGGCGAACACAACGGGCGTACCCTGCGCGGTGTTGGCGTTCAAAGCCCGCTCGCGGCGCGCCCGCAAGAAGGCGTGGCCATCGACGATCCCGGCGGTGACACCGAGCGAAATGCGGTTGCCGGACGATGGCACCCACGATCTCCCGGTTTCCCGGATATAGTGCGCGGCGGCGACATCGCGCATGATTTCGAAGGCACCCGCGGATTCCTCGACCTTCTTGGCGAGATCGATCTTTTCCTCCAGATTGGCCGTGCTGATTTCGGAGCCGTCCTGTTCGGCGAGGAGCAAGCGAATGTCGTCGGTCAACCGGTCGACCAGCCCGTGTTTCTTGGCGGCGGCGCGGTGGAAGAGGTTCACCAGCCCCCAGCCCAGATCTTCGATGTCACGCTCGATCGATGTGTTGCTCATCGTTGTGAAGAGATCGCTCCAGATTGCGGTAACGGTCTGCTCCAGCGCCTCGGTTGGTGGCGGCGCCATGCCACTGAGGTCTTCAGCGCGGGGTTCGAGGTGCCCTAGCTCCAGTGCCGCGAGTGCGGCTGCAAGCGATGTGGACATGATAGCGAGCCTTTCTGTCTGTGCCGGCGGCCTCTCCGCCGGATGCGCATCCTCCGGGCGCTCGCAAAAGAGGGGCTGGCACCGAGGCACAGCCGAGGGAAACTCGCGAACAAGGGGTGGTGCGGGCAGCCGTGGCACACGGCAACTCGGCCCGCCGTTCGCGGGTTGCCAGCGCCTCGCGGGCGCCCATATGCAGCATCCTCTGGCGGGGAGGTGTCGTCACAGACCGGTTTTCGCTTTGTCCTCAGCCTGCGCCGTCGATCCGGAACGGGGGTATCTCCAAATCCGCCGCCGCGAGATGCGAGAGCACCGCCGCGTAGCTGCCGAGACCGCGCACCGTTTCCGCCGAGATTAGGATCTCGTCATCGTCCGAGGCGCTGAAACTCCGAACGGTCGTGCCGTCAAAGACCACCCGCTCCGGGCCAAACGCCCCAGAAGCGCCGCCCGCCCAGCGGGCGAAGACAAGCGCATGATCGACACAGAAAGTCTCGATCGCTTCGAACCGGCCCCAGGCAACCTCATGGTCGGCCAGGTACAGGGGAACGCTCGGATCGAGATCGTCCGGGTCGAACGCGGTGCCCTCCCAATCCGTGAAGGCGCCGTCGCTCTCGACGGCAGCACAGAAGCCGGGAAGGAGTTCAGGGGACAGCGATCCGCCAATGCGGATCGCGACAGAAGCGCGATCGGCCATGAGAGTCTCCGTAGCTAGTGAGGGGGGTCAGCCTGTGGACTGACCACGGTGGAATGCGTCGAGCCAGCGCGCCATCGACATGCGCTGCTCGACGGGCTTGCAGGCTTGCGCCGCCTGGAACGCGACGAGCGCGAGCGGTGCATCCGCCACGATCCGATCAACTTCGCTCGGCGAGAGAAGGCCGTGCTGACGGATATAGGCGGTGATATTGCCCGGTCTCGGTGTCGCCCCGCCTCGCCCGACAACGGGCTTGCGCCAGAGGCCATCGATCGTGCGCAAGCGAGGTTTTGCGCGAGCCTCCATCAGAACGATGGTGCGCAGTTCATCCTTAGAGAGCGCATCCACTTCGTGCGGCCGCATCGCGGGACAGAAGAAACAGGAGGATTTGGGCGGTACAGGCAGGCCCGCACGCTCAATGCGTGCAATGCAATCCGCCCGGGTCCAGCCCAGTTCGCGAAGGGGATAACGATAGTCATAGCGTGGGTCGGCATATCCCTCGGCATGCGCGTAGCGACGCTGATCGGCACTGGAACAGTCATAGCCGATCAGTTTGACGACACGTCCGCCTTCTCCCCAGCACCGTATCGCGGGTGCCCATTGCGCCGTCCATTTGTCCTGCGGCGCCACCTTCCATTTGAGCGAGCAAGACCCCCGCCCAAATGCCTTGGACGGCAGGGTGGCGTTGGTCAGCATGTTGGTGCCCAAGCTATCATAGGGCGGCCAATGCTTGAAATTTCGTGGTTCGTAGCGGACGACATCGGACGCGACATCGTGACGATCCATCCAACGACGAAAGACCGGGAGGAAGGCGTAGGTATCGGTCTTCTCGGAACCGGTATCGGCGAACAA
Source organism: Sphingobium mellinum (assembly GCF_037860795.1). NCBI lineage: Bacteria > Pseudomonadati > Pseudomonadota > Alphaproteobacteria > Sphingomonadales > Sphingobiaceae > Sphingobium > Sphingobium mellinum. The sequence goes on along the minus strand of NZ_JBANRK010000010.1, from coordinate 58,905 downwards.
CACCATATCGATCGGCTCGCCTCGTTCGACGAGCTCGATGATCATGGCGGTAGAATCGACGCCCGCGCCCCAGGCCGCGATCACCGGCGCGCGCTCAACCATCGGTCGTGTCCTTCGGGACAATGCCCGGGTTGATAAGCCGGTATGCGCGCGTCCTGAACTTTGCAATCCGGCACACGGCGCCGGTTATGGGATCGCGAAATAGCGGGGCCTTGCCCTTCGGATTGGCAATGACCGTGAAGCGGTTGCGATCCTCGCCGTCATTGAAACGAATGGGTTCGTCGAAGATGATGGTCTGTCCCGGCTTCGGGACCGGCTTCGCGCGTTCGAGCTTGCGGCGAAAAAGGTTGGCACGGCAGCGCGCGCGCCATTCGGAGGCGTAGGTGCTGTCAGTCTCGGTCAATTCATCGAGAATGGCAGCAGGGCAGTCACTTTCGCACGGACCCATCGTTTCCGTCATGTCTTTGTAGCCGAACGTGCAGCCGTCGCGCGCGCCGGTGCTTTGCCGGGTCAGGCACACGACGGCGAAGACGGCCCGACCGCCGGACGCCTCGATCCGTTCGCACGCCGCGTAATAGGTAGATCCGACCATCGAAGACGCGAGAACCGTGAGACGATGGTCCGCGTGCGCATAGGTGAACTGGTTGTCGAGATAGGAGCGCGGAGTGGCGTAGCCACCCATATCGCGCATGAAGAGCCAACCCATGAGATATCTCCTGCGATTGCGGGGTTCAGGCGGCAGCCGCGAAACGCGCCGCGCCGATGTCGCCGGGGATGCCGGCAAGTCGGTGCTGGAACGCGGCCACGTCGAGTAATTCGGTAATCGGCGCGCGGTGGGGCCTGCCGATCTCCTGCCCGTCGCGACAGCGGCTGATCGAGACCTCGCTGCCCGGAAGAAAGCCGCGCGGGACCACGCGAAGGGCGAGATCCGCGTGGCGCAGCTCCGTCGTGCCGTCTTCGTGATCGGCACCCATGATGGTGTTGATACGGGTGTCGTCCGCGTCGAGGCCGATTGCCGTTGCGAGACGTGTAAGCGCGCGGCGCGCCTGATAGTGGAAGGTCCGTTTGGCGTGGTAGTTTCCGCCGACGCTCTTTCCGGCAATGCCGAGCAGCGCTGGTGCGGCGTCGACCGCCAAGCGATCCGTTTCGCAACGAAGGCGAAGGGCGGCCGCGCTGGGCGCATCGCGTAGGGCAACGTCTGCCAGATGGCGGATGAGGAGAAGGGTTGCCGCGTCGCTGGCGACTGGCTTGCCAGCACGCTGACAGTCGTCGACGGCGGCGTTGAGGGCGTGGAGTGCTGCCGGCAGATGGTCCAGACCGGCGGGGGAAAGGGCCTGATTGTGGCGGTAGAGCGTATCGTAGAACATGGGAGCCTCCTTCTGAGCGCTCTGGCGCGCTCAAAAGGCCGAAGGCGTCCTCTCCTCCCCCCTCCTTGCGGCGGCGGAACGCTGCGGCGATCCGGCGGTAGGCGCCGGGGTCGGGGCAGGCGATCGCCGCGATCATGCCGCTTCACGGATCTGTTCCTGGGCTTCGTCCGACGTGGCGAGGCCAGTTGCGCGGAGCAGAAAGGCGGCCGCCGCTTCGGCTTTTGCCGCAGCCGTCATGATGGCGCGGGCATCCTTGCGCAACACCGCGAGCCACGAGCCGATATATGCTGCATGATCGTCGATATGGGCGGTCGGGAGGCCAAGATCCGCGCCAAGCAGGGCGGATGTCATCTCGGCGCAAAGCTCTTCAAACGCATAGGCGTTGTCGCCGAATTTCCTGCCAAACTCTCGGTTGAGCCGGTCAGGATGGCCGGTCCAATGCCCTGCCTCATGCGCTAACGTCGAAGCGAAATACGCGCGGGTGGAAAACAACTCGACAGGCGGCATCGTGATGCTGTCGGCAACGCGGTCGTAGAAGGCGCGATCGCCGCGCTGGTAAACCCTCGCAGGAAGAGCATCGAGAAAGCGCTGTGCACGATCCGGCAGCGCGTCGTCGGGGGCGACGGCGCTGACGGCGCAGGGATAAAACTTCTCTGGCAACCCCTCAATCTGATCGGCATTGAAGACGGCGTAGGATCGCAGCACGCGGCGCATTTCGTCGGTGGTGTCGCCGGTAACGGGCGACTCCACGGTCTTGCTGTAGGATTTGTAGAAGATGGCGATCTGCGACCGCTCGCCTTCGCGGACCTGGCCGCCCAGCGCCTGCGACTGCTTGTAGGTCATCCAAGTGCGCGAATGGTAGCCCGCGCCTTCGGCGCAGAGCCACAGCCAGAAGCAATTAATGCCCTTGTAAGGGTCGCCGGTCGCGCGAAGTGGACGGCCGCCAAGGCCAGGTCGCCACGGCTTCACCCAAGGGCGCACGCCGGATTCGAGTTTGTCGATGATCGCGTTTGTGATGGTGTCGGCGGGCGACGATCTATCGGTGGTCTTTGCCACGGCACGTTCTCCTGATCTGGTAGAGGCGAGCCCGGAGCAGCGCCCTCCCCTCTGAAAGGCCGCCGTCCGGGCACAAAAGGAGGGGCGGCACTCCGCGAAGAGTGCCGCCCCCAGTCGCCTCGAACCGTGCAAGCGGGCGTCAGGCTGCCTCGCTCAAATCCTCCTGACCGTCATGTGTCGCGTCTTCGATGTCCGACTCGTCATCGCCATCCTCGCCGGGATCGACATCTTCGGTTTCGTCAACGAAGGTCGATCGCAGCGCGATGGTCTCGGGCTTTTCGATGGCGTCGAAGCGCATCGCATCCGGCAGCCAGGCCGCCGCTTTTTCGCGGATTTCGGCCTCGACGATCCCCTGCCCGTTGCAGAGCGAGGCGCAGGTCGCGGCAAGGTCGCCCTTCTTGGCATCCTTGTAGCGGCCGCGCAGGATCGGCCCGCCGATCGCCTCAAGCGCGTCGAGCATGACATCCTTTTTGACGCGGCCGAAGAAGTTTTCGGCCGTCGGGCGCCACCAATGCTCGACTTGAATGTCGAGCGCGCGACCAAGATGGTCATGGAACCCGTTGGACCGTCCGCCTTCGGCAACATTCAGGCTCGGCTCCAGCGTGCGCGCGATCGAGAAGGCCACCCAACTGCCGCGTGCCTCGTCGTCGAGCGCACGAAAGGCGTCGAAACGCTCGGTCATGGTCTTGTGACCGGCCCAGCTCGTATCGAGACGCTGGCGCTGATCCTCGATGGTCTGCGACGCCATCGACCCTTCGTCGCGGAAGCCGAAGATCGGGAATTGCGCACCGCTGGACTTGAGCGTCGAGTGGTTGCGGACGTAGTTCTGCTCGAAGACGACATTCTGCGCCATCAGGAAGATGGTGAGGTCTAGGGCCAACGCCGGATCACTGGCGATGTGGGCGACGAGGATCTGCCGGCGCTGGGTCGCCAGCTCGTCGATCAGCGTAGCGCTGAGTTTGGGTCCATGGTCGATGTCGCCGGCGCCGTCGTCACCATTGCCACCGCCCGTCACCTTGGGCGGAGCATTCGGATCGACAACGGGCTTCTCGCTGAACATGCGGGTGTGAACACGCGCTTCGCCATCACCGCCGATATAGACGAACGTCCCGATCTGCGCCCGGACCGCCGGATCGATCTCGCGACGGGATTCCTCGATACTTTCAAGCTCCCGTTCGATCTCGTCGAGACGATCGTTCGCGACGTCGGCTTCCGGCGTCCCATCGGTCAGTTCGCCCTCAAGCTGCTCGACGAGTTGGTCATTTTCGGCCGAAAGCGCTTCGACACGCGCGCTTTCCGCTTCGCTAAGCGGCCGCGCGGGCGCGTGAAACTCATGAAGCTGACGCTCGAGATCATAGGGAACGTGGGTGGCCGCGATCGGCGTCACGAATGCGAGGCCCTCGGACTGCGCGAGTTCGGCTGCGGCCGCCTCCAGCTTTTTGCCGGCAAGATCCTCGAGAAGATCGACGTCGATCCAGTTCTCGTCCCCCTCGGCGGCAAAGAGATCACCTTCGATGCGACCGCCTGCAGCGACATAGGCATCGCGACCGATGAACCGCGCCTTGGCATCGTTCGCCTTGATCGTCCCGTTGAGGATAGCACGCCGGATGTTGTCAGGCTGATCGCCGTAATAGGAGGTGCTCATCTGTGCGAAGACGCGAGCCTGACGATCGATGTCGCTCGTCACGGCATAGGCTTGGGCGACCCCCAGGGTGATTTCGCCAGCGGCGAGCGCCTGGAACACGCTTGGTGCAAGCTCGGCAAGCCGCACCCGCTGCTCGACGAAGCGGGTGGTGACGCCCTGTCGCTTGGCAACGTCCTCGGCGGTCATTCCCTTCTGGATGAGGAAGTTGAACGCGGTACTTTCATCCGCCGGGTTCATAGGAACGCGCTGGAAGTTCTCGGTGAGGCTCGCTTCGACCGAGTTGTCGTCGTCGGTCAGGACGAGGACGGGCACGACATGGTCGACGGGCAGACTGCCCTGATCGATCAGGCTCTGGAGTGCGCGCAGCCGGCGACCGCCCGCCTTGACGGTGAAATGGCCCGCTTTCTTGAGCGGGGTAACGATGAGATTCTGCAACAAGCCTTGCGTTGCGATGCTGGCGGCTAGGGCGTCGATACCGGCCTCACGGCTCGATTTACGGACATTGTCCTTCGACAGCGAGAGGTTCTTGACCTTCACGGACTGGATCATCTTTCGTCTCCATCTGGAACTGGCGTGCCGCCTCGACGGTCACGCGAGCCTGCTCATCAGGCCCACAAAGCCGAAGGCTCCCTCCCCTCTCCTGCGCTGGGCGCGGAGAGAGGAGCTGGATAGTCAGGCGGCGATGCGCTCGATGACGGCAGCGGCATTCGCGACGGGAACGAACATCCGCGTCCTGTGCTGGATGATGTCAGTGAAACAGCCGGCCGCCTTGAGTTCGGCAAGCCGCGTGTGCGGCCAATCGAGCAGTTCGAGGCGCTGCTGGCCGGCGACTAGGCTGCGCTTGAGCCGGTAGGCTCCGACGGACGATGTCTCGCCGCTGCTCATCACATGCTTTGCGGTATCGTCGCCTGACACGGTGATGGCGGCGTTGATCCCGAAGGCGTCCGCGAGCTTCGACACCAGTGGCGCAGGAACGATCCGGCCGAGGAAAGATTGGCCGTCATCGGTGTTCAGGCGCCAGACCTGAACATGATCATCGGGCAAGCGATCCCAGACCGGCAGGAGCAGGCCGGCGACCAAATAGAGCGTGCTGGTGCGGGTCTTGTCCCGCATCTCCTCGACTTCGGCCTGCCACAGCGCCGAAAATTCCTCCTCGCTGGTCTCTTCCCACATCGTTTCGAGCAGCAAATCCCGCCGCATCCGCTCGGAACGGGTCGGCCGAACCAGCTCGTAACGGCGAACGATCTCACCATCGTCATCGGTAAGCGAATAGGTGCTGCACCGGATCGCGGCCCTGCCGGACTTGCGATTGACGATCGGACGCGCGTCATCGCCCAGGATGCGCAACGCACGGTCGAGCGGGAGCGGCTTGTAGCGCTCCTCCGTTTCAAGGCGCAGAATCTCGGTTTCGGCGCCACTGGTCTCGTCGCGCCGGATGACCGTGCGATCAAGGATCGTGATGCGTTCGGCATTGATGCTTTCAACCCCGAGATCGAGCGTGCCGGCTTCGCGCGCCGCCTCGATCCGGGCCTCGATCAGGCCGAGATATTCATCAAAGATCGCATTCTGCAGCGCGATGCGCAGCGCGAGAATACGATTGAGCCAGCGCTGGATGGGCGGCAGCTCCTCCTTCAGCCCGCCGCCTTCGCCCTCCAGCTCAAGTCCGGTCAGGGTCTGAAATTCGCCAAGCGTGGTCGAGCGCAGCTTGCCGTCGGCAAGCAGGCGGAACCATGTTTCGAGGGATTCCTTGGCATAGTCGCTTTCGAGATTGTCCCGCGGGTCGAACAGACCTTGGCCGCCTGTCTGACGCTGGCCCCGTGTTAGGGCACCAAGGCTGTCAAGGCGGCGGGCAATCGTCGAGATGAAGCGCCGCTCGCCGCGGCAGTCGGTCGATACCGGACGGAACAGCGGCGCGGTTGCCTGGTGCGTGCGATGGGTGCGGCCGAGACCCTGGATGGCCGCGTCAGCGCGCCAACCGGGTTCGAGCAGATAGTGGTTGCGGCGCGACTGGTTCTCGGCGGTGAGACTCGCGTGATAGCTGCGCCCGGTGCCGCCTGCATCGGAGAAGATCAGGATTTTCTTCTCGTTCCGCATGAAGGCGTCGGTCTCGGCAAGGTTTGTTCGCGGCGAACGGCTCTCGATTCGTTGGCGACCGTGCGCGTCGATGACGATGCGCCGGCTGCGTCCCGTCACCTCGGCGACCGCATCGGCCCCGAAGTGCCCGATAATATGATCAAGGGCGGACCCCACGATCGGCAGGGAGCAGAACCGCTCGACGAGATTGTCGCGCATCTCGAGCGCTTCCTGGCTGAAGATGGGACGCCCGTCCTCGTCGGACATAGGCTCGGAGCGCGTCTTGCCGGTGTCGTCGACGAAGGTCTTCATCTGACGGACGGGAAAGGCGGCCGTGAGATAGGACATGACGAACTCTTTGGGTGAAAGCTCGATGTCGAGATTCGCCCGGTCCTTGGCGTTCAGCGCGGCCAGTGCCCGGTTGAGCATCGCCTCGGACGTCGAGACGAGCTGGATCACGACGCTCTCCCCCCGGGCCAGATCGGCACGGATCGCCGGGATCAGCGAGGGCAGCTTCATGCCGATCAGGATTTGGCCGAAGAACCGCTGCTTGGTGGATTCGAAGATCGACAGCGCAGCGGCCTTCGCGCCGCTGTTGTAGGTGTCATTGGAGAAACTGTCCGTCACCCGGGTGGCATCGAGCGCGGTGCGCAAATTGGCGTGGATGATCGCCCACGCATCAGCATAGGCGTCATAGACCTCGACCTGATCGGGCGTCAGGCGATGTTCGAGGATGTCATATTCGACACCGGCGAAACTGAGCGCCCTGGCGACATAGAGGCCCTGCATCTTCAGGTCGCGGGCGATCAATTCCATCGCCGCGATCCCGCCGCGCCGCAAACTGTCGACGAATGCGCGGCGATCGGCGAAGGCGGTGGTCGGACCCCACAGGCCAAGCCGGGTGGCATAAGCGAGATTGTTGACGTCCGACGCGCCGGTTGCCGACACGTAGAGGACGCGGGCACGAGGCAGCAGGTTTTGCAAGCGCACGCCGGCGATGCCTTGATCGGATCCGTCCTTGGTGCCGAAACGGCCTTCGCCGCCGGCGACACCCGCCATTTCGTGCGCCTCGTCGAACACCATCATGCCCTCGAAATCGTCACCGACCCAGTCGAGGATCTGCTGAAGTCGAGTGCCCTTATCCCCCCGGTTGGAGCGGAGCGTCGCATAGGTGAGGAAGAGCACACCCTCGGCCGCGCCTACGGCCGAGTCCAGTTTCCACTGGTTGAGATGCTGGATGTCGAGCGCGAGACCGCCAACTGCGGTCCAGTCGCGACGTGCATCTTCGAGCAGGGTCTCGGTCTTAGATATCCAGATGTGCTTGCGGCGCCCGCGTAGCCACTGGTCGAGGATGATGGCGGCGACCTGACGGCCCTTTCCGGCACCCGTGCCGTCGCCAAGGAAGAACCCGGTCCGATAAGGGCGACCGTCTTGGTCCGGCGCGAGCGACAACCCTTCCTCGGCCGCCTTGAACAGACCGGAGATGTCGCGCGCGAAAGCGTCACCGGCGTAGATGAGCGTTTCGAGCTGAGCGTCGGACAGCACCCGGTTGTCGACCACACCGGCCGGCAGCTTCGGAACGTAAGACGGCCGCGGTGCCGTAATCGAGCCCATGGCGATCGATTCCACCAGAGCGGTCGGATGCGCGGATGCACAGGGAATGGCGATGCGGCTTGGCCGATACGGCAGGTACACCCCCACCGCCTCACCGGTCGGTACGGGTTCAGCAAAGACGGTGTAGCCGATATCAAGCGCGCTGAGAGATTGGGCGGCCGTCGCGATCGGGGCCGAAAGCCGGGGCCTGCTCGAGAGGCCGCCGAGCAGGGATGCGCGCGTACGGGTTGGTGCAAGGCGCGCTGGGGAGAGTCGCGGGGTTTCCGTAACGATGGCCGCGGAAGCGATGATCGTCGCGAGCGCTTCGGGGAGTGAGTTGCACCGAACGATGGCAACGTCATCCTGAACGCCTTTTTCCAGAACGATGAGCTTCACGATCTGGCTGGTGCCATGTTTGGCATAGGCGTTGGCGGGCAGTTCGACGTGGAGCGTGATCGCACAGCCCTCGGTCGCCTTCGCCCAGGCGCGGCTTGATGTATCCACGCGATCGGGAAGGATAGCGGCGCAGCGCCCCCCGGCATCAAGCCGTTTCAGGGCGGCGCGCAAGTGGCGGAACGCGGCAAGCGGGTCGGCATGTCGACCGATGCTGCGAGAAAAGGGCGGGTTGATGAGCACGGCGGTCGGGCGGATCGACAGCGGCAGCAGATCGTTGATGAGTTCGCCATCGTGGCGACTGACCGGTGCAGTGGGGAATGCTGCCTGGAGCATGTCAGCGCGCGCCGGATCGATCTCGTTGAGGACAAGCTTGGCGCCAGCGCGCGCGGCGAAAACGGCAAGAAGCCCGGTGCCGGCGGAGGGCTCCAGGACGGTATCGGCTGTGGTGATGCGGACGGCGAGTGCAGCAAAGTAGCCAATCGCAGCCGGTGTCGAAAATTGCTGGAGCGCGACCTGTTCTTCGCTGCGCACAGTATGCGTTGGCAGGGATGCGGTGAGCGCGGTCAGGGCCGCAAGGCACTCGGCGGGCTCTTGCGGCAGGTCGAGCTTGGCGAGGTGCAGGACCTGGGCCAGCTCCAGAACATCATAGGCATCGCGGAGTGACCAACGCCCGTCAGCAGCAGTTGAGCGATAAGCCGTTACCATCGCCCGGAGAAGGCCAGGCCGGTCCACGCCGTCACCTTTGCGCAGCAGGGCATAGACCGCGTTCGCGGCGGTAATGGATGGTTCGGTGAAATCGAGTTCGAGAGCAGCGGCTGAGGTGCGCATTGTAGGCCTCCATCGTATCGTCCGGTGCCCATCACCGAACCAACAAGCCGGAGGCCTCCTCTCCTCTCTTCAGTGGGTGTGTGTCTGGATGACGGTGCGAGGAACGGCGTTGCGGGCAAGCCGATCGCGCAGAGCATCGTTCCAATCGTCATGCTCGGATGGGAGCCATTCCTCGACCCTTCGCCCGTTGGCTCCAAGGTGCTCCCCCGCCCTCTTAAGACAGATCTTCGCCGCCTTGTTCCGCTGACCGAACACGATGACGCGCTTCACATGGGACGGAATGCCGACATGGGCATAGCGCTCGGCACCAAGCACGGCCCAAACCGGCATTTGGAACCATTCCATGGCGGACAGGGCATCTTCGATCCCCTCGGCGATGCCCAGAACGTCATCCGGCTCACCAAAACGCACGCTGCCTGAACCGAGCAGACCCAGCGCCAGCTTGGGTTTGCGGAAGGGACGCTGCAAAATATCGGTAGGGTCGAGGAAGGTCCGGTGGACCGCGATCAGGCCCAGCTCATTTCTCACCGCTGCGATCATGGCGGGAAGGCTGCGCCGATCCTTGCCCTTCCCTATGATCGTTTGCGGATTGAAGCGAAGGTTGGGCGTTGTCGCATAAAGACCTCGAGCATGAAGATAGGCTTCAGCCGGTGTGCCGACGATGGGGATGCTGTGCTGCCATAATAACCTGGCCAAACCGCTCAGATCGCGTGAGGGCGCGCGCGGTTCGACATGGATCGGCTCTCGATCGTGCAAACCCTGACGATCGAGAGCTTTGAGGATATCGGTCGATGTGCATCCCGCAAAGCATTTGAACAGGATCGCTTTGGTGCCGAGCCGGACCGAAAGACTGGGGGAATGATCGTCATGGGCGGGGCAACGGCACTCTCCGCGCGATCCAGACCAGCGTCCACCCAAGCTCTCGACGATCTGCTTGGCGCGAACCGCTGCGTCGATGGTGGCTGACATAAGCGAAACTCCTATTGAAGATTTAGGTTCGCTCCGCGCCTGCCCCCTCCCCTCTTGCCCGATGGGCGCTGCCTCCTACGACCTATGCCGCTTTTGCCGCGAGCACACCGAACTCTTCGACGATCCGGTCGGTCGTGTAGTGGGTGGTGCCATCGCGCTCGTAGGAGGTGTCACGGAGCCGTCCGGCAATCCGCACGAGATCGCCAACCTGGGCCTTCTCATCGATATATTTCCGCTGGCCGTCGCTGAAAATGACGACGCGGTTCCAGTAGCTATCCTCGATCCACTGGTCGCCCTCTCCGCGGCGGCGATAGTTCGCGCAAACCGAGATGTTCGTGACCTTGGGCTTGGCGTCGATCTCACCGATCCGTCCGATGATCTCGAATTTGGCAAAATTGATCATGCGGCCTCCTCACTGGGTCTACCTGTCTACGGCAAAGCGGTGATCCCGCTGCTGTTGCGCCGAGCCTTTGGTCGCAAAGTGGATCCTAGCTGCGAGCGAGACACGCATGCTATCTCGAAAGGTGATATGCACGGTATCCCCCTGGATAGGGGGAAGGCAGATCTCAGAGCCAACTCTTGATGCTACCCCAAGCTGCACGATGCGCTTTGGAGGATTGTCCGCGTGACGCCGACACTTTAGTGCCAATAAAACAATGGCTTACGCTGAATTCGCTGACAGTAGGGAGCGACCGAATTCACCTCATGCTCAGGTGTTCAGTCCCCTCCCCTTTTTCCTCCTGCCGATAAATGAGACAGAATCGTCCAAGAGCATTTTCAACGTGAACGGCTCGGAGATCATCGGTCAGTCGTCAGGCCGACTCGCCCTCCGCTCAGCGTACCGTACGACGAAAGCGTCCCAGACGCGAAGCCACTCCTTTTCTGAACGCGGTCTCTTAATATCGGGAAATCCGGCGCGGAACGCATCGGCCATCGTATCGACGGACCACGGTTTTCCCTTTGTGAGGCCGATCTCTCGGAACACTGATTCGCGAGTGCCAAAACTGAGAGACCCCGATGGGAATCTGAGCAGAGGTTCAGCGTCCTTTGCAGCGGCTACTGCAGGCTCGCGACGGCCCTTGACCGATGATCTCGGTGCCGTTTCATCAGCCGCAGCGCCGATCAGCCGTAGGTGGGGTCCCACGAGCTTGCGTTCCATCGGCGCTGGCGACGGGTGTAGAACTACTTTCCGACCCGATAGGTCAACGTTTGCATTCGGGTACACCGCCGATACGATCTGCATCGTCTCACGAACGGTTTGGCGAAAGCGTTTGCTGTCAGCCTCGTTGCCGAGATGTTTGGCGAGCTGGTCCCACGAAATCACCTGGCCCTTGTCGGACCCAATCCGCGGCAAACGGTAGGCAAGATAGGTGTAAAGGTCTAGCGCCGTCGGCGTGCCCTTGAGCTCCCGGATCGCGACCTCGTTCAGCGGGACCGCGTGATCGATGAGATGGCTGTAGAACGCTTCCGACATGCGGATTTCGCGCGCAAAAGAGCCATTCTTGTCGAGTGACCCGGCATATTCGTTGGAGATTTTGACGTCCCGCACCGCAAAAGCATTACCGTCGGCTTCGGTCCCGTCCCAGCGGATCTGCCATTCGCACGCCAGCAGCCGATCGACCTGCTCCCGCATGAGGTTTGCCGTACCGCGTGGACCATATGATACGGTTTGGTAGCCCAGGCGACGCATCCATTCGGTGAAGTTTCTGCCGAGATAAACGTCGCGCGACTGCTTCATGACCGCTTGCGACAAGAGGTAGATCAAGGCGACGCGAGGATAAGCGCCATAGGGTACGCCGAGGCTGCGCATGACCGACTTGCCATCAATGTTTTGGAGCACGGGCCTCGGATTGATAGCGAGCGCGTATTTGCCGTCTTCCCGAACGATCGGCTGGGTGTCGTCCTTGGGCCGCTTCGTTGGCAGCGACATTGCGCAAAGCGCGGAATGGAGGAACGCTGGTACAGGCTCCTCGTCCTGAACGCGGAGAAAGGCGTCGATTGTTAGCTGGGTGCCAGCGGAAGTGGCGAGCTTACGCACGCCTTCTTCTCCGCCGGTGAGCATGGCTAATGCGTACTGGTGCCCTAGCGGCTTATGCTGATCTCCATTCATGGTCTGCCCTTCCCCCCGAATCTGCCGGGGGCTGTGATAGGCAGGTTTCAACAGGTTTGGTGAGGTAAATCAACCCCGTTGGCAGTTTAGACGGGAAATAGGGCCCGAGACTTGCAAACTTACCGATGATGTCGGTGCCGTTTTCGCCTTCTGCTTACTCCTCGCTCTTCAAAATCTGAAAATCAAAGCGATTCGCGAATCGGATTTTTATAGGTTGATTCTAAGTATAGGTATGGGCTCCGAGATCATCGGTCGAGCCGCACCGACATCATCTATTTCTCGCACCGACATCATCGGAAAGTACCGAGATCATCGGTAGTTATCCACAGGTCGGTTGCGATGCATCGTTTTTCGGCACCGAACAACGCCGCCAGTCAGAAGCGCTCCGAGATCATCGGTCGCGGCACCCTTTGCGTTGGCCGCTGCGCTAGCAAATCGGCCAACGGCTCGGAGATCATCGGTCAACTTGCAAGTTTGATGGCCAATTCGTTGATCAAAACTGCCAACGCGGCTATTGAGGCTCATCAAACCCACAGAAGCGGACCCCTATGGCCACTGATGCAACCTTAGCTCAACCGGAAGACCTGATCGAGGGCGGCTTGGACGTCCTGCATCGAAAAGCGCTAACGATCCTTAAACGGATTCGCGACAGCGCGGTCGATCCCGAGACCGGCAGCAAACGCGGCCCAACTTTTCCGATCTCGAAAGCTGCGGCGCTCGTCGGCCGCACCGCCTCGGCGATCAGAGAAGCTGAGCGCGACGGACGCTTGCCTAGCCGTGATCGCACCGCCTCCGGCCACAGGGTGCAATATACCTTGGAAGAACTTGACCATATGCGTGAGGTATTCGGCACCCGCCCCTGGAGGGAGCCGACCGACACGCCGGCGATCATCTCGGTGTGCAACTTTAAAGGTGGTGTCGGAAAATCCACGATTGCGCTGCATCTGGCGCAGCACTTTGCGATCAATGGCTATCGGGTGCTCTTCATCGACTGCGATAGCCAAGCGTCCTCGACGATGATGTTCGGGTACCGGCCCGACGTCGATCTTGAGGAGGAAGACACGCTCTACGGGCACTTCCATAACCCCGAGCTGCTCGGCGTGCGCAAGATCATCCGCAAGACACACTTCCACGGCCTCGACCTCATTCCGTCGAACCTGAGGCTTTACAATCTGGAATATGAAATCGCCGGTTACATGGCGAAGAACCAAAACATGGAAATTATCGATTTGATTGCTGAAGCGATCGATACGGTGGTCGACGACTACGACATCGTGATCATGGACCCGCCACCCGCGCTCGGCATGGTGTCGATGGCCGTGCTGCAGGCTGCGAATTCGATGGTCATCCCGGTGCCGCCCAGCCTCGTCGATTTCGCATCGACAGTCTCCTTCATTGATATGACCCGCACGACTATGAAGCAGCTTGAGAAGCTCGCGGGGCGGGGGCGTCCCGCCTATAATTTCATTAGACTGGTGGGCAGCCGAGTGGATGAGACTAAGTCGATGCATCGGGAAATCCTGTCGATGATGCGGCAGGTTTTCGGCGGCTCGATGACGCAGTCGGTGATGGTCACCAGCGCGGAGATCGACAATGCGAGCTCGCGGATGAAGACGGTGTTTGAACTCGAAAAACCAGTGACCTCGCACGAGGTTTATAACCGGTGCATGAAGCACTTGAACGAGGTTTGCCGCGACATCGAACAAGATGTTCTGCGGACTTGGGCCAGCAGGGCAGGGGACCAAGTCTGAAGTTGCCACGTGGCAACGGTGCATCAGAGAAAGCCATCAGAGTGCCGATGTGGCCCTTGCGCGAATGTTGGTTGCCACGTGGCAACCGAGAACTAAATCAAATAAAAACAAGATATTGAGACATCAGAGATGCAACGCCGCCGATCAGATATTTCCCGTTGTAACGGGCCAGCGTCCGGTGAGTTGCCACGTGGCAACTCCTGCATTTTGGATGGTCTGATGCCGGCGCAAATCCAAGAAGGAGCGAGCCTATGAGCAAGGGTAACAAGGGCTTCGGCGCCATGTTCACGGAGGGACTCGACGACGAGGAATCGCTCGACAAATCGGCGCCGGCCGAAGGCATCATGGCAAGCCGTAGCCAGACCCTTGCACGCTTGGCGACCGGGAAGTCTGTGGCAGACAGGACCGAGTGGATTGATCCCGCGAAATGCCGCCCGTGGCGGATGCACAACCGCGATCTGGACCATTTGACCGAGGACAGTTGCCGCGACCTGATCGACTCATTCCTGTCCGCCAAGAAGCAGAGAATCCCGGCGATCGTTCGCCGCCTCAAGGATGATCCCGACCACGAATATGAGATCATCGCCGGGGTCCGACGCTGGTGGACAGTGCGGTGGCTGCGCGACCATCACCATCCCGAATATGACTATCTGATCACGATTCAGAACGTCACCGATGAGGAAGCGTTTCGCGTCTCCGACGTCGAGAACCGGTCGCGCAAGGACATCTCAGATTGGGAGCGCGCAAAGGAATACAGCGTCGCGCTAGCCGAGTTTTATGACGGGTCGCAATCGCAGATGGCCGAGCATCTCAACCTGTCTAAGTCTTGGCTCAGCCGCATGCTCGACGTCGCTCGTTTGCCGGAGGAACTGGTCAAAGCATTTTCGGACACGCACGACATCACGGTCCGGGTCGCGCGGGACATCAAGCCCCTCGCCGGCGATCCCCAAGCCTTTGTCAAGATGCGAGACGAGGCCGATCGGATCGCGGAGCAGCGCTCGCGCGAGGGCTTGAATCTAAGCGGGCCTGAAGTCGCGAAGCGTCTGGTCAAAGCCACGGTGGCACCCCTCCCAAAGCCCGCCGGCGAGAAGGAAGTGATGGGGAAGGGGGGTAAGGTGATCTTACGCTACACGAAGGCGAGGGGAGGGGGCCTCACGATCAAGGTGCCTGCCAAGTCCGGTGCGAGTCCCGCCGAAGTGCTCAAGGCCATTGAAGGCCTTCTCTGACTGGGTCGAACGAGACCGATGGGGCTGGGAGCATGCCGCGCTTCGGGGAGATTGGCTACGTTTGCTCATCGCCGACGTGCGAAACTACGCCGAGGCGGGCGAGCATGGCGTCGAGCTCAGCCATCTCGGCATCAAAGCGGGACAGAGACGGATCGAGCGCCTCGCTCACTTTGGGAGGCTCCACCGGTCGACCGACGGGACGGCGCGCGAAGCCGAATGCTACTGCAAGGTCAGTGACGAGATAAGTCCTCCAAGCTTGCCGTC
Source organism: Sphingobium mellinum (assembly GCF_037860795.1). Lineage (NCBI taxonomy): Bacteria > Pseudomonadati > Pseudomonadota > Alphaproteobacteria > Sphingomonadales > Sphingobiaceae > Sphingobium > Sphingobium mellinum. Next base: position 43,627 of record NZ_JBANRK010000010.1, on the reverse strand, counting down.
CGCTGATTTCCACCAGCAACCCGGCATCGGCGGTGCGTGCCAGAAGTTTCCCCGCTCCAGATATGCTCAACTCGAGCTGCCGAGCCACAACTCGCGGACTCGTAACCGGTCGAAGCTGCAAGAACGCGAGAAGTGGGAAAAGCTTGCCGGGGCGAAGGGTGTTGCCCGCTACGGCCGCGGCGCGAAGGCGATGTTCCTCCATGGCATCGAGCCGTTGGAGGCCCGTTGCCGCGGCCTCGGCAATCTGGCGAAGAAAGCGCGCGACGATGGCCTCACTGTCCCGCGGCGTCAGTCGAAGCGCTTTGTCAGCAATGGCGAGGCAGGGGAGGGGAGTGGCCGTTACCTCCATCGAATGAAGTAGCCGGGGCAAGTTCAGCCAACTTGTGATTGATCGGTCCGCGCGAGCATGGCGACCGAGCATCTCGAGCGCACGCAGGAGGGCAGGGCGGTTGCGCCAATCGTCCGGCGTGGCTGTCGAATAGGCTACGTCATCTCGCCAGTGGTGAATGGAGCGATCCTTCAGATCGGCCTGCCACCGCGACAGGTCGCCAGCGTCTTCTGAAATGGACGGCGGACTGATCCGACCAGGGATAGAGACACCGCATTCGCGAGCAAAAATGTCAATTTCTTCGATTTCTGCGCTTTGGCCCCGAAGCGAGGCCGCATAGCCTGTCCAAACCGAGCGTTGGCGCCATGCATTCGCGACAGGGCTGACGGCAACACGGGCGTCTAGGCGGGAAATAGACGCAGAGGCGCGTTCGATCCGCTGGGCCAACTTTGCAGTCCAAGCGGGCATTGAAAGGTCGGGAAGTGGTCGCACAGTGGCACTTAATATCCTGAAGTGCATACCTCAGTCTACTATGAAGGTGCTTCGTGCAACTCAACCTTCGATAATTGCAGTTATCACAGGTCCATATTTGACGGCTCTTTATACGGTGCGCTACACATCGCTCCGATGGATCAGCCCTCACACCTCGACGACAACGCCCTATTGACGGGGGAAGCCGTGCCAGCGCCGACGGCGTCGGCCGACGATCTTTCCTGGGCAATCGTGAAGATGCGCGCCGGCGAGCCCATCGTCGTTAACGAAGCGCTGATCGCCGCATATCAGGCAGCGTCTTCGCCCCACAGCATCCGCGCGCTCAAGTCCGACCTTGAGGCGTTCGATCTCTGGTGCCGGCGTCACAACCGCATATCGCTCCCAGCAACTCCGGAGACCGTGGCGGACTATCTTGACGCCCGCGCGGAGAAGGGCAGCAAGCCGGCCTCGCTTGGCCGCTACAAGGCGTCGATCGCCAGGATCCACCTGCTGCTCGATCTCAAGGATCCGACGCCGGCGTCGCTGGTGAAGCTCCGACTGCAGGCGATCCGTCGCCGGCTTGGAACGGCACAGAAGCAGGCCCGGCCGCTGCGGTTCAAGGGGCCGGTGCGCAATGTCGAGCGCGATGAGCCCCGCGGCCTGAATGTGCGGGCGCTGCTCGAAAGCTGCGCGGACGATCTTCCGGGCCTGCGCGATCGCGCGCTGCTGTCGGCCGGTTACGATACCGGGCTTCGCGCCTCGGAACTCGTGGCGATTCAGGTCGAGCATGTCATTGAGGCGATCGATGCCGAGGCGCGGCTGTTGAGCATCCCGCGCAGCAAAGGCGATCAGGACGGGGAGGGGGCAACCGCCTACCTCAGCCCCCGAACGGTGCGGGCGATCGCAGCCTGGCTGGAGGCGGCCGGGATCGAGAAGGGGGCGGTGTTTCGGCGCGTGAACGTGCGGCGCTACAAAGCCAAGGCGGCAGTGCGGGGCCGGTCGATTGACAGCATCTCCGGGCGTGAGACCTGGGATCTGCGCAAGGCTCTGTCAAAGCGGGCGGTGCCAGCGCGGGTCGAGTACGATGTCGGGGAGGGGGCGCTTCACCCTGCGTCGGTCGGACAGGTCTATCGAGCGATGATCCAGCGGGCCTTCGATGCCGGTGCGCTCGCGGATCTGACGGCGGACGATCTTGCTCGGCTGCTCAAGGGGATCAGCGCGCATTCGACGCGGGTCGGGCTCAATCAGGATCTGTTTACGAGCGGCGAGGATCTTGCCGGCATCATGGACGCACTGCGGTGGAAATCTCCTCGTATGCCGCTTTCCTATAACCGGAATTTGGCTGCGGAGCACGGCGCCGCCGGGCGGCTAATGGCGAAGATCGGGTGACCATCGTTAAGACGACAAGTAGTTCAACCCGCGCATCTCAGTGCTTTGCGCCCATCAGGGTGGCGCGTGGCGTAGCGCCTAGGCCACGGTGAACAAGGAATCAGCGCCGGGAACAAGTTCGGATTGGGTCGCTGCACGCCCGAGATCCCGAATCGTCCCAGAAGGGTGAAAGAAGGCAGCGCGGCATGCGCAACTCGCTCCGCTGCCGACCGTTCCGCTTCGGCGAGAAGGCACCGGGGGCGAGAAAACGAAACGCGGGTAAAGGCGTTGGCAACGGCTCCTTACGCATCGCGGTTAAGCCCCCTGCAGCAGCGGTGTCGCTGCCGCTGCGCGTGCGACAGTAACGCTGAATCCTGCCGGGCTGGTCGTCATCGTGACTTTGGCATCCAACTGCTTAGCGAGCGCCGCCACGATCGTGGTGCCGAGGCCACCATCGGCCTTCGGCGGCTTGTCGGCATCTTTGCCGACACCATTGTCCGAAACGATCATCGTCCAATCGTCCTGATCGATCGCATAGCGCACATCGATCGTTGCTTCGGGGTGATGAATGGGAAAGGCGTATTTGAGCGCATTGATCACGAGCTCGGTGACGATCAACCCTAGGCTCACTGCCTTCGCTGACGGGATCATGCCGGTGTCGGAGCTCACGGTTATCGTTACGGGCTGGCTGTCGCCGATCATCGACGTGCCAAGACCGGTACATAGCTTTTGGAGATAGTTGCCGACCTCGATCTGGTCGATGCCATCGGACATGTCGAGATGCTGCTGCACAGCCGCGACCGACATTACCCGTTGGTGCGCATCCTGGAGATGGAAACGCGTCTCGTCGGAGGAAACCGCCCGCGCCTTCAGCATCAAAATGCTGGCGATGATCTGAAGGCTGTTGGCGACGCGGTGCTTCATCTCCTGCAGCAAAACCTCGTTCTGCCGCCGCAATTCTTCCGAGCGTTTAAGCAGGGCTTCCTTCTCCTGTTCGATCGCGCGCCGTTCGGTCACGTCGCGAAAAGCGAGAAGAATCGCCATGGTATCGCTCTCGTCGTACAGGACTTTGCGGGCGTTAAGCAGCATGATGCGGTGGCCAATCACCGGAAAATCGTGATCGACCTCAAACCCGTCCATTGCTACTCGTTCAGGCAATATCGTCTCGAGCAGCAACCGCAGCGCGGGAATGTCCCATTGCCCATGGCCAAGAGCATAGAGCAGGCAGCCCTGCGTCTGCCCAGGCGCAACCTTGAAAATCTCGTAGAAGGAGCGGCTTGCCTCAAGCACCCGTAGATCGGCGTCGAGGACGAGAAAGGGCTCGGGGATCGTGTTCACAATCGCATGAGCGAGCAGATTCGCCTCTTCGAGGTTCCGCACAGGAAGTGTTGTCGGCACTCCGGTCAGCCCGTTGCGATGTTGAGGGAATCGGCAAACGTCATTGTCCGGCCTTGCACTTGCAGGCGAAGGCACGATGATCCCTCTGTCACAGGACGCCTGCAGAGGAGGTCGGGTGATAAATCAACCTACCACGCTGCCGACGCCTTGCCTATGCTTACCCTATTTTAGGCGACGACATTGGATCTTCGAGCTTGCTATCGGTGGTCCCGCATGCGCGCTCGGTCATCCGATCGGAGCGACTGGCCCCATGCTGATTGGCACGCTTCTCGACGAGCTGGAGCGTCAGGAAGCCAAACGCGTGAGTATCGGACATTCTGGTCGATCATTGCCGTGGCAGTCTTTCGCCAAGTCTAGCAATGCTCCGCGCATGGCGTTGAGCGCATCGGCCTTCCGACCGAGGTCTGCGGCGCGCGATTCCGCCAGCGCCTTGACCTCGGCGCTGGCGCGATCGCGATCGGACCAGAGATCGAGCAACACGCGGATTTCCTCGATCGGAAATCCCAGATCCCGGGCATTCGCGATAAACTGCAGGCGATGTATGTCCGCTTCCGAATAGTCACGATATCCGCTGTCACGTCGCGGTGGCGACGGGATAAGCCCGATCTTCTCGTAGTGGCGGATCATCCGCTGCGAGACCCCGCTCGCCGCCGCCGCGCCGCCGATGTTCACAGCTTTACCCGATTGAGACGCAGCGCGTTGGTGACGACGCTGACCGATGACAGGGCCATCGCGGCAGCGGCGATCACTGGCGACAGAACGATGCCGAAGACTGGGTATAGAAGCCCGGCGGCAATGGGGACGCCAGCCGCATTGTAGATGAAGGCGAAGAACAGGTTCTGGCGGATGTTGGCCATCGTCGCCTCGCTCAGCCGTCGCGCCCGCACGATGCCATTGAGATCGCCCTTGAGTAGCGTTATTCCGGCGCTTTCAATGGCAACATCGGTGCCCGAGCCCATGGCAATGCCGACGTCCGCTGCCGCCAGCGCCGGCGCGTCGTTCACCCCATCGCCGGCCATGGCGACGACATGGCCTTCACGTTGCAGGCGCAGGACGACGGCGCTCTTTTGTTCGGGCAGCACCTCTGCTTCAACCGCGTCGATGCCGAGTTTCCGGGCCACCGCCTCGGCGGTCGTCCGGTTGTCGCCCGTCAGCATGACCACGCGCACGCCCTCCTTCCGCAAGGCGACCAGCGCCTTCGCCGTAGTCGTCTTGATCGGATCGGCAATGGCCAGGATCCCGGCGACCCGGCCGTCAATGGCGGCAAAAATCGCCGTCGCCCCGTCCGCCCGCAACTCATCGGCCCTTGCTGCCGCTGGCGACACGTCGATGCCACTCTCTTGGAGATAGGCCGCGCCGCCCAGAAAGATGCGCTTGCCGTCCACGGTGCCGACCGCGCCCTTGCCCGTGGGCGAGTCGAAGTCGGAGACCTCGGGAACTGGGATGCCACGATCCTTCGCGGCCGCAACGATCGCGAGCGCCAGGGGATGCTCCGACGCCCGCTCGACGCTCGCCGCAAGACGAAGAAGATCGTGCTCCGAAAAGCCATCCATCGCCACGATGCTTGTCACCGAAGGTCGCCCTTCGGTCAGCGTGCCGGTCTTGTCGACGACGATCGTATCGACCTTCTCCATACGCTCCAGCGCCTCGGCATTCTTGATCAGGACGCCAAGGCCCGCACCCCGGCCGATACCGACCATGATCGACATCGGCGTCGCGAGGCCCAGGGCGCAGGGGCAGGCGATGATCAGCACCGCGACAGCGGCTACAAGGCCATGCGCCAGTCGCGGCTCCGGACCCCATATCGCCCATAGTGCGAACGAGAGCAGCGCGACGCCGAGCACCGCCGGGACAAACCAGCCCGCGACCTTGTCGGCCATGCGCTGGATCGGCGCGCGCGAACGCTGCGCGTCCGCCACCATCTGGACGATCCGCGCCAGCATCGTATCGCGGCCAACCTTGTCGGCCCGCACGATGAGCGATCCGGTCTGGTTCATCGTTCCCGCGACCACATGAGCATCGACAGTTTTCGTCACCGGCATGGATTCGCCTGTGACCATCGACTCGTCGATCGAAGAGCGGCCATCCTCAACCACGGCATCCACGGGCACCTTTTCGCCGGGGCGAATGCGCAGTCTGTCGCCCACGGCGATCAGGTCGACCGCGACTTCCTCGTCGCCACCGTCTGCCATGATCCGGCGGGCGGTCTTCGGCGCGAGATTGAGGAGCGCCTTGATCGCACCCGAGGTGCGCTCGCGGGCGCGCAATTCCAAAACCTGTCCGAGAAGCACAAGGACGGTGATGACCGCAGCGGCCTCGAAATAGATCGCGACCGTACCGTCCATCATGCGGAACGCCGCAGGGAATATGCCGGGTGCGAGCGTTGCCACCACGCTATAAGCCCAGGCGACCCCTGTTCCCATCGCGATCAGCGTAAACATGTTGAGGTTTCGCGTCTGGAGCGATGCCCAGCCGCGCTCAAAAAACGGCCAGCCCGCCCAGATCACAACGGGGGTCGCCAGCGCGAACTGGATCCAGCCCGATATCCGCTCGGAGACGAGGTGGTGCAGTGCCGGGAACAGATGCCCGCCCATCTCGAGCAGGAAAACGGGCACAGTGAGCGCCAGAGCGATCCAGAAGCGCCGCGTCATATCGACGAGTTCGGGACTGAGTCCGGCCTCGGCCGTCGCGACCTCGGGTTCGAGCGCCATGCCGCAGATCGGACAGGCTCCTGGTCCCGGCCGACGGATTTCGGGATGCATCGGACAGGTCCAGATCGCGGTCGTAGACACTTCCGGCTGCGATTGCCCGCCCTTCGAAAGATAGCGTGCCGGGTCGGTAACGAACTTGGCGCGGCAGCCGGCACTGCAGAAATGATAGGCCGTGCTGTCATGTTCGGCGTGATGCTGAGTCGTCGCCGGATCGACGGTCATCCCGCAAACAGGATCGACGGCTTGCTGAGAACCCGCGGGATCGACCGCATTCTTCGCGTGACCCGCGCAGCAGACATGATTTTGGCTGTCATGTGCCGTGGATTTTGGCTCGGACATTCCCGTTCTCCTTATCGACGCCCCCTATCTAGGGTTTGACATCGTGTCAGGGTCAAGGGCCGCGAGTAATTATCTATTTGGCGGCGAGGGGCTTCATCGCGGCGAACTGGCCGAATACACGTACCGCTCATCTACGCCCCTGTCGCGATCAGCGCATCGCGCTGCAGATCAACGGACTGGCGATCGACCTCGCGGCGTTTGGCCGACTGGGCAAGCCGGAGGAGATCGCCGACGCCGTGCTCTGGATGAGCACCGACCTTGGTGCGTTCGTCACTGGTGCATCTATCTCGGTCGATGGCGGACGGTCGCTCTGACCGCGACAAGGCGACTCTGATAGCGTTCTCGAGAGCACATAGGCCATTCTCAAGGTCCTGGGCGGGCTTCCCCACAGAGCGGTCCGCATTATTTGCTCCGTAAGGTCTGATTGATGCCTGCGCGCTCAGCAGCTGGCTGGATAGCAGAATTGGCTGCTCCACGAGAACCAATCCGACACTCGGCAAATGGAGTGACTGTCAGTGTGGAGGGGGCAGCTTAATCTGAAGAGAATCGAGCGGCCTGATGTAGAGCCCCCAATAGGCCTTCAGCGCAGCGATCATCAGTGGAATGGCGCCAAAAATGATGAAGATCAGATCGGCGGGTAAGCGCATCCATTCGAGCTGCCGCGCGATATTGCTGCCAGTGTAAGCGATGCTTCGTGCGTGCCAATAGCCATGTTGCAGCACATCCCATACCTGCAAAACTCCGGCAGGGAACAAGCTCAGGATTACCATCAAGGCGAGCCCGATGTTGCTCCCCCAGAACCCGATGCGGACGTATCTCTCGATGCTCGGCCAGCGCGCGACGTCAGTCGTCTGGCGTAGCACAAACACCATCAGGGCAAGGGCGAGCATGCCGAAGACGCCCATCATAGCGGCATGGCCATGATTGGGCGTCAGGATGGTTCCAACCTCATAATAGCTCACGATCGGCAGATTAATCATGAACCCGAAGACTCCGGCGCCGAGGAAATTCCAGAATCCCACGGCCATGAGGAAATAAAACGTCCATTTATGGGGTAGCGCCGAGGCGACGCCACTTTTGTCGGTTTCGCTGCGCGTCGTGCGGACAAAATCCCATGCGTCGAGCGTCAGCAATGTCAGAGGCACGACCTCCAGCGCGGAGAAAAGCGCTGATGCCGCCATGTTGATCTGGGTCTGTCCTGAAAAATACCAGTGATGCCCCGTCCCCATCAGCCCGCCGAGGAAATAGAGGATCGCGTCGAGATAAATTACCCGCAGCGCTGTGTTCCGGCCCGTGAGGCCCAATTGGAACAACATCAGCGCGACTACGGTGGTTGCGAAGAATTCGAAGAATCCTTCAACCCACAGATGGATGATCCAGAAGCGCCAGGTATCGACCACGGTAAAGTTGGTCTTGGCGCCAAAAAAGAGGGCGGGAACGTAGAAGACGGGGATGGCCAGCGCGCCGAACAGAAACATCCGGGCGATCGGCCGTGCATGGACGTTGGAGACCTGGCTGGGCCGCGCAATCCACCAGAGCAGCGCGAACCACGCCAATAGTCCCACAACGAGCAGATACTGCCAGAAGCGGCCGATCTCGAGATATTCCCAGCCCTGGTTTCCGAACAGGAACCACCAGTCGCCAAGCCACCCGGAGATGCCCGCCCATTCGCCAAGGAGACTGGCGCCGATGACGATGGCGAAAGCCGCGAACAGAAGATGGATGGCTGCGGGCAGCCAGCGGGGTTCGTCGGCGCGCAGCGAGCGGCCCAAAAACAGCGCGGCGGCTACATAGGCCGTTGCGATCCAGAAGATTGCGGTCTGCAAGTGCCAGATGCGCATCAGGTTGCTCGGAAAGATAGTCTCAAGCTGGAAGCCGTAGAAACTTCCTGGATCGGCGCGATAATGCGCAACCGCAGCACCTACGAGCGTCTGCATCAGAAACAGCAAGGAAACGACAACGAAGAATTTGACGAGGGCGCGCTGGCCGGGGCTTGCCTGTCCCGGGATCACCTGCGGCGTGGCGCTATGGCCCCGCGTAATCCAGCCCAGATAATCGAATTTGCCGAATGCAAGCAGTACTGCCGCGATGCCGCCGAGCAGGGCGATCAGACTAAGCGTGCTCCAGAGGAGCGCCCCGGCCGGAGCGACATTGCCAACGCCGGGATCATAGGGAAAATTGTTGGTATAGGAATAATCCGCCCCAGGCCGATCGGTGACCGACGCCCAGGCCGTCCAGCAGAAAAACGCAGTCAAGTCGCGCAATTCTGCCGGATCGGTGATGAGCTTGGGCGCGAGACCGCCGTTGCGCGCTGGGTTGATGAAATAGGATGTCCAGCGGGCTGTCTGCGCGCGGTAGGCAATAGCCTCCGGCGCAGTCAGGCGAAGAGTGTTGCTGGCAGGATCGAAACGATTGGTTTTCAGCGTGACGGCGACCTGACCGCGGATCGACCCTGTCTCGATAGGGGTAAGTGCGTTCAAAGCCTTGGCGAATTGTTGTTGTGCCAGGGAGGTGGCTAGGCTCTCACCAATCTGATGCAGCGTTTCGGCTGAAAAATCAGGGCCAAGATAGGCCCCATGTCCCCAGATCGTGCCATTGTCCATCAAGCCATAGCGCAGAAATATGGCCTGTCCCGAGCGGATCTGATCACCTGTGAACAGGGTCTCTCCGTGAGCATCAATCACGGTATCGGGGATGGGTGGCGCGTTCCGGTAGGAGAGCATGGTGATCGCCAGAAGCCCCACAAAGCCAAGGATCATCACCATCAGGACCGATCGCAGCCACCATTTCGACAAGGGGCTGACTTCAGGATCAAATTTGGGTTGGGCGGCTTCGTCCATTGCGCGTCTCCTGGCGAAACCGAAGGGTTAGAAAGAGTTGAACGGTCCGGCACACGTTCAACATCCGAAATGGGCCCAGCTGACCGTAGACTGATAGACGCCCCGCCATTGGCGGTTGAAGGCAGGGCAGCGCGGAGAGTGGAAGGTGCCTCTCATAAAGAACAGCCGAAAACGGCTGATGATGATCGCAGTTCGCATGCGCTCAGCTTACGGTTGAGACAGTTGGGTGCTCGAACAATATCGTGAGCAGCAAGGCTCCATCTTCAATGCCTTCGATGCCATGCTCCTCGCCGCGATCGAGATACATCCAGTCGCCGATCTCCAGGATGGCCTTCGCGTCTCCGAGCAATACATGCACTCTGCCACGCAGGCAGTGGAGCGTCGCTTGCCCGGCAACGTGGTGCGGCGGGATTACGGCGCCAGCGTGCACGAGGAGGTGGATCGCCTCGAAGGCCTCGGTTTTGACGAGGGCGGTCGTGTGGGCATCATCTCCGCCCACACCCAAGCCTGAGAGATGTACGATCTCGCCGTGCTGCGCGTGATGAAGTGCCATGATCAATTATCTTTCTACCGTTGTCTGAAGCGGTCAATGTCGGCCTGAAATCCATGCGGGCGGGTCGCTGGCAGGAAAGGATTCCCGCGATGCCTCGTCGATTGCGTCGGACTCGGCTTGGCTCTCTTGTAGCTGCTCCACCCTCTTTGTTACGGCCGTTTCCAGCGCAGCGCGTTGCGCGAGAATAGAATCCGTCATCGGTGCGGTGCCTGCAAAATGCTGGGCGACCGCCGCCGCCACATGCGCCGCTAGCGATACATCGGATCGTCCGTGGCAAAGCGCATGGACGGCGTGCGCGACCGCCTCGATGCGTTCGGGATCTATCGATCTGTTTTCGGTATCAGGCACAACGGTCGGACTCCTTCATCGGCTATCTAAAGTGGCGAAAACCCGCGGCTTCCGGCAACCGCACCGATTACGGTAACCAGGCTGAGACCAAGTAGAAGGACATGCGCGCGGTGGAGCAGCCTGAACGCTCCATCCGGAGATCTTGCCGCCCAAACCTCGAACCGGCGACGCAAGATCAGCGGTTCAACGATAAACAGCACCACAAAGAAGATCGACCACACGCATAGCATGGCGTGCATCCACCAGAAATGGAGATCACCGAAGCGATCCCACATTCCTCCGCGCTGGATCATCCACAGGCCGCTTGCGCCCGCGAAGAGAAGCCAGATGCGCGCTTGCGGCGCGAACCGGCTTTCAATGCGGTGAAAGGCAGTCAGCCGCTCCGATGACGGCAGGGCTTTGACCGACGGGATGACCACGGTGGTTGCAAACGCAACCCCGCCGATCCAGCAAATGACGGCCAGGATATGGATCATGCGCGCGATGGTGAGGTCATCCATGTCGGTCGGTCCCTTCAGGCGGCGAGTAGTTCGTCGGCGGGGCCGAAGAACTCATAATGAATTCTGTCCGATGCGACGCCAGCGAGCGACAAGGTGGCGACGAACGCGCGCAGGAACGGTCGCGGGCCGCATAGGTAATAGTCTGCTTCTTCGATCGGCGTATGGGCCGTGAGCCACGGCTCGTCGATCAAGCCATCATGGTCATAGTCCCGGCCCGCAACGTCTTCTGCCCGTGGTGTCTGGTAGAAATTCGTGACGCGGATGTTCGGGTGACCGGTTGCGAGCGCGTGGACGTCATTGGCCAGTGCGTGGGTCGAGCCATCCAGTGTTCCATGAAGATATTGGACGGGAAGGTCAGGATGCTGTTGCGCTATGGCTTCGAGCATTGCCACCATCGGGGTCAGGCCGACTCCGCCGGACATCAGCACGACCGGGCGTTCGGGATTGTCCGTCAGGAAGAACTCGCCTGCGGGCGCGGCCACCTTGAGCACGGTGCCGGGCTTCGCCTGGTCGTGCAGCCAGCCCGAGGCGAGACCCATCTGCTCGCGTTTGACCGAGATACGATAGGTCTCGCCATTGGCTGCTTGTGAAATGCTATAATTGCGTTTGACCGGAGGATGCCCGGGAATCTCGAGCCAGAAGGTCAGATATTGACCGGGCTTGTGGCGAATAACCGGACGCCCATCGGTGGGCCGCAGGATGAACGAGGTGATGACGCTGCTCTCGGGACGGACCTCGTCGACCGCGAACGTGCGCCAGCCCGCCCAACCGCCGTCGGCGGTGCTGTGCTCCTTGTAAAGCCGCTCTTCGCGTGCAATCAGGATATGGGCCAGGAACCAATAGGCTTCGCCCCAGGCAGCGAGAATCTCTTCGGTGGCGGCATCGCCGAGCACGGCCTTGATGGCACCGAGCAGCGCTTCACCGACATGGGGATAATGTTCGGGCAGGATCTGCAGACCGACATGCTTTTGCGCAATCCGCTCGACCGCTGGGGCAAGAGCGCCCAGATTCTCGATGTTCGCCGCATAAGCGAGGATCGCGGCGGTCAAGGCTCGTGGCTGTGACCCCGCGTCACCATGGTGCGACTGGTTGAACAGGTCGCGAATCTCGGGATTTTCGAACATCCGCGCGTACATCTCATGGACAATATCGAGACCATGGGCTTCGAGTGCGGGAACCGTGGCTTTGACGAGCGCGATCGTGCGCTCGCTGAGTGTCTGTGACATCAACGTCTCCTGTCGTGATAATGGGGTAGGCTGGGGCGGGCGGGGTTAGCCGCCCGGCGGTTCACTGTAGAAATCGACCCGCATCTTCATCGCGCCGATTGGTTCGACAAAATGGGGCTGTTCGGGAAGCAATGGTCCCGGGGTGTCGGGATCAAGCAGAAGTTCGGAAGTCGGCTCGAGATAGGTCAGTTTCACTGTGCCTTCGAGCACGCGAACCATGCCCCAGACCCCGGCCTTGGTCGTGTGTCGCGCGCGCAGCGCCGCAGGGAGGCTGGTCTCGTCGAACACCGGGGTTGAGCGATAGGGTTCGGCCATGTCAGGCTGCCAACCGAATGTCGTCGGCGTGGTCCGGATAGGGCGCCACCGCCGCATGGTTGACCGGCAATCCGGCTAGTTCGTTTGCAAAGCTATGATTGATATCGCGGTGATGTGCCTCATCGGCGCGGACCAGGAGCACCACGTCGCGCAAGGTCGCATCGTCTCCAAGCTTCCAATAATGCCGCGCGATTGCTGGCGCCGGGCCATTGGGGGAACGGCCCTCGTCAAGTTCGGCGAGATAGAGCGTGTAGCTGATCACCGCCTCTTCCTCGAAATATCCGACCACGCGGTGTGCGGTCTTGGCGCTGACCAGGTAGAGCGTGAAGAAGGCGAGGTAGAAGACCCACTGAACGGCCAGAATCACGAGCCGCTCGAACATCGTCGGCTTCGCCACCTCGATGAAGGTCATCAGGTGCATCCGTTCGTTCTCCGCTTCCTCCATCAAGGTGCGGATCCAGCCCTTGTCATCGCACATGCGCCGCAGGCAACGCAGGTGCGTCAGCGTTGCGCCGACCATGCCCGGCACCGCCGCTACAGTCTCAAGCACGATGGCACGGTGGCCGTAGCGCTTGGCGAAGAATGTGTCGGCCGTGAACCGCAGTATCTTGGTGAAGGCCAGCGCGATGCGATCGGACGGACCGCGCGGTTTGCAGTGGACGCTAAGGTCAACAAAGGGAGCGGTTGGCATGACGGATTCCTTGACGGTCAGGCCGCCGCGCGGTCTGGTTTGGTTTTTGTATCGAGCTTGAAGAAGAGCGCCAGTTGCAGGCTTTCTGCGATCCGCGCGGCCTTGCTCTGCAGCGCAGCGGCTGCACCGGGCTCCAACACCTCGGCCGTGGTGCTGTTCCAAAGCGCCAGCCAGCGCTGGAACAGCTCGGGACTTATGCGCGTCCGGTGCTTGAGATGCGCGGCCACGGGGTTGCCCTTGTAGCGGCCAGTGGTCAGCATCACCGACGACCAGAAGGTAACCAGCTTGTCGAGATGTTCGGGCCAGTTTTCGATCGCATCGTTGAAGATCGGACCCAGCGATTCGTCTTCGCGGACGCGCTCGTAGAACAGGGAGACAAGCCGCTTGAGGCCTTCCTCCGTGATCTCATTCCCGTCGTCCATCGACCGACTCCAATTCATGTATCAAGAATGCATCTATAAGGCGGCTTTGAAAGATGCAAGAGAAATGCATATATGAATGCAAGGAGATTGCATGCGGCTTACGCGCTACACGGACTATGCCCTGCGGGTGCTCATTTACCTGGGCGCGCGGCCCGATGCGTTGTGCTCCATCGCCGAGATATCGCGCGCCTATGACATCTCGCAGAATCACCTGATGAAAGTGGTCAACGATCTGGTGAACGCGGGCTATCTGGCCAGTGCACGGGGCCGCTTTGGCGGCATCAAGCTCGCCAGGCCTGCAGTGGAAATCAAAGTGGGCGCGGTCATACGGCACACCGAGGATGGTTTCGACCTGGTCGATTGCGGTGAGTGCATCATCGCCCCGGCTTGCGGGCTGACGGGCGCTTTGCGGCAGGCGCTGGCCGCGTTTCTAAACGTGCTGGACGGTTACACGCTGGCAGATCTCATCACAAAACCGGCAGAACTTGGGATGCTATTTAGCGCCGCAAGGAATCGGGATTTGCCCCAGACCGGTTAAAATGGGGTGTTGTGGCCATTGCGAACCGCCAAGCCGGTTCAGCGATGCTTTGCCATATAGTCTGCAAGGACGATCGCGTGATTGTGTTGCTCGTCATGGGCTGCGTACAGCATAATGCCGGGCCCCCGATCGAGCAGTGACGCCAGTTCAGTGACCGCAGCGCCGTTGGCATCCAGCTCCTGGCAATAGCGGCGGTTGAATTCAGCCCAACGCTGCGGATCATGACCAAACCATTTGCGCAGTTCAGTACTCGGGGCGATACTCTTGCACCACGACGTTAAAGCTGCCGTGTCTCGTCCCAGACCGCGGGGCCAGAGCCGGTCGACAAGGATCCGGCTACCATCGCTTTCAGCGGGAGGAGCATAGACGCGTTTGATCCGGACTGGGGGTGGGATAGCCATGGGCCCGGCTCAGGTTTTCGTCTCGGCGATGCACTCTTCCGTGCGCTGGATATTCTCGACATGGCTGGCCCTCATCTCGCTCAGAGCAGCATGCAGAATATCGTCGCGCACGCGTGGAAGCAGCTCTTCTAGCTTGCGCACCACCCAGGCCTGGCCGCGATTGAGGAACGCGAGTCGTTCATGTGAATCGGCGATGGCCATGGCCTTGTCATAGAATGCGCCACAATGCGTAGATGGGATCACCCCAATACGCTTGATCTGGGCAGACAGCATCCCGCACCACTTTGCTTCATCCTCATAGACCGCCTTTATCAGATGCTTCGTCGGCGGATGACGGGCGTCGTTTGCGCTTTCGAGGGTAACACGCGCCCCTGCGCGCTCGGCCTCTAGCAAGACATTGAGCGCGGCAGCGATCTCGTCACGGCCACCATAGCCCATGTAGATGTCATCGCCTTGGGATGCATAACATACAGGGGAGGCAGGCTCGTCGTTCATGACGCAATAGCCGCAGCGGCCCGCAAACCGGTTCTAATGCGCGCCATGACGCCTTCGTCGGCCTTGGTGGAATGCACGGCATAGGCAGAATAAGAGAACTCGGGACTATCGGGCACCAGCGCGAGCCGGCCTTCCTCGAGATAGGACCGTACGAAGCCTTTGCGGAAGTAACCGGTTCCACCGGTGGCGAGGATATAGTCGAGGGCCAGCGGACCGTAGCTGATTGCAACGACGGAATTGGGTTGATCGGGATACGCCGCCTGATAGCTCGCAGCGAATTCTTCGCCCCAGTCGATAAGGACATGATCTTCAGCGCCTAGCACCCGATCGGTAGGCGTGGTGCGCACCAACACCAGTTTTTCTTCGAAAAGCAGTTCTGCAATCACACCGGGGCGGCGTGGTGCGCCATAGAGGATCGCGACATCGAGAGAGCCATCCTGGACCTGCTCCATGAGACTTCCCGCGCTATCGATCTGCGTGCTTACCGCGAACTCGGGACATTCGCGGCGCATCCACAACAGCCAGTGACGTAGCAATGGGCTCCACAAGCTGAGCTCAGCGCCGATGGTCACCACGCTCTCGCGCCCGGGAGGCAATGCGACCGACCTGCGCGCGCGCTCCCACACTTGCACAAGGGTAGTCGCAAATCGCAAGAATTGCTCCCCGGCCGGGGTAAGCTTCGCGCCTGATTTGTTACGGATGAAGACCGGCCGATCGAGCTGCTCTTCGAGCACGCGGATTCGGGCACTCACCGCTGTCTGGGTGAGATTGAGATTGGCAGCCGCGTTCACAAACGTGCCCGTTTTCACAACTTCCAGAAATGTCCGCGCAACTCCGATATCCATCCAGCACTCATTTTCTGGTTAAATAACAATTATATTCATTTGCATGATGACAATAGCAGGAGGAACGAGGGGTCGGCAAGGAGGCACGCCACCATGAAATATCCCGGACCGATCCGGCCTGCTCCGTCGTCGCGCCCTTTTCGCCGCTGGTGGCCGATCCTTTTAACGGTCGCGTGCGCTGCAGGAGGGCAGCTCATATACTGGCTTTGCGCGAGCGAAATCGTCAGTGCGGATACGATTACATTGGCGATCGTGATCGCGGTCCCGGTCGCGGCGTTTTTCCTCGCCGACGATGGCGCCAGGGCTCTTTTCCGCCGACCTACAAGCCAACAAGATGCCGTGCCGCCCTTAAAGCGCTCGTTGCTTCCACCAATCGGTCAAATGACAGACCTTCCTGTCGCCGGCGCGAAACGGCCCAAGGCAAAACCTCACAGCACGCACCTACGCGATGACCGGACGGTGACGAAGCCCCTCGCGATCGACGGTAAAATGCGTGATCCGACAGAGCGTGGAAGCAGCATGCCGGCATCGCCACATATTGGGCATCATCCATGGAGTTAACTGTCATGCCATTTACGCTTCCCCCACTTCCCTTCGATCGGTCCGCTCTTGAACCTGTGCTCTCGGCTGAAAGCTTTGACTATCATCATGGCAAACATCACAAAGCCTATGTCGATAAGGTCAATGGTTGGATCGACGAAAAGGGTCTGGCGGGTAAAACGATCATCGATATTGCGGCGTTTGCGAAAGAAGGTGGTGACAAGCCGCTGTTCAACAATGCAGCCCAAGTCTGGAATCACAGTTTCTTCTGGCAATGCCTCGCACCCATGGACTCGACCAAGCCGTCGGAGAAGCTCTTGAAGATGATCGAGAGCGACTTTGGTTCGCATCAAAATTTAATTCAAAAACTGGCGGCTGAGGCTGTCGGTCACTTCGCGAGCGGCTGGGCCTGGCTGATACTCGAAGGAGACAAGCTCAGGATCACATCGCTTCACGATGCCGATACGCCGATCGTGCACGGCATGACGCCGTTGCTGACCATCGATGTCTGGGAACACGCCTATTATATCGATTACCGCAACGCACGACCAAAATTTGCACAAGAACTGCTGTCTAAAGTGGTCAACTGGGATTTCGTTTCGCGCAATCTCGACGGGGCGGGTGCGGCTCGGGTCGACCAGACCCAATAAGCGCCTCGGTTTTTTTCCGCAAAAATATCGCTGCAAACAACCAATAACATTCGTTTGTTGGAGGCGTATTGCGCGCGGATAAGGAGCCAAGCAAAAATGAGGAATGAGCATGAGTATTCAGCTCGGACAATTAGCGCCTGATTTTGATCAGAACAGCACCGAAGGACGCATTCGTTTCCATGAATGGCTTGGAGACTCGTGGGGCGTTCTCTTCAGTCATCCCAAGGACTTTACGCCGGTTTGCACGACCGAGTTGGCCGAGGTTGGTCGGCTCAAGTCGGAGTGGGACAGGCGAGATGTCAAGGTTATCGGCCTCTCGATCGATCCTGTCGAAGCGCACCGCATCTGGGAGGCCGATATCGAGTCTACTCAAGGGCAGCAGGTCAACTTCCCGATGCTCGCTGACAACGATCAAACGGTCGCGCAGCTCTATGGCATGATCCATCCGATGAGCGATCCGACCGTCACCGTGCGGTCCGTCTTCGTCATTGATCCGCTAAAAAAAGTCCGCCTCATCCTCACATATCCGCCAAGCACGGGGCGCAATTTCGTCGAGATTCTGCGGAC
Source organism: Sphingobium mellinum (assembly GCF_037860795.1). NCBI lineage: Bacteria > Pseudomonadati > Pseudomonadota > Alphaproteobacteria > Sphingomonadales > Sphingobiaceae > Sphingobium > Sphingobium mellinum. The sequence goes on along the minus strand of NZ_JBANRK010000010.1, from coordinate 26,081 downwards.
GATCGACAGCCTGCAATTGACCGACCGACGCAGCGTCGCGACGCCTGTGAATTGGAAGCCTGGCGACCCAGTCATCGTCTCTCCGAAACTGTCGGACGAGGAAGCCTCGCGACAATTCCCACAAGGCTACGCGACGCTCAAACCATATTTGCGGATCGTCGATCTCGAGGGAGGTTCGGCCGGTGAGCAACCCGCTGCAGCCTGAATCAGTCGTACAAGCCGGCAATGATGATATCGCCGATTTGCTTGAACGAAACCGGCAATGGGCGGGCCGGAAGACCCAAAGCGACCCTCGCTTTTTCGCACGCCTCGTCGGTCAACAGAGCCCGCGATATTTCTGGGTGGGTTGTTCAGATAGTCGCGTTCCAGCAACCGAGATTGTCGATCTCGATCCAGGCGAAATGTTCGTCCACCGCAACATCGCCAATCTCGTGCCGGCCAGCGATACCAATTTCAACGCCGCTCTTTTGTTTGCCGTCAATGTGCTCCGCGTCCGGCATGTTCTGGTGGTGGGGCATTATGGCTGCGGGGGCATTCGCGCGGCTCGAAATGCCGTTGCGAACGACGCAATCGGTTCGTGGCTTGCACCCGTCAGAGCCCTATACTGGCAACATCGCACTGCGCTTCATGCTTTACCGGATGAGCAGGCACGCGAGGATCGACTGTGCGAGCTCAACGTCATCGCCCAGGTTGAGCAGGTCTGCGCCAATGCTGTGGTCGAGCAAGCATGGCGAGATGGTCACGACCTGACGGTACATGGGCTTATCTACGCTATCGGCGACGGCCTCCTGCAAAGTGTTTGCGAGCCAGTCTCGCGCATCCCCGTGGGTAAGGCTCATGTCCGCGACGATGATGATGACGAGAATATATTGTGAGCGATCAGACGCTCTGTGCTGCAGGAACCTCGAACCTGGCCCGAGAATGCCGGGATCTCGCCCACCTTTGCGAGGCGACAAGCGCGGCCAGCCGGGAACTGGACGGTCGAATTGCCCGAACGGTATTTCCCGGACTGGTGGATCTGGAAGAACTTGAGATAGCGGTTTGGCGCTATGGCGACGGTAGCCGCGTTCGCGCGCTACGATATTCCGGCGAGAAGGCAGCGGCGGCGACCCTCGTTCCACCGGGCCACTGGATGGAACGCGATGCGGATCTGCCCGATCGCATCTGGATCTACGGGCCCGGCAGCGACGATGCAGTTTCGGCGAGGCATGTTCTGGAACCGCTGGCGATATCCGCCGCGTGCTTGCGCATGCACGCGCGGCTCAAGGGGATGTCACCGTCAAGGTGATTATTCTCATTCCGTCATTTTGATCATCATCCCCCTTCTGGAGAAAGAGAAATGCTCATCACCGTCTATCACGGCGTTGACGTCGGTACCGCCAAAGACAAGGGCGCAATGCATTTTGACGCCCTGCCTTCGTGCGGTGAAGAGGTCGAGATCGACCGCAAGGCCTACGTCGTTGGCAGAGTGTGGCATCTTCCGAGCGCCCGCTTTGCTGGCGCGAAGCTCGCCATTCTGATAAACGAGGCAGTCGATGAAGCGATCATGTCGCGCACGCCTGCCTTGGCCAGCGCCTAGACCTGAGGTGGTCCCGGAAAGTTGGACAGGGTGCTAAGCTCTCCCGCGAAGCAAGGAAGCGGGCATGAAGACGACGAGAAAGCGGTACAGTTCGGATTTCAAGGCGAAGGTCGCGCTGGAGGCGATCCGTGGTGAGATGACGACGTCTCAGCTGGCCGCCAAGCACGGGATACACCCCACGATCATTGGTGGCTGGAAGCGGCAGGCGATGGAGGGTTTGGCGAGTTTGTTTGACGTGGGCGAGCCGGCTGCCAAGGCTGTGGGTGAAGCCGAGATCGAAAAGCTTCACGCGAAGATCGGCCAGTTGCTGGTGGAACGGGATTTTTTAGCGAAGGCCTCCGGTCGATGAGCCTGGAGCGAAGGCAGGAGCTGGTTGAACCGTCACATCCAAAGCTGTCGATCGTGAGGCAATGCCGCCTTTTGTCGATCAGCCGGTCGACTTGGTACTATGAGCCCGTGCCGGAGAGCGAGGCGACACTGGGGTTGATGCAGGTGATCGACACGGTGTTCTTGGATTGCCCGTGGTATGGCAGCCGGCAAATGGTGCGCCATCTCAGCCGGGTTGGCCATGAGGTTGGTCGCCATCGCGTGCGACGCCTGATGGCCAAGATGGGTCTTGCCGCGATTTATCAGCGCCCACGGACCAGCGATCCGCACCCGGAGCACCGGATCTACCCGTATTTGCTGCGTAAATTGGCGATTACGCGGCCCAACCACGTCTGGTGTACCGACATTACGTACCTGCCCATGCGACGGGGATTTATCTATTTGGTCGCGATCATGGACTGGGCCACCCGCAAGGTTCTGGCCTGGCGGGTGTCGAATACGATGGATGCGGACTTTTGCGTGGAGGCACTGAAGGATGCCCTGGCACGTTACGGCAAGCCAGAGATATTCAACACCGATCAGGGCAGTCAATTCACTGGTTTCGCGTTCACAGGCGTGCTGCAGGCCGCCGACATCAAGATCAGCATGGATGGTCGTGGCCGCTGGATGGACAACGTCTTCATCGAGCGGCTGTGGCGATCGCTCAAGTACGAGTGCGTGTACCTGAACGACTTCGAGACCGGCTCCGACCTGCGCAAAGGGGTGGGCCGATGGTTCGATTATTACAACACCCACCGTCCACATTCGACCCTTGCGGGACGAACCCCGACCGAGGCATATGGGCAAATCGATTTTTCAGATCAGGTGGGGCATGCCCCACCTGATCTGAAAACCAAACTGGCGGCGTAACATCAGGCTGGAGAGCTTATTTCAGCCGCCAACCTGTCGGAAATACCGGTCCACCTCAACCGTGCGCTCGTGGCTTATATCGCCGCAGTGGCTACCAGTTCTGGTTGTCGGCTTGGCTACCTCCGCAGTATATGCTGGCACCCCTGAGCATCCGGCCGCTCCGACTTTGCGGTTCGCGGACATTGAGACAGCTTTTGGCCAAACGGACCAATTGCCGGCAGCGCAAGCTGCTGTCGCCGCCGCCCTACCGATCGGCATGCCGCTACCGGATGCCCAAGCGATATTGGTGCGTGCTGGTGCGCGCTGCCAGCTGCAACGCCGTAATCCTGAAGTGATCGAGTGCGTCTACTCCCAGAGGACCACTATCGATGATTATTACGCTGCGGACATCGTCTGGACGACGGCGCTGCACGGCGAAGGCGCGCGGGTCGCACAAATCTCGATCCGTCGCGAACTTGATAAGCACTGATTCCCGAGAGGCTTCTATGCCGTTCTACAGTGCAGTTTCTGGCGCTTTGCTCGACGGACTGACAAAACGGGCACGACCGGTTTCCGATTGGCGATGCGCGCTGCGTGCCTTCAACAGATCCTGGCGGGAAAGAATGCCGACGACGCGGCGGCTGCCCGGTTCGACGATCGGTATCCGGCCGACCCCGGAATCGACCATGAGGTCGGCCACCACGCCGATCGGCGTCGCGGGGTAGGCGACAAGAAGCGATGCGTCGGAGAGCGTTTCGGCAAGGCTGGTATCGGCGGGATGCTCGCCAACCTGCCACCGCAAGGCATCCGTTCGGGAGACGAGGCCAAGCAGCGCATTATCGTCATCGACAACGGGATAGCTACGATGATCCGCACCATCGGCAAAGAAGGTTGCGGCCGTAGCGATCGTCATTGTACCCGGAAGCGTGGCGGGATCGCGTGTCATCAATTGAGCGGCTTGCACGAGGTCCAGTGGATCAACGCTGTATTCCTGGAGAATGTGGCGACCCCGCCGCGCAATTTTTTCGGTCAGGATCGATCGACGCATCAACAGGACGCTGACGGCATATGCGCAGGCTGCCGCCGTGACGGTAAGCGGCAGAGCGTCGAAATGGCCCGTGAGTTCAGCGGCAAAAAGGGCGCCGGTAATGGGCGCCCGCATGGCACCACTCATGATGCCTGCCATGCCGATCATGGCCCAGAAGCCGGGGCCACCTGGCAGGAGATGTCCGAGCAGACACCCGGCCGCGCCGCCCAAAATCAGCAACGGCGCCAGCACACCGCCCGATGTCCCCGAACCCAGCGCTACGAGCCAGACGACCGCCTTGACGACGAGCAGCGCAACGACGACCCGCGTTGTCAGCGACCCGTCCAGCAAGGCCTGGATGCTCTGATAACCTGCGCCCAGCACATGGGCATCGATCAGGCCGCCGAAACCAACCACGATGGCGCCGATTGCCGGCCACCACATCCAGTGAACTGGCAGTCGGTGAAACAGATCCTCGACGCGGTAGAGGGATGTCGAGAGCAGGGCCGCCTCGAGTCCCACGACAATACCAACGCCCGCCGCCGCCGCGATTGGCCAAAGGCCCGTCGGGGTGAGCGCGACAAACGGAAACATGGCGCCGCTGCCAATCAGCCAGGGGCGCCATGCAAACGCAACTATAACACCGACCACGACCGGCACGAAGCTGCGGGGTTTCCATTCGAAGAGCAGCACCTCGATCGCCAGCAGAATCGCGGCGAGCGGCGTACCAAAGATCGCCGTCATCCCGGCTGCGGCGCCGGCCACGAGCAATGTCTTGCGCTCGGCCGCGCTCAGATGAAAGCATTGCGCGAACAGCGATCCGATCGCGCCGCCGGTCATGATGATCGGTCCTTCCGCGCCGAAGGGGCCGCCGCTGCCGATCGATACCGCAGACGAAAGCGGCTTCAGGATCGCGACCTTGAGCGACAACCGGCTCTCGCCATACAAGATCGTCTCGATCGCCTCGGGGATACCATGCCCACGAATTTTATCGGAGCCATAGCGGGCCATCAGCCCGACGATCAGGCTCCCGATGATCGGAATGGCGATGATCCACAATCCGACGGTGGTATCGGTTATAGACACCGATTGCGCCGAAAGCCCCCCAAACCAGAACAGGTTGGTAGCGATCGCGATCAGGCGGATCAGGATCCAGGCGCCGAGCGCGCCGCCCGTGCCGACGACGAGCGCCATGGCGGCGAGCATGAGCATGCGCCAATTCGCGCTATGGTCGGCCAGACGATGTGTTTCTGATATGGCTTTTGCTGCGGACGTCATGAATCGCCTTTGATACGGTGTGGGCGATCCGTTATATCGCAGTGCGATATAATTCAATGGGTGAGATGGGGTTGCATGACAAATAGCGTTGCGTTGACGGATGAGGATTACATTGCGCTGGCCGACTTTCGCCATGCGTTGCGTCGTTTCCAGGCATTCAGCGAGGCGAATGCGACGAATGTTGGTCTCACGCCCCAACAGCATCAGGCCTTATTGGCAATCCGCGCGGCGTCTCCGGCCGAGGTGACCGTCGGCATTATCGCCGAGCGGCTTATCCTCAAGCCGCATAGCGCAACCGGACTGGTTGATCGACTGGAGGCGCTTGAGCTGGTTACCCGGCACGAGGCAAGCGTCGACCGCCGTCGGGCAATGCTTCGGCTCACACCTAAGGCGGAAACGATGCTCGCTGCTTTATCTGCGACCCATTGCGAGGAGATCCGTCGGCTGAAACCTCTCCTTGCGGATCTATTGGCCAAATTCGGTTAGGGTGGCTCCACGCAGGTAAATCCACAAAAATATTGCTATTAACCGGCAATAATACTCGTTTGTCTTATGCTCATGTTACCGTCAACCTGTTCGCATACGAATTGCCCCCCAATAAACGCGCCCGGAGAGGATTCTGCTTTGGCAGACCGGAGCGCGCGGGGGCCACAATGTTGAGGTTGTGCAGATAATGACGAAAACCGACTCTCCAGGGCACATCCAGATCCTGGGACAAAGGTGTCTCGCTCGGGAGTGTCCCGCCGCGAAGTGAGCGAAGGGCGCCAGCGCAATGACTGAGAATCTTTCCCCGGGGCGCCCTGCTCTGGAAACAATCGCTGCCTCGCATGGAGTCGCGAGCGATACGGCCTTCGGCGCGGTAACGCCGCCGCTCTACATGTCCAGCACCTATACGTTCGAAGGCTATGACCAACCGCGTGCTCATGATTATGGCCGATCCGGCAATCCTAGCCGCGATCTGCTCGCCGACGCACTTGCAAAGCTTGAGGGTGGCGCGGGGGCCGTCATTACCTCGAGCGGCATGGCCGCGATCGATCTTCTTCTTGGTCAATTTGGCCCCGATGATCTCGTCCTCGCGCCTCACGATTGCTACGGCGGCACCTATCGCCTGTTGAATGCGCGCGCCGAACGCCGCCAGTTTCAGGTCGTCTTCGTCGATCAGTCGAATGACAGGGCACTCGATGCCGCGCTTGAGGACGTGCCGGCCCTCGTTCTGATCGAAACCCCGAGCAACCCCCTCATGCGGATCGTCGATATAGCGGCGATCGCCGCCAAGGCCAAAAGTGCCGGTGCCGCGGTTGCTGTCGACAACACCTTCCTTTCGCCCGCGCTGCAGCGACCGCTGACGCTCGGTGCCGATTACGTCATTCATTCCACGACCAAATATCTGAATGGCCACTCCGACGTTATCGGTGGCGCGATCATCGCGGCTGATCCCGCACAGGTCGAGGTGCTGCGTAAATGGGCGAATGTCGTCGGCTCCATCGGCGCGCCCTTTGACGCCTGGCTCACCTTACGCGGCTTGCGTACGCTGTTTCCTCGCATCGAACGGCAGCAACTGACCGCAACCGTGATCGCCAATCATCTCGAGCATCATGCTGCAGTGGCGCGGGTGCATTACCCGGGTCTCAAATCCCATCCAGGCCACACGATCGCCCGCCGTCAGCAAAGAGGCTATGGCGCGATGCTCAGCTTCGAGCTTGTCGGTGGTGTCGAGGCGGTCCGTCGCTTTATATCGCATGTTCGTATGTTCACGCTGGCGGAATCGCTCGGAGGCGTCGAAAGCCTCGTCGCACACCCTGCGACGATGACCCATGCAGATATGGGTGATGAGGCCCGCCGCATCGCTGGCATCAGCGATGGCCTGCTGCGTCTGTCGGTTGGCCTGGAAGATGAAAGGGATTTGATCGCAGGGCTCGATCTTGGGTTGTCCGCATGTTGAAGCGACGACTCACCGCCGAATTCGACCACTAGGCGAAAGGAGGCGAGCCATGCCCACAGCTGTCATACTCATCGATCTACTGGGGCTAATTCTGATCGTTCTGGGATTCCATCTGGCGTTCCGCCAGAATCTGGTGCGCCGATGGTGGTCAGTGCTGCGCCATGAATGCCATGCGCCGGCTCGCTTAACCGCTGACCGATGAGGATCCCGCCCGCTATGCAATGCGCATTTCTGGAGTGATGATCCTTGCTTTTGGTGTCGCGATAACCCTCCTGTTCACGCTTTCCCACCTCCGCTGAGGTCGCTGGTGATGTTCACCCCAAATGCGCGTGGAGACGTACCGCAATATATTTGCGCTATGCCATAAATATTTTGAACTTCGGAGACCGGCTTCCGTGAGGCAATAGGCGCTCGTCTTCGGACGATGTTCTCACAATGACCGTCGCTTTTGCCGTCGGTCTGTACAGCGACGCGATAGCCATCTTCATGCCAGTACAGACTAGCGCGGGCGCAGCGCAGCCCTTCTTCGCGATCGACTCTCAGAAGTTTCTCTTTTCCTTCAGCAGTTATATTGCTGCAGCGGCTACGCTTGCGATCGCCTTTTCCGCAAGCTTGCCGCGCCCATGGTGGGCACTTCTCACCGTCTACGTCACCGCGCAACCTATGGCAGGGGCCTTCAGGCCCAAGATCTTCTATCGTCTCGGCGGTATAGTGACGGGTGCTGTGGTTACGGTCGCGCTAGTTCCGAACCTGCAGAATTCGCCCGAGCTTCTGATATTATGCCTGGCGGCCTGGACAGGCTTTTGCATCTATCTTGCCGTTCTCGACCGTACGCCGCGTGCCTTCCTGTTCCAGATGGCAGCGTTCAGCTCAGCCGTGATCAGTTTCCCTTATCTCGACGACCCGGGTAATATCTTCACCACAACCATATCCCGGGTCGAGGAAATGACGGTGGCCATCGTGTGCGTTTCGATCGCGCACGCCCTGCTCCAGCCATGGAGCGCCACCCCGGTCATCCGCAGCAAGGCGGAAGCGTTTCTCGCGCATGCGTCCCGCTGGACCGCCGAGGCGCTTGGAAGCCGCCATACGGCGCTGGAATATGAGCATCGTCGGACCCTTGCCGCCGACGTGACCGAACTTGGCATGATCGCCATCCACCTTCCGTTTGATCAACGCGCGGCGCCAGCAACGCGACGGTTGGTTCTGAGCCTGCAAGAACGTCTGGCAACGGTGCTGCCACTGGCATCGGCTGCAGCAAACCGGCTCGACCTTCTGCGGGAGCTTTCGCCGCTCGACGCCCCGCTTGAGGCGCTGATTGACGACGTCATCCTCTGGCTTGGGGGCGTGATCGACACGCCTGGCGCTGTTGAGCGTGCGCTTGTTGATCGGTGTCGATCCCTGGCAGCTCTTCATGAACAAACAGCCGACTGGGAGGGGCTTTTGGTCGTCAGCGTCTGCGAGCGCGTGGCTGAGTTTCTGGAAGCGCTGGATGACAGCCGCCGGCTCGTCCAGCAAATTGGGGGTGCGCCCGAAGGGCCACAGCCTGTCACGCCGGAAACGGTTAGCGAAAGCTACCCGCTTGCGCGGGACCATAGCGTCGCGGCGCTTGCTGGGCTCGCAACAGCCACGGCGATCGCGCTCTATTGCGCAGTGTGGATTCTTCTGGCCTGGCCCAATGGATCGGCCACGGCTGCCTTTGCCGCGTTAATCACCTGCTCGTTCGCGGTGCAGGACGACCCGGCGCCCGTGATTGGCCGTTACCTTGGCGCGACGCTGATGACATTCCCTCTGGCGGCGCTCTACCTGTTTGCGATCTTGCCGCGTGTCGATGGCTACGGAATGCTGATCGTCACTCTTGCGCCAGCGCTGCTCTGGATGGGGTATATCCAAGCCGACCCGCCGCGGTCCGCACGGGCTTTACCGATGTTTTCCTGTTTCATCGTCGGCCTTGGTTTTCTGGCGCGCTTTCAGGCGGACTTTGCCGTGTTCATCAACACCGGGCTTGCCCAGGTGGGGGGTGTCGTGACCACGCTCGCCGTGACCAAGTTGTTTCGTTCGACCAATGTGCTGTGGACGGCGCGCCGGATCGTACGGGGAAATTGGGCTGATCTCGAGCAACTCGCTAACATTCGCAGACCGTTCGAAGCCGAACGCTGGACGGGCCTGGCAGTCGATCGGCTGGGACAGATCGCGGCGCGCATGGCGGTTGCGCCCGCCGGCGATGCGCTACACGAGACCGATGGTCTTGCCGACCTGCGTATCGGCCGGAACATCATCCCGATCCGGCGCGCGCTGGTCGCCGTGCCCCATGACGTCCGTCACGCCCTCGGCATGGTGCTGTCTGAGACATCCTCCTTATTTCGCGCGCGCCGACAAGCCGGTGAAGCCGTGTCACCCCCGGTGTCTTTGCTTGAAGCGATCGATGCAGCAATCGACGATATGCTTGCGAGCGCGCAGCTTGCGCCACGCCATCAAGCGCTGCTGGCGCTCGTCGGTATGCGGTGCAACCTGTTCCCGGCAGCGCTGCCTTTCGAGAGTGCGCGCGCGCGATGATCGAGGAACTGCATCTCTTTGGCATCTATATGCCAGCCGCGCTCGTCTGGGCGGTTGTAGCGGGAACCCTCGCTTATTGTCTTCGCAATCTGCTGCAGCGCCTCCCTTTCTCCCAATTGCTTTGGCACCCGGGCGTTCTCGAGCTGGCGCTGTTCGCGACGCTTTGGTGGGCTCTGACCTTCCTTGCCGACAACTTCCTCTCCCGTGCTCTGGTATCCTGATATGATCCATCGTCGTTCCCTTCTGCGCACAGCGGTCACCGCGCTGGTGATCTGCATCGTGCTCGCGGCAATCTACGCCTTGTGGATGCGCTACCAGGTTGAACCGCTGACGCGTGACGGCAAGGTTCGGGCCGATCTCGTGCCGGTCGCCGCTGATGTCAGTGGGCTTGTCACCGAAGTGCGCATCCGTGACGATGAGGTCGTGCGCAAGGGCCAGATCCTGCTGGTCATCGACCGCCCACGCTATCAGCTGGCACTCGATCAGGCTGACGCGAACCTGGCGACCCAGCGGGTGAGCCTGGCGCAGGCCGCGCGGGAGGATCGTCGCAATCGTTCGATGACCGAGTTGCTGGCGGCCGAGGTGATCGAGCAGGGGCGGGCGCGGGTCGATGCCCTTAGGACTGGACTGGATCAGGCCATTGCCGCGCGCAATCTGGCGCGGCTCAATCTGGATCGTACCTATGTACGTGCGCCCGTCGACGGGACGGTGTCGAACATGACGCTACAGCCTGGCGTCTACCTGAACGCCGGAAAGCCAGCGGTCGCGCTTGTCTATGGCCAGTCGCTGCGGGTGGAGGGGTATTTCGAGGAAACGAAATTGCCCGCTATCCATCTCGGCGATCCCGCGAGCGTTTACCTGATGGGCGTCGCTGACGAAATCACCGGTCATGTCGAAAGCATCGCCGCCGGGGTCGAAGATCGGGAACGCGCCGGGGGGGAAGCACAACTTGCCAACGTCAACCCGTCCTTCACCTGGGTCAGATTGGCGCAGCGCATTCCTGTGCGAATCAAAATCGACAAAGTGCCCAGTAATGTCCGGCTGATCCCGGGCCAAACGGCGACCGTGATCGTTCATGCCCGCGCTGTCGATGTGCCCGTTCGCCGGAGCCTGCCATGGTGAACCTTCGCCGGCTGCTGGCGCCGCTCGCGCTCTTCTGCCTGTCCGCCTGCGCAACCGTTGGCCCGAATTATCGGATGCCGGACGAGGCCCTCGTCAACGCGCCAAAAGGGCAGGGCGCGTTTATATCCGGCGGGCAGGGGACCACTAACGATCCGCTACCCGATCAATGGTGGAAGCTATTCGACGACCAGGTTTTGAACCGTTTGATCGAACAAGCGCTCATCGCCAACACCGACCTGCGGGTTGCCGAAGCCAATCTTCAGCGCAGTGACGCGCTGCTCGCCGAGGCACGAACCGGTCGAGAGGTCGGAGGCACCGCAAATCTGGAGACGAGCTGGGCGCAGCCTTCAGCAGAAGCGGTCATGCAACATGTCCAACCGCCGGAACATCAGATCTACAATGGCGGGCTTTCGATCAGTTACGACCTTGACCTGTTTGGCGGGATCCGGCGCGGTGTCGAGGCAGCCACCGCCGAGGACGAAGCCGCGGTTGCCGCCCGCGATCTGGTCCGGATCAACGTCGCGGCCCAGACAGCGCAGGCCTATGCCGATGTCTGCAACGCCGGGCACGAGATCGCGGACCTTCGCCAGCTAATTGCTGTACTGGACGAAGACCTGCGCCTCACCCGCCTTATGATTGCGCATGGCCGTGCGCCGAAGTTCGAGCAGGATCGCCAGCTAAGCCTGCTGGCAAACACCAGGGCGCGCTTGCCCCGCATGGAAGCAGGCCAGCGGAACGCTGTATTCCGCATTGCGACGTTGATGGGACGGGTGCCTGCAGAATTCGATCACGGCCTGCTAGGATGTCACGCGCCGTTGGTGCTGCGCTCGCTGATGCCGGTTGGGGACGGACAGGGGCTGCTCAAGCGACGACCCGATGTTCGCGCGGCCGAACGCCGATTGGCTGCGGCGACGGCACGGATCGGTATAGCAACGGCCGCGCGCTATCCCGACATCAAACTCGGGGCTTCGCTTGGCTCCACCGGCGCTGCGACAGACCTGCTATCGTCGTTGACCAATCGGTTTGGCATTGGCCCATTGATCAGCTGGAACATCCACCGAAGCGCAATTCGGGCGCGAATTTCGCAGAGCGATGCGCAGACACGCGCTAATCTCGCGGCCTTTGACGGCACGGTGCTGAGCGCCTTGCGGGAGGTGGAAAGCGCACTGAACAACTATGCGGCCGATCTTGTGCGACTGGAAGATTTGAAAGCGGCACGCGATGGCGCAGTACAGGTTTCCGAGCGAACGGCCGCTTTGCGGCGGGGTGGCAAGCTGGGAGGTCTGGTTGCGCTGGATGCCCAGCGCAGTCGGATCATTGCCGAGCAAGCCGTTACAGCCGCGCAGACCGATATCAATCGCGATCAGATTGCGCTTTTTTTGGCCCTCGGGGGAGGATGGTCAACACCGTCAAAGCAATGAGAAAACTGCACACGGCGGTTGTTCGCGGCCATGAGATCGACAAAATGCATCAGCCCTGTCTTTGACGGGGTGCAGCAGCGCCTGATCCTGTCTTCGCGCGTCGCGTTATCCAACCAATGTACCCGAGCACGACGAGAGCAGCTACCGCCGCAACGATTAGGCCGGTGGTTGTCACAATATCGGTCCTTTGTTTTAAGCTCCCCCGCGAATTCGGTTCCCTAAAGCTTTGTGTGCCTGTCGTTCAGTCGTTCGAGCATTTTCGTGATGGCAGTTTCGCCTCTGACACCGAGCGCTACTACGGCAACTCGAAGGACTTTCCTGTGCTCCGCTGATCCGGGGACAAGCATCGACGACCGCCGCGTCTTTGCGTCCCGGGTCTCATTCCACACGCGAGCGGCAACCAGTTCGATCTCCTGTCGCTCCGGCAAGCGCGTTTCGTTGATGCATGCCACGATCGCAGGATAGATGGCCAAGGTACGTGGCATTACGTCATCCTTTCAGGTGATTTCGATCCAGGAATTTGGCTCCCCGCGTGGATGGTAATGCGCCACTCGCAGACGAAGGGTGTGCATCGGGACTCGCGTTTCGTCCTTTTGATTTGTGGCGTTCGCGCCAGTCGCCGCCTTCGGCCCAAACGAGGATGCCCGCGATTGCGCTAAACAGAACCACCATGCGCAGGAAGTCGCTCGATCTGAGGGCACCACCAGAAACTGCCACGAGCAAAACCAGCATGGCTGGCGGCCCCCATTCGGGATGGCGGACGACCTTGAAGGCAGTCCAGCCCAGCCATGTAAGCACCAGTGCGGCTGCTAGACCGCCCAAGACTGCCGTGATTGCTTCGAAAGCGATACCAAGCATGTTCATCGAATGTGGACGGGTCAGTTCGCCACCGATTCCGGTGACTCGCTCGACCGCAATCCCCTCCATTTCTGCTTCTCATTATATATCGCGTTACGATATAAATAGCAAGACTGAGAGGGTGAAGTTTCTATCGTTAAGGAAAGGCGGCACCACAACAAGCTGAGCGAACCGACCTGAACGCTGGCAGCATGTCGGGCTACCGTGGTGTTAACGCACGCGATGCCCACGAGGAATACAAACCAGCTAGATTCTGCTAGCGCGTCCTTATGACAACGACACAGCATGCAGCCCTCAAAAGAGGTGCTGCCGACCTTGCGATCGATTTTGGAACAGCGAACACGCGGATCTATGTGCGCGGTTCTGGAATCGTGTTCGAAGAACCCTCGCTTTGCTGCTTCAGCGATGAGACCTGGGAACCGAAGTTGCTCGCTGTTGGTGAAGCCGTCACTCGCATGGTCGGTCGAACGTCGGGGCCGCTTCGCATAGCGCGTCCCTTGGCCCGTGGGGTGTTGAACGACATCGAAGCTGGCCGCGAAATGTTGCGCCATGCGATCCATGCAAGCATCGGTCGCCGTCGACTCCGATCACCGCGCGCGATCATCGGAGTGCCCGCCGATGCGACACATGCCGAGAGAACCGCCTTGGTAACAACCGCCAACGATGCCGGTGTCCGCGTTGTTGAACTGGTGCCCGAGCCGCTCGCAGCAGCGTTCGGGGCGGGACTACCCGTGGAAGAGCCGGAAGGTTCGATGCTCATAGAATGTGGCGCCGGGACGACGGAAGTCGGCGTGCTCTCACTTGGTGCACTTTGCGTTCAACGGTCGGTGCGTATCGGCGGGCATGCCCTAAACCAGGCTATCATCGATCATCTTCATTCCAGGCATAAGTTTCTGATCGGGCAAGAAACAGCCGAACGCGTAAAGCTGGAGATCTCTGAGCGACTCTTTGACGATCAATCCAATACGTCGGATCTGGAATTGAAAGGCCATAACGTTTTGTCGGGAGGCCCCGCTACTTTTTGTGTCAGCGCGCAAGAATTAATCGGCGTTATCGACCGCCATGCGGCTCTTATCGTAGACGTTGTTCGAGACGCTTTGAACGAGACACCGCCAGAGCTATCCCGCGATATTCATGATCGCGGGATCTACCTCAGCGGTGGCAGTGCCTCAGTGAAGATTCTTCAGCATGCTATAACGCAGGCGACAGGCCTGCGAACGCACGTCGCCGACGAACCCCTTCGCTGCGTCGCGAAGGGTCTTGGCGCTATGATGGTCTGAAGTCGGGCAGGGCTCGATCGCGCATCACTGAGTTTTAGCACTATCAGGCTGCTCGATATTCGCGATCGGCCGTCACGGCAGTTCGCCGTCCCGGGTCACCTTGACGATCCGAAGCCGTCGCTCGTGATGTTCGCGATCAGGCCAGAGAATCGATTGACCTTCTGCCAATCCGATCAGGCCTGCACCCACGAGCGTCAGTATCGATATTCGTCCGGCTTCGATGTCTGCGTCAGGCGGAAATACCAGCTTGAGGGTTCGGCGCGTGTCGCTCCCTTCATCGACGAATTCGACCGTCGAAAGCATCGTCACAATCCCGGCTGGCAGCTTTCCTGGACGATGAATTTTGGCGCGTTCGATCTCGGACAGGAGCAAAGCACTGACCTCCGGCTGGCGGTCTTCAATGCTCATAGCCAGGTCGGAGAGGCGGTCAGCTTCGCTGTCCAAAAGATGTATTGGGGGGCGCGCCGCGGGGCGGGTCATGATATGATACTTTCATGTGACGGGCGCGCAAATGCTTGCGCCGCACTCGTATGTATGTGTGTGAAAGGTAGCGACCCCGAACTCGAGCGGGAAGCCGCAAGGGAGTCCGGGGCTATTTGCCGGTCAGGAGTTGACCCGCGTGCGTGCGGACACGCTGCAAAAGATTGACGGTGCTCATCGTTTCAATGTGGAGGTTGATCCAAGGATTGTCAAACGCGGCACCACTTTCTCGCGTTCGAGCGATATTAGTTACCGATGAGCTCAAAATTATCCAAGTCACGCGCCATAAACGGCGGGGATGACATCTCCATCTAGTGTGCTTTCTATTTGAAGTGCGAATTTCCGATGAGAGTGTAGCGTTTTGCTGTGGGTGGGGCGAGCCCCACCCACAGCAGCAAAATTCATGACGCTCCTTGAGCTGCGATTTGTTCCCCGATAATCTCGGTTGGTGTCCGGAATCCAAGGCACTTGCGCGGCGTGTTGTTCAGCCTCTGGGTAATAGCTTCCAGATCAGAAACGGGCAGTGCGGCAATGTCAGTATCAAGCGAAAGAAACCGGCGGATACGGCCGTTGCTGTTCTCGACGCTGCCCTTCTGCCAGGGCGCTGAAGGTTTACAGAAATAGCTCGTCATGCCGAGCTTTGTCTTGAGTGTTGCAAATGCCGCAAACTCCGTACCACGATCGAACGTGATGCTTTGCCGGAGGATCTGGGGAAGGGGGCCAAGGAGTTGTTCAATCCCTGCCATGACACCGATAGAATGGCGACTGGGGTTGCGCGTGAGCACGATATATCGGCTGCGCCGTTCGACCAACGAGGTAAGATTGGATTTTCCAAATTCTTTCCTGAAAGCAATGAGATCGCCCTCCCAATGACCAAATTGATTGCGCTCGGCGATCTCTTTGGGACGTTCGGCGATAGTGTTTGCCAGCGGGATATTGAGGCCTCGCGGTTTGCGCGCATAGCGCTGGCGCCGCGTCTTGCGCTGGCGCGGCAAGTGGCTCCAGAGGCCTAACTGACGACCTTCTGTGCCGTATACAAACTGGTAGATCGTCTCGTGGCAAACAGTGATGGGATTAGCATTATCGAGCCTCAGGCGGCCAGCAATTTGCTCTGGTGACCAGCATTGCTGAAGATGTTCCACGATGCGCGCGGCAAGCTCACGATCACGGTTGACCTTGCCGCCACAAACCCGGCGCGAAGCAGCTTTCCGATGTGCGACACGACCGAAATAACCACGAAACCAGGCGTCCTCGTCATAGAAGAAATTGCGCCGCAGCTCGCGATAGATTGTCGCCGGATGCCGCCGGAGTTCGGCGGCGATCCGGCCAACAGGCATGCGCCGATCGCGCATGCGCATGATCGTATCACGCTCTTCAAGACTGAGATGTCGGTAGTTTTGAGCCATTGTGCGTCCTTTTGAGTGGGGCACAAAGTGCCCGGGAATCCTCAAAATTCGCACTTCCAGTTAGAATCCACCTAGCGCGGCGATTGCGGTTTGATAATAATAGTTATGTTAAATTCGGCCAATTCCGGGGCGTCAGAACGCCAGTTCTGCCTGCCTTGGAACCGATCTCGGCTGTTCTTCTCGGCTGCCAATCAGACCACGCGCGCACCCGGCTAGAACATAGACGGCTTGGCGCTGCGCACCGCGATTATGATGATCGGCGCAATAGCCCTGATAGTGCCGCTTGAGCAAGCCAGCGCGCACGAGTTCGGATACCGCCCGGCTCACATTGGTTTTGCCCGACGCGCGCACTTGCTCACGGATGGCGTCGTCGACGATCGCCGTGGCCTGATCGGCGTCGGCTGGCAATGCGCCTGATATTGCCAGATCGCTTCGTATCCGCTCTTCCAAGGCAACGCGCCGGGGATCGCGCTGCCCCATCGGGGTGAGCGCGTCGCAAAGCCAGTCACGCAACGGAATGAGGCCGCCGCTTTTTGCCACCAATGGCCCGGCGCTGCGTCGGAACGGGAAACCTGCGCAATCAGGTTGAGCACCATGAAGGCGTAGCGCGGCCTAGACGAGGACCGCGCAAGCATCTCCAGCAAGGACGGCATATCCAGTTGCGGGCGGCCGTCGCCAATGATCGGAGCGTGCAACATAACAGGTCTGAATCAAGCACATATAGGGGGTTAAGTGAATCCCCTTCGCCGCCGATTTCATCATTTGTCGGCTGTGACACTTTGCCTGGAGGTAAAGTGTCACGCGCGCCCTTTCACCATGACACTGGGCAACGCCCTATAGGGACGACCCGTGCATTTGCTGCGGGGAGCTGCCTGCTGGAGGCAGCCGGTCTTGTTTTTCAATGGCTTCGCCGAACGGTGACTGGACTAAACCGTAATCGAAATGCGAATCGTTCGCACTATGAGCAGTCTCGAAGATGCCGGACGCTTGGGCGATATCACCGCATTCGAAGCCGAATGTCGGCAGGCGACGACGCTCGACCAGCTCAAATCCTTGCTCGATGCGATCGTGCGCCAGTCCGGGTTCCGCTGGTTCGCACTGGTGCACAATGTCGACTTGAAGCGGACCACCCGCAAAGCCCTGCTGATAACCACCTATCCGGTGCGCTGGATCGAGGAAATCATGGAGTCATGTCTCTATCTTGAGGATCCGGTTCACGCCGCTTGCGTCAAAACCGTCTCCGGCCTCACCTGGGATCAGATCGGCGATTATATCGCGCCCAATGCTCGCCAGCTTTCGATCCTTGAACGGGGTCGCGCACATGGACTGGGATCTGGGTTCACCATGCCGATCAGAATGCGCGACGAGCCCGACGCGATGTTCACCGTGGCGCGTCAAGGCAATGACAATATTTCAAGCCCGGATCTTCTCTCTGCCCGATTGATTGGCACGGTTGCGTTCGACCAGGCTCGAACCCTTCTCGGTCCCGATGAACTGGCAAACGTACCGATAGCGCTCAGCCCGCGCCAGATCGACTGCATTGATCTGGTGGCACAGGGCAAGAGCGACTGGGAGATCGGACAGATTCTGGGTCTGAGCCGCGACACTGTCCATGAATATGTCGAAGGTGCCCGCCGGCGGTATGGCGTGCGTCGCCGGACCCAGCTCGTGCTTCGCGCTGTCCGAGACGGACATCTCAACATCGACGCGCTCGTCTAGCAGCGTCGCCCCACACAATAGCGAATAGGCGCTTCAGGTCTATCCGACTTGAGGCTCGAGGGATGGCTGGTGATCGACGCCGGCCCTGCATTCCTGCCGTCTTGCACGACCTTGCACGTCCGCTCCCCCCTTGTGGGGGGATTGCCCGAAATTGCCGCACCGGGTTCAAAAGAGAGGTGATTTTCAACGGAGAGTGGTCGACGCATTTTTAATGCAGCGGCGCTGAAAAGCGGAGAAATCAGATGCAGCGCTTGCGCCTTGCCCTTGTCGTTCCGATCGTGGCGATGTCCTCCCAGGCGGCTCCTGCGTCTGCCAACGATCTGGGCTGCCAGGTTTTGCTTTGCCTCTCGAACCCGGGCGGTGCGACCCAGTACCCCGCCTGCGTGCCGCCTATGGTGAAGCTCTGGGAGCGTCTGGCATTGGGCGGTTCATTCCCCGGCTGCTCCGGTGGCGGCGCTGCGAAGACCAAGGTCTATGATCGCGATTCCGCTTCGCGACGCCGGGTCGTGATGACGTTCACCGACGGGCGGCAGCAATCCTATTCGCTTCCGAATATTGAAAGCTTGTCAGTGTCTCCGAGCGAACCCGGGACCACACCGCAGTGATCCTCGAGCTCGCAACCGTGGTTGGACTCGCGCAGCAATGCGCACCATCGGTTGCGGTCGAAACGCTTGTGTCGGTCGTCCACACCGAGAGCCATTTCAATCCCTACGCCATCGGCGTGAACGCGAAGGGGGTGCGTGCTCTCAATCCCAGCGATCGGACGTCGGCTGTCGCAGCCGCGCGATCGCTGATCGCCCGCGGATACAACATCGATCTGGGTCTGGGACAAATCAACAGCGCAAATCTCAAGTGGCTTGGCCTGTCGGTCGAGGACGCCTTCGATTCCTGCCGCAATCTCGCCGCAGCCGCACGCGTGCTGGCTTCCAATTATCTGAGCGTTGCACGCTCTAGTCCCTCTACAGAGGTGGCCATCGCGACCGCCATGTCGATGTACAACACGGGTAGTCGTTCGCGCGGGTTCGGAAACGGCTATGTCCGCCGTGTCTACGCGTCGTCGGGTGTCGTCGTGCCAGCGATCAGGCGTGGAGCGGCCCCAGAACCCGCCGCTTCGCCAGTGCCAGTGACGCTTGAACCCAAATTTACACAGCCGCCAGCAGGCGTCCGCTCGCCGCGCGTCCAAAACGGATGGGACACCACTGCGGGGGCGCAGACGGCATCATTGATGGTCTTTGGGGGAGCATCCAACAGTTCACCGAAAGGACAAGCCGAATGACTGCCTTAGCGACCGAATCCAAAATATGGCTGACGCCGCGCCGACGCTCCTTCGCGCAGTATCTGGCACTGTTTGTCGCGGTTATCGCAGTGTCGCTCCTGCTCACCGATCCGGCCCATGCCCAAGCGGCCGACGGCGTCACATCGATGGCCGAGAATATCAAGACCTGGCTGACCGGCACTTTTGCGAAAACCATCGCGGTGATCGCGGTCGTCATCGTGGGTTTCATGTTCTTCACCGGGCGGGCGAGCCTGGGACTCCTGGTCACCGTCATCGTCGGCATCTTCATCGTGTTCAGCGCACAGTGGATCGTCGATACCATCACCGGCGGCGCGTGAGTGCGCCGCGATGGACGATGAAAAACTCAGGGAAGAAACGCTCTTCCTGGCCGTGACCCGGCCAACGATGTGGTTGGGCGTTCCGATCGAAGCGTCGCTGCCGATCGCGCTGGCGGCGTGCCTGACGCTCATCATCACCGGCAACCCGCTTTACGCTTTTGCGCTAGCCGGGGCCTTTCTGGCCATAGCCCGGTTGATCGTGCGGCACGACGCGAACGCCTTCCGCCTCTTGTGGCTCTGGACAACGACAAAGGCACGATGCCGCAACAGGGGATGGTGGGGCGGTAGCTCCTACTCGCCCCTGCCGATCGATGGAGCGAAACGCCGGGGCTTTGCACATGGCTAGCCGGGCCAGCTCGTTGGGCGGCAATGCCGCCCGGACGCCGTGGCGGATTCTCAAGAACGAGGCCGACCCCGCGCGCTATCTCCCCTATGCGCGCCATATCGACGACAAAATCATTGCGCTCGACGGGCGCGACCTCATGATGATGTTCAAGCTCGACGGCCTTGCATTCGAGACCGCCGACCCAATCCATCTCAACGACTGGCACGAGAAGCTCAACGGTACGCTGCGCAACATCGCCGACGACCGCCTCGCGATCTGGACCCACATCGTTCGCCGACCGATTACGGACTATCCCGAAGGCGAGTTCCGCTCGGCCTTTGCGGCAGATCTCGATGCAAAATACCGCGCGCGGGTGACCGCCAAGCGCATGTTCGTCAACGAGCTCTACCTCACCCTGATCATGCGCCCGTCCGTGGGATCGGCCGACCGTACCGGCGTGCTGCTTCGCCGTCTGGCCTCAGCGCGCAAGGAAGGGGCCGAAGTCGATGAAGACGAGCTCGCGCGCTTTGAGGACAAGGCGCGTGACATCGAAAAACTCCTGGCGCGCTGCCGACCCCAGCGTCTGCACCTCTACGAGCATAACGGCCTGATGTTCTCCCAACCACTCGAAGTGCTCGAGCTGGTGATGATGGGCCGCGCCGGCAGGGTGCCGCTGGTCCGCGGCCACCTCGGTTCGGCCATTTATGGGGAACGGGTGATCTTCGGGCGCGAGACGGTCGAGGTCCGGGCGCATGATACGAGCCGGTTCGTCGGCCTGTTCGGTATCCGCGAATATCCGGCGATGACGCGGCCGGGCCAGATGAATGCGCTTCTCAGCCAGGATTTTGCATTCGTCGTGACCCAGTCCTTCGCGTTCATGGGCAAGGCTCGGGCCTCCGAGCGCTTGCGCCGGCGCCAGAACCAGATGGCCTCGACGGAGGATGCCGCTGCAAGCCAGGCACTCGAACTGGCCGACGCGGCCGACGATCTCCAGAGCAATCGCTTTGTCCTGGGCGAGCATCATTTCTCGCTCGCGGTTTTCGGTGAAAACCAGAAGCGCCTGGCCGAGAACCTGTCGACCGCACGCGCCGCGCTCGCCGACGCGGGTCTGGTGGCCGCTCGGGAGGGTCCGGCGCTGGAGGCCGCCTTCTGGTCGCAGCTTCCTGGCAACTTCGCGTGGCGTGCGCGGCCAGCGGCGATCACGTCGCGCAATTTTGCCGCGCTCTCGCCGTTCCACACTTTCCCCGCCGGGAAGCCCGATGGCAACCATTGGGGCGCCGCGATCGCGTTGATGAAGACCGCAGCCCAGTCCCCCTTCTATTTCAACTTCCATGTGAACGATCTTGGCCACACGCTGATCATCGGCCCATCAGGTGGTGGCAAGACCGTCGTCCAGAATTTCCTGATGGCGCAGCTGGAGAAAACCGGCGCGCAGCAGATCTTCATCGACAAGGACCGAGGAGCCGAGATCTATGTGCGGTCGTCCGGCGGCACGTATCTGGCGCTGCGCAACGGGGTGCCGACCGGGTTTGCGCCGCTGCGCGCGCTTGAGCAGACCCCGGGCAACATTGTCTTCCTCGGCAGGCTGATCCGTCATCTGGTGACCCCCTCGGGCACCCAGCTCGGCGTCACCCAGGAGCGGATGATCGACGAGGGCATCCTCTCGATCGGACGCCTTCCTCCGGAGGAACGGTCCATCCTCGCGCTTCGTCAATTGCTCGGACAGCGCGATCCGGAGGGGATTGGCGCGCGGCTTGAGAAATGGTCGCGCGGCGGCGCATTTGGCTGGGTGTTCGACAATGACCGGGACGAGTTGACCCTCGAGGCCCGGTTCATCGGTTTCGACATGACGGATTTCCTCGACAATCCCGAGATCCGCACCCCGCTCATGATGTACATGTTCCATCGGATCGATGCCCTGCTGGATGGCCGTCGTCTGGTGATCGATATCGACGAATTCTGGAAGGCGCTGGGCGATGATGCGTTTCGCGCCTTCGCGCAGGATGGACTCAAGACCTACCGAAAGCAGAACGCCTTGCTGGTGTTCGGCACCCAAAGCCCGGCCGATGCTCTGCGATCGGACATCTCGCATAGCATCATGGAGCAGGTCGCCACTAAGATCCTCTTGCCCAACCCCCACGGCCGAGAGGTCGATTATATCGATGGGCTCGGCCTCACCCGCGCCGAGTTCAAGCTCATCAGAAACGATCTGATCCCCGAAAGTCGGCGGTTTTTGGTGAAGCAGGGCCACGACTCCATCGTCGTCGAGCTCGATCTCGGCGGTCTGTCCGACGAGCTGGCCGTTCTTTCGGGCACCACGGAAACGGTCAGTATCCTCGATCAGGTTCGCCGCGAGCATGGCGACGATCCTAGCCACTGGTTGCCCGTCTTTCACGAGCGTCGTCGAGCCACAAAAAGGAAAGGATAAGGTCATGAGAGCAACGCGAGCGCTAGCGGTCGTCGGCGGATTGATGATCGCCATGCCGGCGTGCGCACAGGGCATCCCGGTCTATGATTCCAGCACGTTCCTGCAGACCCTCTCGACGGTCAAGAACACCCTGTCGATGATCGAACAGGGGAAGCAGCAAATCTCCCAGGCAACCGACCTGTTCGACAGCGTCAACAAGCTGACGAACGTCAATCAGATCGCGCCATCACTGAACACCGATGCCGTGCGCCACCTCTTGCCGAGCGAGGCACGGGACATTCAGCACCTTATGTCTTCGGACACGACAGGCCTCGGCAGTCTGGGATCTTCTGCAGATCGGATTCGCAGCAACTACCGGGTCGATCTTCCCGCGCTTCGCCCTGACGCGACCGCTTTCGAGCGCTCGAACCGCGATGCCATTTCTCGCAATGGCGACATGGCGGCGCGTGACGCGGCCATTGCCGAGGCAGCATATGGCGTCACCGCCCAGCGAACGACGGGTCTCGAGGAACTGCGCTCGTCGCTGGACACCGCGTCTGATGCGAAGGACGTGATGGATATCCAAGCCCGTGTCGGCGTGGAGAATGCCCATATTCAGAACGACGCGGTGCAGCTTCAGGCTCTTCAGATGCGCCAATCTGCTGAGGCCAGATTGCGCTCCCAACGGGATGACGAAGCCGGTCTGGCCAAGCTGGAGCAGAGCCTGGGCAGCCGACCATGAACCGGATGGCTGCGTTCGTCCCCATCATGGCCATCATGATGACTACCGGTTGCGGGCGACCCGTTGGTAAAGCGGACCTGAAGTCCGACACTAAGCTGCGCTCTGAAATCCTCGCTGCGTGCGCCGATGGCACGCACACCGATGCCCAGGAGTGCAGCAACGCGAAAGACGTCGAAAACGCCGACAAACTCGAGCGTTCGCTGGGTCACAAATAGGCAGGAACCCAGCCATGGCGTCCACACTCTTCGCGGATATTTACACCAACATCGACGGGAAGCTCGACCTTTTCCTGAACGAGCGTCTCAACAACGTCATCGAAGTCGTAAGGGGGCCGCTGGCACTTGGCCTTGTGATCTACATCGCGCTGTTCGGCTATATGGTGATGCGCGGGATCGTCAGCGAACCTTGGGGGGAGCTGGTCTACCGGATGGTCAAGCTCTGCCTCCTCTATGTCGCGGCCACGACTGTCGCCTACTCCGAGTGGATCACAAATCCGCTCTTTCGTGGGATGCCGGACGCCATCTCACAGGCGCTGGCAGGAAAAACTATCACTAGCGTCGGATCGGTCTTCGACGATTATTTCGGCCAGGTCGATTCCCTCGTTCTGATCATCCGAACCGAGGCCGCAACCTATCTGGACATTAATCCCTGGAAGCTCGTTCTGCTCACGCTGGCGGTAGCGATTTACGGATTGGCGGGCCTGTCCGCAGCAATCGGATTTGCGATAACCGTGTTCGCGAAGGTGGCGCTCGCCGTCGTGATCGCGCTTGGTCCGATCTTCATAGCGTTGTCGCTCTTCGAAACCACCCGTCGCTTCTTCTACGGGTGGCTTGGGCAGGTGTTCAACTACATCGTCCTAATGGCGGTGATCATCGCCATCACCGCCCTGATTACCGATCTTGGTGCCACGGCGCTCACCGCAGCCGAAGGCACGCCGGACGTGACGATCGGTGCTGTCCTGTTTGCGGTGTACATCTTCCTGGGGACGATTTTCTTCTTTCAGGCCCCGTCGATCGCAACCGGCATTGCGGGGGGCGCTGCGGCCGGCGTCGGCGCCTTCGCCGGCTCGGCCTGGGGGACCATGGCGGCACCGTTCCAGCAACGCCGCAGCGTTCGCAACAGTCGCAATCTCGAACGCGCCGCTCAGCGCGGCGGTTCGGTGAGCCGCGCATGAGGAAGGAAGACCCTTTGAAGAGGCCAACCACGATAGTCCGCGCGCTCCGGCGATCAGCCGTCGTCATCGCCCTACTCCCGTCACTCGCGCAAGGCGCCTCGGGGCCGAAGAAGCTGCCCGTCTGCAACGGCAAACACCTGCGCGAGGTGAACATATACGGTAGCGTTCTGCCGGGTTCGCCGCTCCCGGCAATTGTGGCACCCCCTGCCCCGCCGCCCGTGCCGCAGATCAAACAGCCAATAGATGCCGGCACGCCGCCCCCGCCCGTTCCCGCCTCCCTCCCCGAGAAAACGTCCGCGCAAGTGACCCCCGGCACCTTTGGGAGTTGCTGATCATGCGGAACCAGACCGAAGGCGTGCCGGCCAAGGACGCCGAACTCTATTTCGGCCATGCCCGATCCTGGGATCAGGACCGTCAGCGCAAATCGTTACGATCCGAACGCATCGCCTGGGTCGTGGCCGGCCTGGGGCTCCTTGCCGCGACCGCGGAGGGCTTCGCCCTCGCGGGCCTTGCCCCGATGAAGACGGTCATGCCGTACATCATTCGCGTCAATCAGACGACGGGCGCGGTCGACGTGCAGACCACCCTCACCCAGAAGCCGATGCGCTATGACGAGGCGGTCACGAAATTCTTCCTCGCGCAATATGTGCGGACACGAGAAAGCTGGTTGCCGGCGGCGGCCGAGGAGAATTTCCGGGCGGTCACCATCCTGTCCGAACCAGGCGAGCAGCAGCGCTGGGGCCGGTTTTTCAGCTCGAACAACGCCGCGAGTCCACAGGTCGTCTGGGGCAAGGGTGCGGTCGTCCAGGCCCGCGTGCGCAATATCGCCTTCATCAACGATCATGTCGCCAACGTCCGCTTCACGCGCACGGTGCAGACTGACACCGATACGCAGAACAGCGACTGGATCGCGACCGTCACCTTCCGGTACACGAATGCGCCAATGGCGGAGGGCGACCGCTATCGCAATCCATTGGGCTTCCAGGTCGAGAATTACCGCGCGGACCCGGAGGTGGTGCGGTGAACCGGCTTCTTTCTTTAGCGAGCCTTCTCGCCTTTTTAGCGACACCCGCCGTCGCGGAGGACACTCCGCGCGGTGGGCCGGCGGATCCACGCGTGAAGTTCGTCGAGTATCAGGAAACCCAGGTTTACCGCATCGTCGGCACATTTCGGACGGCGACCCAGGTGGTGCTCGGCGCCGATGAGACGATCGAACATGTCGCGCTCGGCGACACCGTCTCATGGGAAGTCGCGGTTGCCGGTCATATCCTGTTCCTGAAACCGCGCGAGCGGGCGGGACCGACCAACCTCATCGTCACGACCAATCGTGGGGGCGAACTGCGCAACTACGCCTTCGAACTGACCGCGCGCCGGGGACCGATCGGTAGCGGGAGTCGTGACACATTCTTCCAGGTTCGGTTTCGCTACCCGCGCGATGAAGCCGATCGTGCCGCCCGCATGCGCGCCACCCAGGAAGCGCAGCGCGTCGCCGCGCTGCAGGCGAGTGCCGTTCGAGGCGCCCTTGACCACGGCGTCATCGATGGACCGCGCAACCTGAACTACAAGGTCCAGGGTGCGAGCAATCTTCAGCCGTCGGAAATCTCCGACAATGGCCAGTTCACGGTCCTGCGCTTCCCCGGCAACCATGAAATCCCGGCGATCTATCTGGTGCGACCGGACGGCTCGGAGTCCTTGGTCCCGTTCGATGTCCGAGACGAGTTTGTAGTCGTCCATGCCGTGGCCGCTCAACTGCGTCTGCGCCGGAACCGGGAGGTGCTGTGCATCTATAACCTCGCGCCGACACCTTATGGCGTCGATCACGGCACAAATACCGCATCGCCGCATGTCGAGCGCACCATACAGGGGTCAGTACATAGAACGGACCCAGATATACGCTAAGCGCCGACAGCCCCGCTCAGGTGTCGGCAAACACCTGATT
>NZ_JBANRK010000009.1:0-118912 GCF_037860795.1 Sphingobium mellinum | reverse complement strand
CAACGAGAAGCCATAGATTCAGAAATTTACCGCCTTGGGAATCCCCCTCGTGAGTCAGCATCACTGGTGGTTGGTATTAGGGGCGCATCGCGCGGATCCGAATGGGGTCGATCAGCCTTCCCGGCATCCCTGCCATGTTTGCCGACGCCCGGCCATTTGCGGAATTGGGACTGAGCGAAAAGCCCGCGCTGCTACCGGCATCCAGGCGCTCAGGATGTTCGATCGGGTCGCGATCGATTTCGGCCGGGGAAAGGTCAATTTCCTGATGCCCGACGCCAGCGCCTTGGATGTGCCCGGCTTGCCTCCGCTCGTCAGGCCAGGGGCTAAGTCCACGCCCTCCCCGTCCACGCCAGATCAGGGGCCAACACGCCTACGATGAACGTGGGCTATCCTCAATGCGGGGACTGTTGCGGCTGCCGATTGCGCCCCAACACATTGTCGATCCATTGCTGGTCAAGGCGGGGCGGACTCGGCCGCGCGGGAGCAGCCTGCGGCGAGGGCTGCGCACCGTCTGTCTGATCTTCGTCCCCTTGGTCCTGCTGCTGTGGGGGCTGTTGGCGGGAATCGATCGGCAGGCCATTCTCGTCGACCATCATGCCGCCCCCCGTGCCATTGTCCGGCTGGCCATAATAGGCTTCCTCATCCGGTTCGAGCTGCCATTCAGGGAGCGTCACCTGGGTTTCAAACTGTTCGACCGGCCGGTTCGCGACAGCAACCTTCATGTAATCGGCAAAGGCTCGCGCCGGGGCACGACCGCCCTGCAGCACGCCGACGGGGCGCGCATCGTCCCTTCCCATCCAGACGCCTGTGGTGATGCCACTGGAAAAGCCCAGGAACCAGCCGTCCTTGTTGCTGCTGGTGGTGCCGGTCTTGCCTGCCACGGGGCGGCCGATCTGCGCCGCTTTGCCGGTGCCGGTGCTGACTGCCGTCTGCATGAGGTCGGTCATGCCGGCGGCAACCCAGGGAGCGACCAGAACGCGGCTGGTATCATCCTGATGCTGATAGAGCAGCCGTCCGTCAGCGGTCGTGACCTTGGTGATGCCGTAGGGCGTTACCGCCACCCCCTTGCGCGCGATCGAGGCGAAGGCGCGGGTCATGTCGATGAGGCGCACGTCCGACGTGCCCAGTACCATTGATGGATGCGTGTTGATCGGCGTGGTGATGCCGAACCGGCGCGCCATGTCGGCGACTGTGGGAAAGCCAACCTCGACGCCCAGCTGCGCTGCCACCGTGTTGATGGAATAGGCAAAGGCAGTACGGACATCGATCTCGCCCGAATAGCGGCCGGAGCTGTTGCGCGGGCTCCAGCCGTTTATCGTGACCGGCTTGTCGGTCACGCTGGTGTCCGGCGTATAACCGGCCTCCAGCGCAGCCATATAGACAAATATCTTCCAGGCCGACCCCGGCTGGCGCGTGGCGGTGGTGGCGCGGTTATAATTTGACGTGACATAGTCGAGCCCGCCGACCATCGCCCGCACGGCGCCGTCGCGGTCGAGGGAGACGAGAGATCCCTGCGCGCCCGGAGGAGCATTCGCCTGGATCGCTGCGGTCGCAGCCTTCTGCATACCGAGGTCGATGGTGGTGTAGACTTCAAGTGGTTCATTGGGCTCGTCGACCAGCACGTCGAGCTGCGGCAATGCCCAATCGGTGAAATAGCGCACACTGTTCTGGTTGGGTTCGGGCGCCATCCTGACGCTTTGCAGGTCAGCATTGGCCCGCTGCGCCGCGGTAATGGCGCCATTTTCCTGCATGAGATCCAGCACCACGCCGGCGCGGCCGACCGCGGCATCGGCGTCGGCGGTGGGCGAATAGCTCGACGGCGCCTTGACCAGGCCCGCGATAATCGCGGCCTCGGGAAGGCGCAGCGTCGTCGCGGGATGGCCGAAGAATTTGCGCGATGCGGCGTCGATGCCGTAGGCGCCGCCGCCGAAATAGACCTTGTTGAGATAGAGTTCGAGGATCTGGCGTTTGGAAAATTTGCGTTCCAGCGCCAGCGCCAGCACCATCTCCCGCACTTTGCGGCCCCAGCTGTAGCTGTTGTTGAGGAAGATGTTGCGTGTCACCTGCTGGGTGATCGTCGAAGCGCCCTGCCAGCGCCGTCCCTTGCCGCGATTTTCCAGCGCCACCCAGGTCGCGCGCGCCATGCCGACCGGGTCGACCCCGGGGTGCAGGTAGAAACGCTTGTCCTCCGTGGAGATCATCGCATCAACCATGACCTGTGGGATCTGGTCATAGGACATCCATCGGCCAAAGCTGGGACCCAGCGACACGATCACGCTGCCGTCGGCGGCGTGAACCCGGATCATCTGGCCGTTGGGAGAGGATTTGAGCGATTCATAATCCGGTAGCGACTGATAGGCGATGGCGACCGCGACGCCGATCGCGAACAAGCCGCCAACGACCGCGACCAGCCCGAATTTCACCAGCCGAACCAGCCAGAGCTTTGCTTTGCTTTTCCCTGCCATCTATGCTGCCGGACCCGCGCTGAATGAAGGGGAAGCCTGCGGAAACAGGCGCCAGCCACCCCAAAGATGCTGACTGCTCAAGAGCAGGGCCGCTTTACCGGGGATGAACGATTATTCAACCTCGTCGCGCGGTTTGAAGTCCAGCGACGCGCTGTTCATGCAATAACGCAGGCCGTTGACACCTGGACCATCGGGGAAGACATGACCCAGATGCCCTTCGCATTTGGCGCAGCGCACTTCTGTGCGGATCATACCGTGGCTCATGTCGCGGATCTCCTCGACCGCATCGATGTCCACCGGCGCGGTGAAGCTGGGCCAGCCCGAGCCGCTGTCATATTTTTCTTCGGCGTCGAACAGTTCAGCGCCGCAACCGGCGCAATAATAGCGGCCGTCGGCCTTGTTGTTGTTATATTTGCCCGTGAAGGCGCGCTCTGTCCCCGCCTCCCTCAGGACATGATATTGTTCGGAGGAAAGGCGCTCGCGCCATTCGGCATCGGTCAGGGTGAGCTTGTCCATGCCCGGCAATATGGCGCGGCGCTTGCGCGCGATCAAGCGGGTAGCAGCAAGGCCATCCGCACCGGCTAGCGTGCCCGCGCCGCCTTTCGGGCAATCGCCAGCAGTTCGTGGCGCACCAGCAGGTCGCCGATGCCGCCGCTGGATCGGCTGGCCCGCTCCGCCTGTGAGAGGCGCTGAATAACGCGGGCGATGCCGTCCGCATCCCACAGGCGCAGCTGTCGCGTCACCACGGCCTTTTCCTTCCAGAACACCTGTTTGCCCGCCGCTTCCACCGCCGCTTCGAGCCGGCCGCTCTGGTCGAAACTGGCGCGTATGTTGGCGAGCAGCATCGCTCGGCTGAGCAGCGGGCGAAGCACGGCGGCCATCGCCGTCCCGATCTGCGCCAGCCGCCCCAGCTCGCGGTGCATGGCGCGCAGGTCGCCGCCCAGCACCGCATTGACCAATGGCGCCACGTCGGCGTCGAGATTGTCGGCGGACAGCGCGTCCAGCGCCTCGGCCGTGGCGTCTCGCGGACGATCCGGTGCTGCGTCGAGATAGAGGATGAGCTTCTCGATCTCGCCCCCCATCAAAGCGCGATCGCCGCTGGCAAGCTCAACGATACGCCGCGCGAGGTCGGACGACAGGCGCAGGCCCCCTTCCCATGCCATGGCGACGGCGATCTGCTCGGCTTCCCGCGCCTCCGGCTGATAGGAAGCAAAGGCCATGGCGCGCGGACTGTCGGTAGCGAGTTTCAGCAGCTTGGACGTGCCCTTGAGCGCGCCGGCGGTGGCGACGACCGGATTGCCGGCCGCTTCCGCTTCCAACAGCGCGACAAGCGCAGGCAGCGATTCCTCGCCGATGCCGCTGATCCGCACCCAGCGCCTGTCACCGAACATGGAAAAGGCCGCCGCCTCGTCCGACAGCCGCGCCGGGTCCTCGCGCAGGGTGGGACCATCAAGGTCAATGCGCTCCGCCTGCGCGCCCATCGCATGCTCCAGCCGCTTGGCGAGTGCCGCACTCCCCGCTTCGTCGGGGCCGTGCAGCAGGAAGAAGCGGATGTCGGCAGGCTGCGCGTCGAGCGCTTTTTCAATCTGGCCCCGATTGGCCTTCAAGGCCGATCGCTCCGCGCCGCGAACAAGGCAAGGCGGGCGACAATTTCGTCCGCGATCGTCTGCGACAGCCGCTCAAGCGCGGTGTCTTCAGCGGCGATCGTGGCATATTCACTGGAGGTAACGTCGATGCCGGCGTCCGACCCGGCGGTGTCGTCGATGACCTGCGCGCCGGTCGCGGCGTCGAAAAGCTGATAACGCGCCCGGAGCGTGCGCCTTTCGCGCGTGACCGCCGCGTCGGACCGCAGGCCAAAGCCGCTGATCTGATCGTCCAGCTTCACCACAAGCCGGTATGCCGAGCCGCTACCATTCATCGCCGAGAGACGGTCGTTGAGCGCATTGCGCACGAGCCAGCCCGCCTTGCCCTCGATAGGCGCAATCTCGACCTTGCCCAGTTTTTGCGCGACCGGCCCGTGGCCGCCGCCGCTGTAGACCGGATGCAGCCCACAGGCAGACAGGGCGGCAAGGGCGAGGAGAGACAAAATGCGCTTCATGGCCAATCCTATATCCATTCGGGCTACGCTTGTCGAAGCCGGCGCGCGTCGTTCCACGGGTTCAGCTAACCGGGTGTTCCTAGATCACCAGGTTCACGAGACGATCCGGTACCACGATCACCTTTTTGGGCGTGGCGCCATCCAGCGTCCGCATCACATTGGGCGCCGCCAAAGCGAGCCTTTCCAACTCATCCTTGGGCGTGCCCTTGGGGACCGTGATGGTGTCGCGCAGCTTGCCCATGACCTGGCAGGCGACCGTCACTTCATCCTCGACCAGCAGCGCGGCATCGACCGTGGGCCACGCGGCATCGGCGATCAGCCCCTGCTCGCCCATCTCGGCCCATGCTTCTTCCGCAAGATGCGGGGTCATCGGCGCGACAAGCAGCGCCAGCGCGCGGATTGCGGCGGACCGGCTGGCCGAGGGCCTGGCCTTTTCGACCGCGTTGGTCAGTTCGTAGATCTTGGCGACTGCCTTATTGAAGGACAGCGCCTCGATATCCTTCGCAACACCGTCGATCGTCTGGTGCAGCTTGCGGTCGAGCGCCCGATCCCGACCAGAAACGTCGTCGCCTTCGCCCGACTTGTCCGCCTCGCCGAAAAGGCGCCACAGGCGGTTCACGAAGCGCCAGCTGCCCTCGATCCCGCTTTCGGTCCAGGGCAGGTCGCGCTCGGGCGGGCTGTCGGACAGCATGAACCAGCGCACGGCGTCCGCGCCATATTGGGCGATGATGTCATCGGGATCGACGACATTCTTCTTGGACTTGGACATTTTCTCGACCCGGCCGACCGTGACTGGCGCGCCGCCGTCCAGCATCACCACCTTGTCGCCTTGCCGCTCCACATTCTGGGGGGCGAGCCAGGCACCTTCGGGTGACTTATAGGTCTCATGCGTCACCATGCCTTGGGTGAAAAGGCCGGTGAAGGGTTCGGCAAAGCCGATCTGCCCCATATGCTGGAGGGCGCGGGTCCAGAAGCGGGCGTAGAGAAGATGCAGGATCGCATGTTCCACGCCGCCGATATATTGCCCGACCGGCAGCCATTTTTCTACCGTTTCGCGGTCGAAAGGCATGTCCTTGGGCTGGCTGGCAAAGCGGATGAAATACCAGCTTGAGTCCGCAAAGGTGTCCAGCGTGTCGGTTTCGCGCCGGGCCGGCTCGCCGCATCTGGGACAGTCGACATGCTTCCAGGTCGGATGCCGGTCGAGCGGATTGCCCGGAATGTCGAAGCTGACATCTTCGGGCAGCACCACCGGCAGCTGGTACTTGGGCACGCCTACCGCGCCGCAGTCGTCGCAATGGATGACCGGTATCGGCGTGCCCCAATAGCGCTGGCGGGACACGCCCCAGTCGCGCAGGCGGAAGACGGTCGTGCCGGTGCCCCAGCCCCCTTCTTCGGCGCGGCGGATGACCTCGGCCTTCGCCTCCTCTACGCTCATGCCATTGAGGAAATCGGAATTCACAAGGCGGCCGGGGCCGGTATAGGCCTCGTCCGCGATGCCCTTGGCCTCGTCGCCTTCGGCGGCAACAACGCGCTCGGCGGGCAGCATATATTTGCGCGCGAAGTCGAGGTCGCGCTGGTCATGGCCCGGCACCGCCATGACGGCGCCAGTGCCGTAATCCATCAGCACGAAATTCGCGACGAACAGCGGTAGCTTGCGGCCAGTGAAAGGATGGATCACCGATCGCCCGGTGTCATATCCCTTCTTCTCCTGCGTTTCGATCTCGGCGGCGGCGGTGCCGGTGTGGCGGCATTCCTCAGCGAAGGCCGCCAAAGCGGGGTCCTTCGCCTCCAGTGCCAGCGCAATCGGGTGATCCGCCGCGATCGCCGCGAAGCTCGCGCCGAAAATGGTGTCGGGACGGGTGGAAAAGACTTCCAGTTCCTCGACCCCTTCGACTGACTCGTCCAGCCTGAAGCGGAATTGCAGGCCGACCGATTTGCCGATCCAGTTTTCCTGCATCAGCCGCACCTTTTCGGGCCACTGGTCGAGCGTCTTGAGACCGTCAAGCAAGTCGTTGGCGAACTGGGTGATCTTGAGAAACCATTGGGAGAGCTTGCGCTTTTCCACCGGCGCGCCCGATCGCCAACCCTTGCCGTCAATCACCTGCTCATTGGCCAGAACGGTCATGTCTACCGGGTCCCAGTTGACCGCGCTTTCCTTGCGATAAACTAGGCCCGCTTCCAGCATGTCGAGGAACAGCGCCTGTTCATGGCCATAATAGTCCGGCTCGCAGGTCGCGAGTTCGCGGCTCCAGTCGAGCGCGAAGCCGAGCTTCTTGAGCTGCGCGCGCATAGTCGCGATGTTGGAGCGCGTCCATGCACCGGGATGGACCTTCTTTTCCATCGCGGCGTTCTCGGCCGGCATGCCAAAGGCGTCCCAGCCCATCGGATGCAGCACTTCATGCCCTGTCATGCGGCGGAAACGCGCCAGCACGTCGCCCATCGAATAATTGCGGACATGGCCGATATGGATGCGTCCCGAAGGATAAGGGAACATTTCGAGCACGTAGGAGCGGGGCTTGTCGCTGCTGTCCGACGCCTTGAACGTCTGCTTCTCGTCCCAGACGGCCTGCCAACGGGCATCGGCCTCAAGCGGGTTGAAGCGCCTTTGCATGAATGTGAAGTCCTCGAAAATGCAGTCAGGCCGAGCTTTCGCAAGCCCGGCCCGTTTCGTCAAATGGATGGGGTCGGGCCGCTCAGCTCGCGATCGCCATGCGGCGAAGGTCGCGCGCCTTCGTGAGGATAATTTCCTCCAGCTTCTGAACGGTCGCCGCCTGCACCGGCGCGTCAACCCACTGACCGTTCTGGCTGACCTGACGGCTGGCGGCGACGCGCACCGCATCCGCGCGCAGATCCTGGTCCAGGATCGACACCGTCAGCTTCATCCGCTCGTTCGGGCTGTTTGGGTTGGCATACCAGTCGGTGACGATCACGCCGCCGTTGGAATCCGTCTGCGCCATCGGCATGAAGGAGAGCGTATCCAACGCCGCGCGCCACAAATAGGCATTTACGCCGATCGTCGTGACCTTGGAAGCGGCGAGGTCGGCCTTGGGCCGGTCCTTCGCCCCACCTCCGCAAGCAGCCAGGGGCAGGAGGGCGGCCAGCAGCAGACCGGCGGAAACAGAGGCAGGAAGGCGGCGGACCATCGAAAATGTCCCATATTGGAAAAAACGCTCCGCTTCTATAGAGGACGCGCAGCAATGGGCAAGGGGGCCGCTCACCGCCGCAGGTGACCGCTTCCGGGAGCCGTTGGAAAGTCTGTGTGTTCCATGCAACAGCCGGGCAAAAAGAGCATGGCGCCCTGTCCTTTTCGCCGCTTAGCGCGTAGAAGGTTTGAAAATTAGTCGGTGGGGAAGAGATTCGCGTCATGCGTGTGAACAGGGGATATTTGGCATTGGCAGGCTCGGCTGTCGCCGTGGCAGGCTTTGCGCTGTCTCCCGCACTCGGCGCAGCTACGGACCTGATACGATTTCGGGCTGACGTTCCTGTCTCGCTCGGCGCGCTCGGTAGCATTTCCTCTTTCACGCCGACCACCAAGGATCCGCGCCTTGCCGCGGCCTACGCGCGGATCGCGGCATCGGCCGGGCGCCAGAGCTTCCGTTTCACGCCGACCAGCGGGTCGATGAGCGGTCAGCGCTCCGTAACGGTTATGGTGCGTGCGGCTGATCTGAACGATCGCGTGACAGTCAGCCGGACGATCGACATGGTCAACATCGCGCCGGTCGCCTTCAGCCTGAACAGCGCGCATAATTGGCGCAAGTTCGCGTTGCCCGAAGCGGTCGGCCACAAGGAACTGGATCCTGTTTCGATCGACCAGATGGCTGGCGCGAAAAATTTCTCGCTGGATCAGGGCAGCAAGACTCGTTTCAGCACCAAGGCGATTATCGAGAGCCGTCGCGATCCCGGCACGGCGGTCAAGTCCGCCAGCGCGGACAAGGATTATTCGCTGGATCTCGCCAGTTCCTATTCGCTGACGCGCAATCTGAACGTCACCGCTGGGCTGCGCTACAATAACAGCGTGATCGGCCGACTGACGCCGATGACCGACGACCGTCAGGACAATCAGGCGGTCTATCTGGGCACGGTCTTCAAATTCTGATCTGCTGATGGACGCGGGGACGTTCCTGTTTCCGCTGAATTGCCTGAGCATCCGGGCCTGCATGGCTGATGGCGAGCGGCGGCGCATGTGCGCCGTCAGCCGGGTCGCAATTTCCCGTCGAGACGGTCGGCGCACTCATGCCTGAGCTCGGCGCGACCCTGCATTAGCGCACGCAGTTCCATCTCGTTCAAAATACCTGCGGCTTGTTGTGAGCCGCTAGTCCATCAGCCCGTCGATCGCCGCCCACCCGGCTGCACCAAGAAGGCGCAGCATCCTGCGATGCCTGGGCCGGACGCCGCCAAGCGCCATGACAGGCATCGGCGCGCAATGTGCCAGCCTGGCGAAGCGCACGCGGCCCAATGCTCCGGCGCCGGGGTGCGAACGCGTGTGGAACAGTGGGGACAAGAAAATGAGGTCTGCGCCGGCACGGATTGCCATTGCCAGTTCGCGCGCATCATGCACCGCCATGCTGTGAAACGCACGTCGTGCTGCCCTGCTCCCGCTTCTCCCATGCCAGCCGTCCGCACCCCAGGACAGTGCCTGACGCTCTGACCCGGCGAGCAGCAGCAACAGGCGCCGCCGCCGCGCGGTCACCCTCATACGGTCGAACAGCGCGCGGCGGTCCTGCCCGCCGCTGCGGTGATGGCGAAAGAGGACGCCGGCCTGTCCCGATGGCAGGCGCTCTGCGGCTGCGAGCAGCGCGTCGGGCCCCACCCGCTCGTCGGTCACCAGCCACAAGGACGGGAGATTTTTGGCGTAGCGATGGCTCATCACCCTCGCCTATAGCAGGCGCCATGACCAGCGACAGCCTAGAAGCCACCGTCCGCCTTTCCGCCGTGCACGACACTATGGGCCGCGCCGCCCGCCTCACCGGCCGCAGCGCGAGCGACATCCGCCTGATCGCGGTGTCAAAGACGCAGGACGCCGCCGCCATACGGCCGCTGATTGCAGCGGGGCAGCGCATCTTTGGCGAAAACCGGGTGCAGGAAGCCCAGGCCAAATGGCCCGATTTACGCGCGGAAACGCACGACATCAGCCTGCATCTGGTCGGGCAACTCCAGTCCAACAAGGCGGCCGACGCCGTCGCATTGTTCGACGTGATCCACTCGCTCGACCGGCCATCGCTGCTGACGGCACTGGCCCGTGCGATGGATGCGGCAGACAAGCGGGTGCCATGCTTTATCCAGGTCAATATCGGCGCGGAGGAACAGAAGGGCGGCTGCCCGATTGCCGACACGCCGGCTCTGATTCGCGCGGCGCGGAAAGCCGACATTCCGGTCGCTGGCCTCATGTGCGTGCCGCCCGCCGCTATCGAGCCCGCGCCCTATTTCGCCCTGCTCGCCAAGATGGCTCGGGAGGAGGGCGTTGACCGGCTTTCCATGGGAATGTCGGGCGACTTCGAAACGGCGATCATGCTGGGCGCGACCGATATCCGGGTAGGCACGGCGCTGTTTGGCGAACGCCCGTCTGCCGCCCGCCCTGTTCCGGCGAGCGGCAGGGGCATGATCAGAAACTCCCGCGCAACGTGATGCCATAGGTTCGGGGTTCCGCGAGATAGGCGGAGATCAACTGGTTCGCCATCGGCGCCCCGCGCGCAAATTGCCCCGTGGTCGAGGTTGTCGGGCTGCTCGACTGCAGCGGGCTGCTGAAGGCGACCTGGGTATAATCCTGGTTGAAGATATTCTGCCCCCAGAATTCGACCGCCCAGCGCTGCTGCGGCCCGCGAATGCCGACGCGCGCGTTGAATACCGCATAGCCGTCCTGCGCCTTCTCGGGGAACAGGTCGGATCCGGTATTGAAGTCTCCGGTCAGGCGCCCGTCGATATAGAAAAGCGCGGAAAGGCCGCTGGAGCCGATCTCCGGGGTCCAGGAAGCGCTGACCGTCGTAACGATTTCAGGCGCCTGAGAATTGATCGAGCCGGGCAGCAGGAACAGCGCCGGATCAAGCGGCACCGCGCCGCTGCTGCTGCCCACCAGCCGGTTGGCGAACTTCGCCCGCGTATAGGTGAGGCCGCCGGCGAAGCGGACATTGCGCACGGGCGACGCGGTCAGTTCCAGTTCCACGCCCTGGCTGATGAGGCCGGGGCCGACATCATCGCTCGCGCAGGTGCGCGCCGCCGTCAGCGCGCTCTCACAGCCGTTGATGTTCTGGACCACGAAGCTGGTGCCGTTGAACGTATTCAGCTGGAAATTCTTGAACTCCTGCCGGAACGCCGCAATATTCGCGCTCCATTTGGGTTGGGCGTATTTGAGGCCGATCTCGAACGCATCGACCTTCTCGGCGGCAAAGCGCAGGCTGGTCACGTCCGCATTGCTGCGCGGCGAAAAGACCGCCGGCACGGGGTTGAGCCCCGTCGATCCCAGCTGGAAACGGTCGAGATTATAGCCGCCCGCCTTGTAGCCTTTCGAATAGCTGCCATAGACAAGCAGCTCCTCGACCGGCTTCCACGAAAGCACAGCCGTACCGGAAAACTCCCCGTTGCTGATCCTGTCATTAAGGTTGAGCGCGTTAAGACCGGTGGACGAATTGCCCAGACATCCCAGCGTCAGAATGCCGCCCGCCAGCGCCGCGGCCGATCCGAGCGCGGGATTGGTCGCCAGCGCGCGCAGGCTGGACGCCTGCAGCGCGGCGCAGGTGGCGTTGTTATTGTTGAAATCCGCCGAAAACCGCTTGCTTTCATGCGTGTAGCGCAGGCCCAGCGTCAGATCGAGCTGCTTGGTGATGTGGATGATATTATGGGTGAAGAGCGCCCAATTCTGGCTCTTCTGATGATATAGCGAAGCGACATCGCCGGTGCCTGAAGGGATCGCCGCCAGCGCGCGCAGGCCGTTGCCGAGCCCGCCGGAGATGAGGCCGGCCTGGGTCGCACCGACGGCAGGTGTCAGGCCGGCATTGAGCTGCGCCTGCGTGCCGCCGATGAGCGCTTGGGTGGCAAGACCGCTGCCGCAAGCCGCCAACTGCTGCGCAGTCAGATTGCTGGTCGCTCCGGCGCCCGCCATGAGGCGGCATGCCGCGAACCGGCCATAGTCGGCGCCGAAGACGATATTGTCTTCCAGCGTCAGCTTTTCGTGCGCATAATAGCCGCCGACCAGCCAGTCGAGGACCTCGCCAAAGGCCGAACCCTGGGCCCGCAATTCCTGGGTGAAGGTGCGGAACTGGCGATAGGTGTTGGGGTCGCGATAAAGCAGGTCGGCGCCGCTATAATCATAATCGCCGTAATCCTGGCTCTTATAGTCGCGATATGCCGAGATGCTGGTCAGCTTGGCGCGGCCCAGATCGTAGTCGACCTGACCCGAAACACCCCAATCCCTGACCTTGCTGACATAGTTGCGGCCTGGCGTGATCTTCAGATTGCGGTCATAGGGATCGGTCGGGAAGACGGTGCCCTGTCCACTGAGGATCGCCGCGATGCGGTTGAACGGCGCGATCGAATACCCCCCGCCCGTCAGCGGCTGCCGTTCGCGCGTTTCGATATAGGCGGCGCCACAACAGCTTTCGTCGCGGTGGGTATAATCGCCGATCAGCCGGATGGAGAGTGCGTCATTGGGCTCGTAGAGAGCTTGACCGCGCAGGAAATAGCGGTCGCGATCATTGGTATCGCCGACCTTTTTGCCGGCCGCATCGACCAGATCAAAGAAGCCGTCCCGCTTCGACCACACGCCGTCCAGGCTGAGCGCCAACTGGTCGGTCACCGGGCCGGTGATGCGGCCAGACAGGCGCCAATAGTCATAATTGCCGTAGGTGACTTCGGCCTTGCCGGCCGCCTTGAATTCCGGCGCCTTGCTGATGACGTTGATGAGACCCGCCGATGCATTGCGGCCGAACAGCGTGCCCTGCGGACCGCGCAGCACCTCGACCCGCTCGATTTCGCCCAGTTCGTTGAGCCCCGCCCCCGTGCGAGACCGGTAGACGCCGTCGATGAAGACCGCGACCGAGCTTTCGAGGCCCGGATTGTCGCCGACCGTGCCTATACCTCGCACGCGCGCCGATGCGTTGGCTTCCGATCCGGTGGAGGAAATGAGCAGCGAGGGTGCCAGCTGGTTGAGGCTGCGAATGTCGCTGGCGCCGCTATTCTGCATAGCCTGCGCGCTGACGGCCGAAACGGCGATCGGCACATCGGACAAAGGACTGGCGCGCCGCGTCGCCGTCACGATGATGACTGTATCGTCCGCCGCGCCCTGGTTGGCACTGTCCTGCGCCTGAGCAGACGAGATCGACGCCACCAGCGCGGCAAAGCCGGCGGACAGCAGCCACAGATTCTTGTGGTTCATGGAGGGCCCTTCTCTCTCCTGCGACGCATGGTTTTTCCATGTCTGCCTGATGGTGCGATTATGCGGCCACAGCGGCGCAAAGGCAAGCGAAGCCAGATTTTCCGGCGTTTTGGTGCCTCGGTCCACTCCTATATTCATGCCTGTTGTTTAACAGCAACAGCTTAAAATCTGCTTTACCTAAGGTTCGGTCACGCCAGGGGAAAGCGCAGCAGACGATCCGCCACGGGAACCAGCGCGCTCGCGCCCGGGCCAACGGCACGACGAATCTCGCCATGGTCCGCGTCGAGGCCGCCAGCAAGCGAGCCCATGGCCGGTAGGATGAGCTTCGTCGGCGACCCCACGAAACAGCGCCGCGACACATGGCGGCCACGCAACGATAGACGGAATTTGGGGTGGAAATGGCCTGAAATTTCCGGACGCGGATCAGCCGCATCGGCTTCGTGCCGCAGCCAGATGCCGTCCACTTCCGCTTCGGCCAGGCGCCGGCCGCCCGGCAAACATGCGACGCTCGCATCGTGATTGCCGGTGATCCACAGCCAGTCGAGCCGCGCGGTCAGCGCCGCAAGCCCGTCGCGCACCGACGGAGACAGACGCGCCGCGCCATCTGCGTCATGGAAACTGTCGCCCAATGCCCAGACGGCACGCGCGCCCGTCCGTTCCACCAGCCTTTGGATCAGGTCCAAAGTCGCCTGGCTGTCATGGGGAGGAAGAAACTGGCCGAAGCGGCTGAACCAGCTTGCCTTTTCGAAATGCAGATCGGCCACCAGCAGTGCCCCGCGCGCCGGCCAGAACAGCGCTGCTTCCGACAGCGCCAGGAAATCATGACCGGCGAACGAAAGGGGAACCATGGCTCGCCTATGCGCCCAAGACGACCGTCTTTCAAGAGGGCCGGCAAGCCGCTATGGCGCGCGGCATGCCTCCAACCTTCACCATCGCCGCGCTTTATCGCTTTGCCAGCTTCGACGATCCACATATGCTGGCCGACGAACTACGCGCCACCTGCGCGCGTATCGGCACCTGCGGCACGCTGATCCTGGCGCGGGAGGGGATCAACGGCACGGTGGCGGGCAACGGGGAAGCGATCGACGCGCTGATCGCCCACATCCGCGCGCTCCCGGGCTGCGCCGATCTCGATGTCAAATATTCGGCGTCGCAGCACGCCCCCTTCGGCAGGATGAAGGTCAAGGTGAAGCGCGAGATCGTGACTCTTGGCGTAGGCGATCTTGACCCGGTCCACGAAGCCGGTCGTCATGTGGATCCCGAAGAGTGGAACGCGCTGATCGCCGACCCCGACACCGTCGTTATCGACACGCGCAACGCCTATGAAATCGCGGTCGGCAGCTTCGCCGGCGCGATCGATCCGGGCACGCGGTCCTTCCGTGACTTTCCCGGCTGGTTCGATGCGTTCGCCGCGGGGTTGCGCGAGGAGGGACGGACGCCGCGCATCGCGATGTTTTGCACCGGCGGCATCCGATGCGAGAAATCGACCGCGCTGGTTCGGTCGCGCGGTTTCGACGAGGTCTATCACCTGCGGGGCGGCATTCTGCGGTATCTGGAGGAAGTCCCCGAGGCGCAGGGCCGATGGCAGGGCGACTGCTATGTCTTTGACGAGCGGGTTGCGGTGGGACATGGGGTGAAACAGGGCCGCCACGTGATCTGCAAGGACTGTGGCCTCGCTCATCGACAGGATGCCGAGCACCGCTGTCCTTCCCCGCTCTGACCCATCTTCATGCAACAAATCGGTGCAGCGCTGCTCCATGGGCGCGTAGCCACGCGCGCGCGGGTTTGGGATCGACGCCCAGGATGCGCGCATGGGCAGCATGGAAGGCCGGGCTGTGGTCCATGTGCAGCAGATGCGCCAGCTCATGTGCGACGGTCGCGCGGCGAACATCGGGCGGGCACAGGATCAACCGCCAGCTGTAGCGGATCGCCCCGCTTGACGCGCAACTGGCCCAGCGGCTGCGTGGATCGCCGATGCCCACCGAGGCGACGATCAGGCCGTGGTCCCGTGCCATGGCATGGCTTTCGGCTTCCAATACAGCCCGCGCACGCGCCCTCAGCCAGCGCAGCACACGAGGGCCGACGGACTGCGCCGCACCCCCGGTGAGCAGCTGGCTGCCTTCGACGCGGATCGTGCGGGCGGTGCCTTCGACCCAGCAGATGCGGACCTCCCGTCCTTCCAGCGGAAAGCAGGCCCCATCCCCCAGCACCACCGTTTCGGGTCGCGCCGCCATCTGTGATCGCACCCAATCCTCATGATCCTGCGCCCAGCCGAGCGCGCGGTTAAGGTTCGCCCTGCTGGGCAGGGACAGCCGCAACTCGCCACGGTCATGGTCCAGTGACAGCCGGTATGTTTTGGCGCGTGCCGATCGCCGAATGCGGACCGGCACGGCCACGCCGTCGACCAGCAGGACCGCCTCAGAGTTCCCGGTCGACAAGATGATGTTCCCAATCACCCGCGTCCGCTTCCGCCACCGTCCAGCCGCGCACGGACTCCCCCGCGCGATGCACCGCTTCGCGATCACCGCAGATCAGATAATGCCAGTGCGGCAACGGCTCTCCCTCTGCCCTTAGACGATAGGCACAAGTGCGGGGCAGCCAGCTGATGGTCTTCACCTTCTGCGGCGTCAGGCGCACGCAATCCGGCACGAAGCGGCGTCGCTCCTTGTAATTGGTGCATTGTCCGCTCTGCCGGTCGAGTAGCCGACAGGCGACATTGGTGGGGTAAATGCGCCCCGTCTCCTCATCCTCGGCCTTATGCAGGCAGCATTTGCCGCAGCCGTCGCACAGCGCCTCCCATTCGGGGCGATCCAGCTTGTCGAGGGGCTTTTCCCAGAAGTCCAATCGTCACTTGACCCATTTTTCGAGGAAGGCGAGCACCTCGGCCGGATCGCCCTCCTGCTTGTCCGGGGTTCCTGGATCATCCACCGGCACCAGCGCCACGGGCTGGCCGTCCGGACCGAACAGATAGGGCGTCCGACTGTGACTGACCAGATAGGTGCTAGCGCCCTTCTGCTCTTCCTTGTTGTAAAGGACGACGAAATCCTTGGCGACCTTCGCAATCTCCTTCGGCGTCCCGGTCAGGCCGATCAGGCGGGGGTGGAAGGCGGCGACATAGGTCTTGAGCACCTGCGGCGTGTCCCGTTCGGGGTCCAACGTGATGAATATCGGCTGCAGCCTCGCCGCGCGGCCAGGATCGGCCTTTTCAAAGCGGGTGAAGCCCTGCATGATTCGTTGCAGGTCGACGGGGCAGACATCGGGGCAATAGCTGTAGCCGAAATAGACCAGCCGATACCGGCCCTTGAAATCATCCCACCGGACCTTCTTCCCATCCTGGTCAGTGAGCGCGAAAGGGCCACCGATGCGCGCGCCGGCAAGGTCTCCAGGTGCGCTTTGGGGGCTGCTTGATGCATTGCCGCCCGACCCCATATTGCAGGCTGCGAGCAACAGCACGAGCGGCAGGATCAGCGAGTTGGACGCTTTGTTCATAGCGCGGCCAGCCATGCACTGCTATTGGCGCTATTGCAAATGCCAAGGGGCTTACAGAGCGATGATGGGACGTTTTCGGGCATGGTCGGGGAAGGCGGGCGCCGCTGCGCTGGCGCTGGCGCTGCTGTCTCCGGTTGCTGCACAGGCGCAGTTTTCCGACAGCTACAACTTCCTGAAGGCGGTCAAGGATGCCGACGGTCAGAAGGTGACCGACCTCATCCAAAAGCCCGGGTCGACCGTCATCAACAGCCGCGATGTCACCAGCGGTGAAACCGCGCTGCACCTGGTCATAGCCCGGCGTGACGCGACATGGCTCGCCTTTCTGCTCGGCAAGGGCGCCAATCCCAATCTGACCGACAATGGCGGCGACACGCCGCTGATGAAGGCGGTGCAGGCGCGGTTCCAGGACGGCGTCATCCTCCTGCTCTCTGCCGGCGCGCAGATCGACAAGGCCAATGGCAGCGGCGAAACACCCCTGATAAGGGCGGTGCAGCTGCACGATCTTGCAGTGGTTCGGCTGCTGGTTGCGCATGGCGCCAATGCCGACCGGCGCGATAGCATCGCCGGCATGTCGGCGCGTGATTATGCCGACCGCGATTCGCGCACGCCCGGACTGGTCGATGCGCTCCGCGCCGCAAAGAGCAGCGCCGCTCCCAAAGGGCCGGTGCAGGGGCCGGTTTTCTGAACCGGCCTTCTCAGTCAGTAGTTTTACGATTGATCAACGCCTCTTGCCGATGGGGATAGCCCTCCCCATCTTTCCACAATCACCCTTTCCGCAAGAGGTGGCCAATGGAGCGTAACAAGATCGAGATCGAGAAGGCTTGGGAACAAGCTCTCGGAGACATTTTCCATCCATATATGGGCCCCGGCGAAAAGCCGGCCCGACCGTCGCCTGACGCGTTCCGCGCCAGCAGCTACGAGATCAGGCGCCATATGGCCAAGACCGCGGCCCGGCAAGGCTCGACGGCGCTCCACCAATATCTGGCCGATGAATATTGGGGCAAACGACGATAGGTGCGGATCAGCGTCCTCGATCGCAGGACACAGCTGCTCGCACGTCAATCACCGTCCGATGTCCGTCGCATGATCGGGGTCCGCAATTGCCGTCAGCCGGCGGGCGGCGCGGCGGGCGAAACGTAGCGTCTCAGCCTTGCGGCGGGCGCCCGGCAGCGGTTCCGTGGGCGCAGGGCGCAACAGTTCGGCATCATATTGATCCGCAACGATCAATCCGGTTCGCGCGGGCCACAGCGCCTCGCTGTCGAACAGGGCAAGGTCGAATCCCGCCGGGACCGCCCAATAGAACCGGTCACAATACTCGAAATAGTCCGGCCATTTCATGTCGCCGATCAGATCGGAGCGACTGCATTTGATCTCGACGATCGTGATCCGGCCCGCTCCGTCGATCGCCATGATGTCCGCCCGGCGACCATTGGGCAGTGGCACCTCCAGGATACCGCTCATGTCGTGGCGCAAGAAAAGGCGCAGCGTACCGCGCGCGACCGCGAACGCGGTGCCGTTGGTCAGGGGAGAGCAACTGTCTGGAGGCGCGGCGGTCATCGGCGCATATTAGAACAGGAAGGGAACAAAAGAAAAGGCCGATTCAGGATGGCTCCCGAACCGACCGATGCTGACCTGACTGATCGAACGATCAGCGATAAAAAATATGGTTGTCGATCGCGGCGAGCTGATGCTTGCCCCACGAGGGCGAGACGCGCCGGGCGTGGAAGAACAAGGCGCCTTCGGCACGGCTGTCCCAGCCGCCATCCATCGCGATGCGCGCGATCGCGACCGCTTCACGCCAGCTTTGGCTCGATGTCGGAATGGACGGCATGCCGTGGCCACGCACGAAACTGAACTGTCCCGGCTGATAGACAACGCCGCACATGCTGCTGGCGAATCGGCCGGACTTGACGCGATTGATGATAACGCGCGCAACGGCCAGTTGGCCTTCCAGGCTTTCGCCCTTGGATTCAAAATAGACAGCGCCGGCCAGGCATTTCATGTCGCCATCGACGGTCTCGGGAACGCCTTGCGCTTCAACCAGAGCCGCTAGGTTATCCGCCTTCACATCGGCGCTGTCGGAAAGGGGTGCCAGCGGCTGCGCGACCTCGCGCGGAGCGGCAAAAACGACGGCGGGCTTGCCAGCCGCCGAAGGAGCTGAATGCAGCTCCTGGGTCCCGTAGAGGGACTGGACCGATGGAGCAGCCTCATTGGCGCTCGACATATCGGCCGCCATGACCGC
This sequence comes from Sphingobium mellinum, assembly GCF_037860795.1. Lineage (NCBI taxonomy): Bacteria > Pseudomonadati > Pseudomonadota > Alphaproteobacteria > Sphingomonadales > Sphingobiaceae > Sphingobium > Sphingobium mellinum. Next base: position 100,250 of record NZ_JBANRK010000009.1, on the reverse strand, counting down.
CGCAGAGGCAGACAGGGCAAATGCCGCGGCAATCGCGGACTTCAAACGAAAACTCATTACAACTCAAAATCGTGCGGTTCTTGGCCAAGGGACGTCGGATTAAACCCTTTTATCATTGCCGACGTCGGGCCGCCCCCCGTCTGCGTGTTTACCGCGCCCGCCCCCCACGGGCGAATTCGGCAACCTGCGCGTTGAAGCGTGCAGCGCCAGTGCCTCCCGGGGTTCCGAGAGTCAACGATCAACAGATCGTTTCAGCGGCGAACCGTTCCGCATCCGCGATGTCGAGTTCTATGACCCACAGGTCAGGGTCCACGCGACGGCGGCGCTCAATATATTGGGACAGCATGTCCGGCCCCGATTCCGGCGGTGGCCCGCAGCGGTTGAGAACATACCGCCCCGCAAAATCCGGTGTGCGTTCGAACAGGCCTTGAGGCTTCCCGCGCTCCACCGCCTCCACCAGGATGACGCCGCTGATCGCGTCACCCTTCGCCAACACGGTGGCGAATCCGCCCGCCGCTGCCGCACGTCTCACCAGCACGCCGACCAGCATGGCGCTGGTCAGGCGGTCAGCTGCCATAACCCGGCAAGGAATAAAGCGGGAATTGCGACCGCATGAAAGTGCCGGTGCCACGGCCTACTTCTTCGCCATCCATGTCGACCAGACTCGCTTCGGCCACGAACACGCGGCGTTTGCCGCTGATCCAGCGGCCCTCGGCGCGAATCCGGCCGGGGCCGATCGGGCGGGTGAAGAGCAGGTTAAAGGCGGTCGTCAGGAGGAAGCGGTCGCTCACCAGGCTGTTGGCCGCGTAGAATGCGGCATCGTCCAGCATCTTGAAATATACTGTCCCATGCACCGCGCCCGCAGCATGGAACTGCCCTTCGTCAACGTCGAACTCGATGACGGAATGGCCAGGTTCGGTGATAGTGAGTTCCGACCGGAACAGCCGGTTGATCGGCGCGGAGCGATAGAGATTCTCCAGCGCGCGGAAATGCGCCTCCTCGCCACTGGGCGCGGAGGGCGCCTCAGGCTGCGTCACGCGCTTCCCCGCCGGCCAGCAGGGCTTGGAGGGCGCCCGCCGACTTCGCCCCGCGCAGGCGCGCCACATGACCCTCGTCGCGCAGATAGCGCGAAACGCGGGCCAATGTCTTGAGATGTTCGGCACCACTGTCGGCAGGAGACAGAAGCGCAAAGACGACATCCACCGGCGCCTCGTCCACCGCGTCAAACGGGATGGCGGGTTCCAGCAATACGACCACGCCACTCATCCGCTGCAACCCAGAGATTTTTGCGTGAGGAATGGCGACACCGCCACCAAAGCCGGTCGATCCCAGCCGTTCCCGTTCAAACAGGGCTTCCGACACGGCACCGGCATCCAGCCCATAGGCCGCCGCAGCGAGTTGCGAGATTTTCTGGAACAGCGGCTTCTTGCCGTTTACGGCGACACCCGTGGCAAGCGCGTCGGGCGAGACGATATCGTTGAAATGAACCATGACCAACCCGAAACAGCCAAGACACGCGCGTCTTTGAAAGGCCAGCGCGTACTCGGGACATATAAAGCTCGGCCCCATAGGCCGCCGGCTTACTGAGGTCAACCGGGGCCTATGGAGCGAACCCTCAGGCTACTGGCGCGGTTCCACCCAGCCGATCGTGCCATCATGGCGGCGATAGACCATATTATAGGCGGAAGTTCCGGCATTGAGGAACAGCAGCGCGTTGGTATTGCGCAGGTCGAGCATCATGACCGCGTCGGACACGCTGGCTTCGGGAATATCGACCCGTGTTTCTGCGATGATGAGCGGCGCCTCCTCCGGCTCCTCTTCTTCGGAAACCGACGCAAATATGGTGTAGCCGGCTCCATCCACGCCGTTCACATCAAATCCGTTGGCACGCTGTGCCTCGGCGGCAACGGCCTGCGCGTGACGATCCTTAAGCCGGCGCATATAGCGCCTCAGCTGCCGCTCGATCCGCTCGGCCGCCTGATCGAAAGCGGGATGCGCCTCCTGCGCCTCCCCTGCCCCTTTCAGGATCAGGCCGGTCATGACATGACAGACGATATCACAATGGAAGGCGCCGTGCGGTGCAGGTCTGAACGTGACCTGGGCGGAAAGGGTTCGGGAGAAATATTTCTCGGCCATCGCCTCCAGCCGGGTCTGGACATGCTGCTTGAGCGCGTCGCCCGTGTCGACCTGATGTCCGGAAACACGAATATCCATTAGCCTTCTCCTTGTTCTTGCCGGACCGCAGGCGAGCGGCCCGGTAGGCACGAAGCTCGGAAAGGCAGGATGTCAGCCCCGCCTTTCAAACCTCCTCCAGCCAGAGCGGCTTTTCCAGAGTCGCGACAAACACCCTGTGCCGTTCCAGCTCCTCCGCGCTGACCACGAAGGCCCGCGCGGGACGAACAGGGCGAACCGCAACCTGCGCCGCAAGTTCCACCCTAACCAGTTGTTTTTCCTCCTCCTGTGCAAGACCAAGGCCGATCTGCCGGCCTCCGGTCAGTTCGATGTAAAGCTGCGCCAGCAATTCCGCATCGAGTAGCGCGCCATGTTTGATGCGATGGCTGCGGTCGATGCCATAGCGGGTGCAGAGCGCATCCAGGCTGTGCTTGGCGCCCGGGTGAAGCTGCCGCGCGATCGCGACAGTATCGATCATCCGTTCGATCGCCACCTCGGCCATGCCGCACAGCCGCAATTCATGGTTGAGGAACCCAAAATCAAAACGCGCATTATGGGCAACGAGACGGCTGTCCTCCAGAAAGTCGAGCAATTCCTGCACGCCCGCGGAAAAGAGCGGCTTGTCCTTGAGGAAAACATCGGACAGGCCATGCACCGCCTCAGCCGCTGCCGGCATGGACCGCTGCGGATTGTAATAAGCGTGAAAGGTGCGTCCCGTCGGCACCCGGTTGAGGAGCTCTATACAGCCGATTTCGACCAGTCGGTCGCCGGTGGCAGGGTCCAATCCAGTCGTTTCGGTGTCGAATATGATCTCGCGCATCGCCCTCTTCACGTCGACTCTGGTCGGACCTGCTGTTATCGGCCTGTCTTCGCCCCAAGGCAAGCGACCAAGCGTCGTACCTGGCCCCGGGTCGCCGCGAAAGTGGTGCCGGTATCGATGATATAATCCGCCCTCAGCCTCTTTTCAGCGTCCGGCGTCTGCAAGCGGACGATTCTCCTGAACTTCTCGGCTGTCATGCCCGGCCGCGCCAGCACCCGCCGCCGCTGCTTCCAGGCTGGGGCGGTGACGACGATCACCCCGTCCAGTTTGCGGTGCCCGTTCTTTTCGTACAGCAGCGGTATGTCGAAAATGACGAAGGCCCGCGAGGCATGGCGGCGTAGAAACGCTTCGCGCGCGGCATGCACGGCCGGGTGGACGATGGCTTCCAGCGCCCGCAACTGCTGCGGATGACCAAAAACGGCCGCGCCCAGCTTTACGCGGTCGACGCCCTTCGGGCCGGTCGTGCCTGGAAAACGGGCCTCGATCGCTGGCAGCAGCTTGCCGCCCGGCCCTTGCAGCCTGTGGACTTCGGCGTCCGCGCAGAAAACCGGCACGCGTTGCCGCCGCAGCATTGCGGTGACGGCTGACTTGCCCATGCCGATAGAGCCGGTGAGGCCGTAAACCTTCATGAAGCGGCAAGCAGCAGCGCTCGCAGTTCGTCATCCCGGTCGCGGGGCGCTTCAGCGTCGAAAAAAATGTCGAAGGCGAGCGCCGCCTGACCGATCAGCATTTCCAGACCGTCCAGGGTCTTAAGGCCCCGTGCCCGTGCCGCCAGCAACAAAGGCGTGTCGAGCGGCGCATAAACAATGTCATAAACGGTGGCGGTCGGCGGCAACGGCGCGAGGTCAAGCTCCAGCGCCGGCTGCCCGACCATGCCGAGCGAGCTGGTGTTGACCAGCAGATCGGCGGCGGGCAGCGGGTCGGCCATGCCGATCACCCGCCCTTTCACCCCGGCCCGGTCAAGCAGCGCCTGACCCTTCGCGGCGTCGCGTACCATCACGGTGATATCCGGTACCCCAAGTGTGGTGAGAGCGAACAGGATCGCCCGTGCCGCGCCCCCGGCTCCCACCAGGACGGCGCTTGTCCCCTTCCACTTGTCGCGCAACAACGGCTGCAGGAAGCCTCCGGCGTCAGTGTTGGTGCCGATCAGCGGGCCGCCGGTCTCGCTCGCGATGGTGTTCATCGCCCCAATCCTGGTCCGCACCCCACCGGGATCGTCGGTATAGTCCATGACCGCGATCTTGTGCGGAATGGTGACGTTGCACCCCAGCCAGTCGGGGTCCGCCCGCCTCGCCAGGAAATAGGCGGCGAGGCCATCGCCGGTAACATGCGTTTTCTTATATTCCGCCTCGATACCCAGGCAGTCGAGCCAGAAATTATGGATCAGTGGTGATTTGCTGTGGGCGATCGGATCACCGATCACTTCGGCATAGGGGAGCTTTTCGGTCATGATGGCAGAACGCCCCGGATGCGCAGAAAGTCAAGCAGCGGCAGCAGCGGCAGGCCCTGAATGGCGAATTGGCTGCCTTCCACTTTGGCGAACAGCTGGACCCCTGGTCCCTCGATCCGGTAATTGCCGACGCACCAGCGGCAATGGTCCCAGTCGCGGTCGAGGTAGCCGGCGATGAACGTGTCGGACAGCGGTCGCATCGTCATTCGCACCCGTTCGACATAGCGCCAGATGGGCTCGCCGTTCAGCACGATGACGGCGGCGCTGTGCAGATGATGGACCCGACCCGACAGCAGCTTGAGAATCCGGGTTGCGTCAGCCCGGTCGACCGCCTTGTCGATCATCGTACCATCATCCAGGCTCAACGTCTGGTCGCAGCCCAGCACGAGTGTCCCTGGGACGCGCCGCGATATCTTGAGCGCCTTGAGTTCCGCCAGCGCGTCGGCAAGCGCCCGCGCGTCAAGGCCATCCGCACGCAGCGCTTCCTTGGCGGCTTCCTCGTCGACGCCTGGCGACAGCGCCTCGAACGGCACCTGCGCCGCCTCCAGCAGCGCCCGCCGGCTCGCGCTTTGCGATGCCAGCACGATCATGAATCGGCTCCTTCCGCCAGCACGCGGTCGTTGAAGAGGTTGATGATGGCTGCGGCTGCTTCCTCGATCGATCGTCGGGTCATGTCGATTACCGGCCAGCCATTGTCCGCGAACATCCGCCGGGCGAAAGCCAGTTCCTCCTGCACCTTTTCGATATCGACATAGCTGGTTTCAGGCGCCTGGTTGAGCGAGAGCAGGCGGTTGCGGCGGACCTGCACCAGCCGTTCGGGACTGACGGTCAGGCCCACGACCATCGGGTGACGGAGCGAAAACAAGCTTCGCGGCGGCGGCGATTGCACGACGAGGGGTATATTTGCCGTCTTGTAGCCGCGATTGGCGAGATAGATGGAAGTCGGCGTCTTGGACGCGCGCGACACGCCGGCAAGGACAATGTCGGCTTCTTCCCAATTTTCATGACCGACGCCATCATCATGGGCGATGGTGAACTGAATCGCCTCAATCCGCGCGAAATAGGCTTCGTCCAATATATGCTTTCGCCCCGGCCGATTGCGGGTTTCCTGGCCCAATATATTAGACAGCGCGTCGGTCACGCTGTCGAGCGCGGCCACGTGCGGCAGGCCGAGCGCGCGGCACCGCGTTTCCAGTCGGCGACGCAGCTGATGGTTGGACAGAGTGAACAGCACCAGCCCCGGGTTGGCGGCGATCTCCTCCATGATCCGGTCGAGATGAAGATCGGACCGCACCATGGGCCAGAAATGGCGCACCGCCTCGACATTCTCGAATGCACCAATGGCTGCCTTGGCGATATTCTCCAGCGTCTCGCCGGTGGAGTCCGACAGCAGGTGCAGGTGAATGCGCGACATGACGCCTATCTCTGTAGACGGACTGTGGATAAAGCAAGGGATAGGTTGAGGATCAAATAGCCCGCCAAACCCCCACCTCGTTTCCCGTATTTTTACCCACAGACCTTCAACAAGCCGTCATTTTCATCCACAGCCTGTGGGTAACGGGGATAAAAGGGGTGAATCGACCCGCTGGGTCTGCCCCCGAAGAGTCAAGCTGTTGGCAAATCCGGGCACAGCGCATAAACCCCGCTGCCAACCGCCCTACTATCTCCATCATCCTTTTAAGAATCTAAATAAGAGAGTTTATGACGGGACCAGACGCTGGCCTTTCGAAGGACCCATGTTCCAAGCCGCTGCTCTCCGTCCTGAAGGGAGAAAGGCGCGATCCACCGCCCATGTGGCTGATGCGTCAGGCGGGCCGTTATCTACCCGAATATCGCGCGCTCCGGGCAGAGAAGGGCGGATTCCTCGAGCTGGTCTATGACAGCGCCGCCGCGGCGGAAGTGACCATCCAGCCGCTGCGCCGCTTCGGCTTCGACGGCGCCATCCTCTTTTCCGACATCCTGATCGTGCCTTACGCCATGGGCCAGACGCTCTGGTTCGAAGCAGGAGAGGGTCCGCGACTGGCGCCCATCTTGGCCGAGCATGAGTTGACCGCGCTGGCACCCGATTTCGAGCGGTTCGAAGCCGTCTACGAGACGGTGCGGCAGGTTAAGGCGGCGCTGGATCCGTCCGTGACCTTCCTGGGGTTCGCGGGCAGCCCCTGGACCATCTCCACCTATATGGTCGCGGGACAGGGCAGCAGGGACCAGGGCGCCGCGCGGCGCATGGCCTATCAACAGCCTGAACGGTTCGGTGCGCTGATCGATGCGATCGTCGACGCCACAGTCACGTACCTATCAGGCCAGGTCGGCGCCGGGGTAGATGCGGTGCAGCTGTTCGACAGCTGGGCTGGCAGTCTGGCGCCGCTGGAGTTCGACCGCTGGGTGATTGAGCCCAACAGGCAGATCGTCCAACGGCTCAAGGCGTTGCATCCCGCCGTTCCCATCATCGGATTCCCCAAGGGCGCGGGCGCGAAGCTGGCCGACTATGCCGTGGGCACCGGCGTCGATGCCGTGGGCGTGGACGAAACGGTCGACCCGCATTGGGCGAACCGGGCCTTGCCGGCGGAGCTTCCCGTGCAAGGTAATCTCGACCCGCTGGCGCTGATTGCGGGGGGCAGGGCTGTCGAGGAGTCCGTGGACAATATCCGCGCCGCCTTCGCCGGCCGGCCGCATATTCTCAATCTGGGCCACGGCATTCTGCCCGACACGCCGATCACGCATGTCGAGGCCCTGATCGCATATGTCCGCCAAGGAAAGGAGAGCTGATGCCCTATCTCGGCGCTGCCTATCTCTGGGTGAAGGCTGCCCATGTCATATTCGTCATCTTTCTTATGGCGGGTTTGTTCATGATTCCGCGCTTCTTTGTCTATCACCACCAATGCCCGGTCGGTTCGGATGAGGACCGCAAATGGGTCGAGCGCGAGGCGCGGCTGCTCAAGATCATCCTCAATCCCTCTTTGGTCTTGGCCTGGGTTTTCGGCCTGATGCTGATGGTGGAAATCGGTGCTTGGCAGTTCGGCTGGTTCCACCTCAAGCTGCTCTTCGTGTTGGGGCTTTCAGCTTATCATGGCTGGATCGCGGGCTATGCGAAGAAACTGGCGAGAGGTGAGCGGCCGATGAGCGAAAAGGCGCTGCGGCTGGTGAACGAGGTGCCAGGTATCGCGGCCGCCGTCATTGTCGTGGCGGTGATCGTCCGGCCATTTTGACAGCCTTTTTAGAAGGGCATCAGGCCGGCTCGACCGGGATATTGTCTATCAGCCGGGTTCGGCCCAGCTTCGCCGCGCCCAGCAGCCGGGCAGGGCGGTTGAGCGCGGTCAGCGGCGCCAGCGTGACGGCATCACATAAGGCTACATAATCGATGGGGTCAAAGCCATGGGCGGCAAGCATCGCTACCGCCTTGGCGATGGCATTTTCGACGCTGACGCCCTTTTCCATCTGCCGCGCCGCTTCGCCCAGAGCGCGGGGCAGAGCGAGCGCCGCCTTGCGCTCCTCCTCGCTCAGATAGGCATTGCGCGATGACAGGGCGAGCCCGTCCTCGGCGCGTTGGGTCGGCACGCCGATGATTTCGACGGGCTGGTCGAGATCTTTCACCATCCGCCGGATGACAGCGAGTTGTTGATAGTCCTTCTCGCCGAATAGAGCGACGTCTGGGCGGACCTGGTTGAACAGCTTGGTCACGACAGTCGCAACGCCATCGAAATGGCCCGGCCGTGCCGCGCCGTCCAAGCCTTCGGTCACGCCTGAAACGGAGATATTGGTGGCATAGCTTGACGGATACATGACCTCGACGCTTGGCGCCCAGAGGATATCCACGCCTGCTGCCTGCAACATCTGCGCGTCCTTCGCCTCCCGCCTAGGATAGGCTTCCAGATCCTCGTTCACCCCGAACTGGCGCGGATTGACGAAGATCGAAACGACGACATGGCCGGCATGGTGACGCGCTTCTTCCACCAGCGCCATGTGCCCATCATGCAGCGCCCCCATGGTCGGCACGAGGGCGATCAGGCGTCCGTCGCTTTTCAGCGCGTCGAGGGCAGATCGCAGGAGCGGAAGGTCACGGAGGATTTGCACGGGACGAGGGGCTCCGATAAGGCGGGAGGCACGGGGAATATCCTGCTAAGGCATGGCCGGGCAAGACGGTCAAGAATCATCGCGGTAGAACAACGGGGTTATCATGGGTCCAGCGGCGAACGGCCAAACGCACCACATCGTCTTCGCCAATGAAAAGGGCGGAACCGGCAAGTCAACCACGGCGGTCCATACCGCGATCGCGCTTGCAGCGCTGGGACACCGCGTGGGCATGATCGATCTTGACCCGCGCCAGCGCACTGTCACCCGCTACATGGAAAATCGCGGTGAAACTGCCAAGCGCCGTGGCATAGAACTGCCAATGCCCGAATTCGCTGTGCTCAAGGGCGATACGGTCGAGGCGCTGGAGCAGGAAACGGCAGCCGTGTCGGAAGGCAAGGATTTCCTGATCGTCGACACGCCGGGCCGCGACGATCCCTTCGCCCGGCACATGGCGGCGCGAGCGAACACGCTGGTCACGCCGATGAACGACAGTTTCGTGGATTTCGACCTGATTGGTCAGGTCGATGCCGAAACCTTCAAGGTGCGGCGCCTGTCTTTCTATTCCGAGCTGATCTTCGAAGCGCGCAAGACGCGGGCCAAGGCGGACGGGGTGTCGATCGATTGGGTTGTGCTGCGCAACCGTGTCCAGCATCATGACGCGCGCAACAAGAAGCGGGTGGGCGACGCGCTGATGGAATTGTCGCGCCGCGTTGGTTTCCGCGTGATTCCCGGCCTGTCAGAGCGCGTCATCTTCCGCGAGCTTTTCCCGTCGGGCCTGACCTTGCTCGACAAGGGCCATCTGGGCGACCTGGGCGTGAGCCATGTCGCGGCGCGTCAGGAACTGCGGGAAATGGTCTCTGGGCTTGCGCTGCCGACGCGGGAGGAAACGGCGCCGATCGACCTGCTCGGCGCTGCCTGATGGCGCTTACAGCCCTGCTGCTGGTCGCGCTTGCCAGCTGGCTGATCTGGACGGGACGGCTTCAACGTATGAGCGCGAAGGATGGAATGGTCTTGGGTGCGGCGCTGGTCGGGGCGGTGATGGCCGCCAAGGGTAAGCCGCTGGTAGGCGCGCCGCTGCTGCTGGGAGCGACTTTGTACTTTTTTGTCCAGGGACAGAAGAGCGCGAAGAAGCAGCCGGGACGGCAGACCCGGACGGCACCATCCGATATCGCCAGAGCGCGAGCCTTGCTTGGTGTATATCCGGGTGCAGACGGAGCCGAGATTCGTGCGGCGCACCGACGCCTGATCGCGTCGGTTCATCCCGACAAGGGAGGCACGGAGGCATTGGCGGCGCAGATCAATGCCGCGCGCGACCTGTTGCTTGCCAGCGCGCGGGAACAGGATTCGTCCCGCCGCTGATATGGTCGATTTGAGGAGGGCAGCCATGGCTCACCGCTTCCACCCCAGCCTGCTCCGCGAATATGATATGCGCGGCACCATCGGGAAGACGCTGGGCGAGCGGGATGCCTTTGCTGTTGGTCGCAGCTTTGCCACCATCATCAGGCGGCGGGGCGGATCACGGGTCGCGGTCGGCTATGACGGCCGGCTTAGTTCCCCAGCGCTGGAGGCGTCCCTGGTACGCGGACTGGCGGCGAGCGGCGTCGATGTCCTGCGCATAGGCCTCGGGCCGACGCCGATGCTCTATTATGCCGAAGCGGTCCTGAATGTGGACGGCGGCATCCAGATAACCGGCAGCCATAATCCCGCCGATCAGAATGGCTTCAAGCTTGTGGCGCAACATGACCCTTTTTTTGGCCCCGACATCGCCGCGCTGGGGGCGATCGCGGCCGCGGGCGACTGGGAGGATTGCGTGGGCCGGGTCGAGGATGTGCCGGTCATGGACCGCTATGTCGCGCGCCTGATGCGCGATTTTGACGGCGCGGCATGGCGGATCGGCTGGGATGCCGGCAATGGCGCGACGGGCCCGGTCATCGAAAAGCTGGTGAAGCTTCTTCCCGGCGAGCATCACACGTTGTTCACCCAGATAGACGGCCACTTCCCGCATCATCACCCCGATCCGACTGTTGAAGCGAATCTGGAGCAGCTGCGCGCCCTTGTCCTTGCCAAGAAGCTCGATTTCGGACTGGCTTTCGACGGCGATGGCGACCGTGTGGGCGTGATCGACGGGAAGGGGCGGGTGATCTGGGGCGACCAGCTGTTCGGCATCCTGGCCGAGCCGGTGTTGCGGCAGCGCCCCGGTGCCATGATCGTCGCCGATGTGAAGGCGAGCCAGGCCCTGTTCGACCGTATCGCCGCACTGGGCGGGCAGCCGCTGATGTGGAAAAGCGGTCACAGCCACATCAAGTCCAAAATGAAGCAAGTCGGCAGCCCTTTGGGTGGCGAGATGACCGGCCATATCATGTTCGCCGACGATTATTACGGCTTCGACGACGGGCTCTACGCCGCGCTGCGCCTGATCCGGGCTACCGCCTGCCTCGGTTGCAGCGTCACCGCGCTGAGCGATGGGCTGCCCCGGCTGTTCACCACGCCCGAGCTGCGCTTTCCTGTCGCCGAAGGGCGCAAGGAGGCTGTCGTCGCGGAGGTGAGAGCGCGTCTTCACCAGCTTGGCGCCCGGATCGATGAGACGGACGGGATACGCTGCACAGGTGCGGACGGCTGGTGGCTGTTGCGCGCCTCCCAGACCCAGGATGAACTGGTCGCGCGGGTCGAATCAGGCGACGCGGAAGGCCTGGCGCGAAACGAGGCGGAGTTGCGCGACCAGCTCCTCCAGTCGGGAATAATTGCCCCCTCCGACGTTTGATAAGGCGCCCACAGCCAAAAAAGGGGACATGCTGCGGACGCCTAAGCTTTCTTTCCCTTACGGAACGCTTGTCCGGTCCCTACGAGTGCAAGATATGCAACTGCAGTTCGGGTTTTCGCAGTTGCAGCAAAACAAGCTCCAACGCAAAAGGAACGGGCCTTTCAGGCATCCTCTCCTAAACTTTTCAAGCCGTTCCTCCGGGAGCGGCTTTTTTTTCTTCTAGGAAGACTCGGCGCCCGCTAGAGAAAATTAACCATGGCGCTGTCATGTGGCCGATAGAACGCAAAGGTCATGGCTGCATCCAGACTGTTGGAAAGGGGTCTCCTATGCTTATCCGCCGCGCTGCTCGATCCTTGTTTGGAACCGGGCTGCTTGTCATGCCTTTGCCGGCACTGGCAGGTGGCTTCTATCTTCAGGAACAGTCGCCCAAGGAAACGGGCCGCGCGCTCGCCGGCGCGGCCGCGGCGGCGGACGATCCTTCGGCCATCTATTTCAATCCTGCTGCCATGACCGAATTGTCTGGCGTCCAGACGTCCCTCGGTGGCGTCGCCCTGATGGCTTCCGCGCATCAGACCAATCAGGGGTCCTCTCGCACCGTGCCCGCGGGCCCACCTGTGCTTGGCTCAATCCCTGTCACGGGCAATAATGGCGGCAATCCCTTCGACAAGGTGATCCCCGTGCCCAGCTTTTACGTGACGGGTCAGGTCACCGACAGACTGTGGCTGGGCCTTGGCGTCAATGCGCCCTTCGGTCTGAAGCTGGATTATGACGACGGCTTTTTCGGCCGCTATGAATCGCTCTACACCAGCCTCAAGACATACAATATCCAGTCTTCCGCTGCCTATAAGCTCGACGATCATTTCTCGATCGGCGGCGGTATTGATGTGCAATATGTGAAGGTGACGCTGACGAACGCGCTTCCACAGCTTGCTCCCGTCCAGATCATCCGGCTGCCCGGCACGCCCGCTGTCGGTTCAACAATTCCCGGCGTCGGGACAGCGGGCGCGACGATACCGCTTGCCGGAACAGCCGTTACGCTTTTCGACGGACTGGCACAGGTGAAAGGTGACGACTGGTCAGTGGGTTGGAACGCCGGCCTCTTCTACACCAGCAGCGACACCAATGTCGGCATCTCCTATCGTTCCGGCATCCGGCATCATCTGAAGGGAACGCAGACGATTTCCGGGATTCAGGGTCCGATCGCGGCCGCCAACGGCACGCTGGCAGCCTCCGCTCCGCTCGACCTGCCCGATATCGTGACGGTCGGCTTCATGCATCGGCTGACGCCCGCCTTGCGTGCCATGATCAGCGCTCGCTGGTACAACTGGTCGAAATTCAAGGGCATTGCCATCACGACAGCGGCGGGCACCTCAAACAAGGAACTGGATTATCGCGACAGCTACAGCGTCAGCCTGGGCGGCGAATATGACGTCAGCCCAACCCTGACTCTGCGGGCGGGTACGATGTTCGACCGCACGCCGACCAATCCGCAGTATCTGACGACACGCGTGCCGGACGGCGACCGTGCCTGGCTGAGCGGCGGGGCGACCGTCAATATCTCGCCCGCGCTGGCACTCAACTTCAGCTATGCGCATACCTTCGTGGAAAAGGCGAATATCATCCGCGCCGACAGCTATTATCCCTCGCCGGCTACCGTGACGGCGACCACGCGCTCGCTCGCCAGCGGCAATGCCGACCAGATTGCCGCATCGGTGACGGCACGCTTCTAACTTCGCCCGTGAATCACTATAGGGGCTTCATAGCCACGGAGCCCCATTTTCATGTCCGACCATAATCCCGGCCTGCGCCCCTGGCGCGACATCGCACGCCGGCAAAGCCGCCAGATCATGGTTGGCAACGTCCCAGTGGGTGGCGGCGCGCCGGTCACGGTCCAGACCATGACCAACACACCGACCTCCGACGCGGGCGCGACGATCGACCAGATTCGCCGCTGTGAGGAGGTCGGTGCGGATATAATCCGCGTTTCCTGCCCGGACGAGGAGTCGACCGCCGCGCTTGGGCAAATCGTCCGCGCGGCTCGGGTGCCGATCGTCGCTGATATCCATTTCCAATATAAGCGCGCGCTGGAGGCGGCGGACGCAGGCGCAGCCTGCCTGCGCATCAATCCGGGCAATATCGGCAGCGAAGCGCGAGTGAAGGAAGTTGTCGACGCGGCCAAGGCCAATGGCTGCGCGATCCGTATCGGCGTAAACGCCGGAAGCCTCGAAAAGGACCTACTCGAAAAATATGGCGAGCCGTGTCCCGAAGCTCTTGTTGAAAGTGCGCTCGACCATATCAAGCTGCTGCAGGACCAGGATTTTCACGACTATAAGGTTGCGGTGAAGGCCAGCGACGTTTTCCTGGCAGTCGCGGCCTATATGCAGTTGGCCGAAGCGGTCGACTGTCCGCTGCACCTTGGCATCACCGAAGCGGGCGGCCTGATTGGCGGCACGGTGAAAAGCGCGATCGGCATCGGCAACCTGCTCTGGGCCGGGATTGGCGACACCATTCGCGTCTCCCTCTCCGCCGAGCCGGAGGAAGAGGTGCGCGTCGGTTATGAGATATTGAAGTCGCTCGGCATCCGCACCCGCGGCGTCAAGGTCATCTCCTGCCCCAGCTGCGCGCGGCAGGGGTTCGACGTGATCCGCACCGTCCAGGCGCTGGAGGAACGGTTGCAGCATATCCACACCCCGCTGTCGCTTTCTGTCCTGGGCTGCGTCGTAAACGGGCCGGGCGAAGCGCGCGAGACCGACATCGGCCTTACCGGCGGCGGCGCAGGCAAGCATATGGTCTATCTGTCTGGCCTCACGGACCATACGGTTCAGGATGAAGGCATGATCGATCATATAGTGCAGCTAGTCGAAGCGAAGGCGGCAGAGATCGAGGCGGCCAAGCTGGAGGCGGAAAGCACCGATGCCGGCAAGGCGGAAGCGGCGGAATAGCGGCGTCTTGCCGATGCTTGCCAGTTCAGCCCGACGCGCGGGATTTCGTCCAATTTTGTCAGCGGTTTGACCTCCATGCCGGCTTCTCGGTCCTTCGCCCTGCCCTTTGCCATATGCTGTGTCGGCGTCGCGCTATTTTCGGTGATGGACGCGGTGATGAAAGGGCTGAGCCTTTCGATTGGTCTGTTCAATGCCCTGTTCTGGCGTGCTCTGACCGGCAGCTTGCTGGGCCTGGCGCTGATGCTGGTAACCCGACAGCGTTGGCCGAACCAGACCGTCCTTCGCCTGCACCTGCTGCGAGGCACGGTCGTCGCAGTAATGGCCAGCCTCTTTTTCTGGGCGCTCATGCGGATGCCGCTGGCGGAAGCCATTGGCCTCTCCTTCATCGCCCCGCTGATCGCGCTCTACCTCGCCGCGCTGCTGCTAGGTGAGCGGATCGGACGTCAGGCGATCGTTGCGTCGCTGATCGGCCTTATCGGCGTGGGCGTGATCCTGTCCGGCCGGATGCAGGGCAGCTATGATGAGGACGCGCTGCTTGGCGCTCTCGCGGTGCTGGTCTCGGCCGTGCTCTTCGCCTGGAACCTCGTCCTTCAGCGTCAGCAGGCACAGCTCGCCTCGCCGATCGAGGTCGCCTTCTTCCAACATGGCGTCATGTTCGCGCTGTTTGCGCTATTTGCCGCCGGCGCGGGATGGGTTCCAGTGGTACCGGCGCCATCGGCCTGGCTGCTGATCACCTTTGCGGCATGCCTTGCCTTCGCATCGCTGGCTGCGCTTGCCTGGGCCTATGCCCGCGCGCAGGCACAGACGCTCATTCCCGTCGAATATACCGCCTTCCTCTGGGCGGCGATCATCGGCGCGCTGGTCTTCGGCGAGCCGCTGACGCTGTCGACCATCGCCGGCACGGTGATGATCGTCGCAGGTTGCCTGGCGGCGTCGCGATCCGGGGCTGCAGGGCCGCAGGTCGAATCCGGCATTGCCTGACAAGACGAGCCGATTGGGCTGACCCTTGACGCGGACTCCCCGCTCGGCGCATTGTGCCGAAACGGAACATTTGGGGGACATTGCAAGACCATGGCTGTCAGCCGCGGAGCCAAGCGCACACCGGAATGGCGCGAAATGCTCAAGCGCAGCGTCATCCGGAGCGGCGCGCTGATCAGTGCGATCGCGCTGATGTTGGCGACCCTGTTCCTGGCGCTCGCACTGTTGAGCTACCAGCCAAGCGATCCGTCGATGAATACGGTCGCAGGCGAACATGTGCAAAATATCATGGCCGCGCCCGGCGCCTGGATTGCCGATTTCCTACTCTGGTTGATGGGCGTGCCGGTCGTGTTGCTGCTGCCGTTGATGGCGATCACCGCCCGGCGCCTCTGGGGCGACCAGGACATGGCCGGCTGGAAGGGGCAGTTCGGCAAATGCATCGCCGGCATTATTTTCATCGGCATCGCCCTGTCACTGTTCCAGCCTGAACCTCTGGTCGGCCTGCCCAGTGGCTGGGGTGGCATCATCGCCCTAGTGACCGCGCGTGGCGTGGCCAGCCTGACCACGGCGACGGGAGGCGCGCAGGCGTGGGTTC
The DNA here is from genome assembly GCF_037860795.1 of Sphingobium mellinum. Taxonomy (NCBI): domain Bacteria; kingdom Pseudomonadati; phylum Pseudomonadota; class Alphaproteobacteria; order Sphingomonadales; family Sphingobiaceae; genus Sphingobium; species Sphingobium mellinum. The sequence goes on along the minus strand of NZ_JBANRK010000009.1, from coordinate 84,461 downwards.
ATGGCATCCTGATCGCCCTGTCGCTGATCGCTGGCCTCGCGCTTTGCTATCGCAGCCTGGCGCTCGAAAGGCCGATTCTGGCGCTGCGCCGGCCTGCCCTGCCAAGCCTGAGCCTCCCCAAGCCCGCCTTCGTGCTTGCCGGAGGGGGGCCGCTTCCCGACGCCGCCGAGGATGAGGCGACGGTTGAGGAACGCGTCATTACGCCCCGTCGCGCCGTCAGCAACGAACCGAAACCACCGATCACCATCCAGACACCGAAGCCGGCTCCCGCCCAACGGCAGATGGCGCCGGTATCGCAGGACGACCTCTTCGGCAACAGCTCGCTGCCTTCACCCGATCTGCTCAATCCCATCCCGGCGAGCCAGGGGCAGAAGATCGACAAGGCCGCGTTGGAGCGCAACGCCCGGCTGCTGGAATCGGTGCTCGACGATTTCCACGTGAAGGGCAATATCGTCGAGGTACGACCCGGCCCGGTGGTTACCATGTACGAATTGGAACCCGCACCCGGCATCAAGGCGAGCCGGGTGATCGCCCTGGCCGACGACATCGCTCGCAACATGTCCGCGCTTTCCGCGCGCGTGGCGACGATCCCCGGCCGAACCGTGATCGGCATCGAACTGCCCAACGCCAATCGCGAAGGGGTATCCTTCCGCGAGCTGATCACCAGTGAGCAGTTCGCGCAGGAAGCCACGCTGCCGATCATCCTTGGCAAGAATATCTCCGGCGAACCGATCATCGCCGACCTGGCGCCGATGCCCCATCTTCTGATCGCGGGCACGACCGGTTCGGGTAAGTCGGTCGGGTTGAACGCGATGATCCTGTCGCTGCTGTACCGCATGACGCCGGATCAACTGCGTCTCATCATGATCGACCCCAAAATGCTGGAACTGTCGACCTATGACGACATTCCGCATCTGCTGTCACCTGTCGTCACCGAACCGAGCAAGGCGATCCGCGCGCTCAAATGGGCGGTCGAGCAAATGGAGGACCGCTATCGCATGATGGCGTCCATCTCGGTGCGCAACCTGGCCAATTATAATGAGAAGGTTCGCGCAGCGAAGGCCAAGGGCAAGCCCTTGGGCCGTCGCGTCCAGACCGGCTATGATCCCGAAACGGGCAAGCCCATCTATGAGGAAGAGCAGCTCGATTTCCAGCCGCTGCCTCAGATCGTGGTGGTGGTGGACGAACTCGCGGACCTCATGATGACCGCGGGCAAGGAAGTCGAATTCCTGATCCAGCGCCTCGCGCAAAAGGCGCGTGCAGCCGGCATCCACCTGATCCTGGCGACGCAGCGCCCCTCCGTCGATGTCATCACCGGCGTCATCAAGGCGAATCTGCCGACCCGGATCAGCTTCTTCGTCACCAGCAAGATCGACAGCCGCACGATTCTCGGGGAACAGGGGGCCGAGCAACTTTTGGGCAAGGGCGACATGCTCTACATGCATGGTGGCAAGGGCCTGATGCGCGTACACGGCCCGTTTGTATCGGACGATGAGGTACGCATGGTCGCGGACCACTGGCGGGCGCAGGGGCAGCCGGACTATATCTCCGCCGTTACCGAGGAGCCGGAAGAGGGCAGCTTTGCTCTCGACGGGGTGGATCTGGGCGACGACAGCCCTGACGCCCAGCTGTTCCGCAAGGCCTGTCAGCTCGTGTTCGAGAACCAGAAGGCGTCCACCAGCTGGCTGCAACGCCAGCTGCGCGTCGGCTACAACAGCGCGGCGCGCCTGATCGAGCGCATGGAGGAAGAGGGGCTGGTCGGCCCACCCAACCATGTCGGCCGCCGCGAAGTGTTGCGCGACGAGAATGGCAATCCCCTTTGAGTGCGGTTGCGTCAGGTGCAATCGCGCTGCGCTCTTTCGCATTTGCAGTAAAGGCGGCCGCTGGACAAAAGGGACGGGCCTTTCAGGCATCCTCTCCTAAAACTTTTCCAGGCCGGTCCTTGTGACCGGCCTTTTTTTGTGTTGGTGATTGGTCGGTCAAGCTGCTGATTATCCGTCCAGGTTGTCGATCGCGAGCCAAAGCCTGTCATTTTCGGAACGAGCCAGTTCACAACGGGTTCAAGGCCTGTTTTCTATCCCTGACTTCCTGAACGAAATGGAGAAGTATCCATGAAGCGCATCATGGCGCCCCTTGTCCTGGCCCTTGCCGCCGCCCCGTTGCTGGTGCCGACCGTGCCTGCTGTCGCGCAGCAGGGCCAGTCGGACTTCGTCCGGGTGAACAGCTACATCCGCGGTGTGACGACGATGACCGCGGACTTTACCCAGACAGACCGCAATGGGCAGACCCTCACCGGCAAGCTGACTATAAAGCAGCCCGGCAAGATACGCTTCCAATATCAGAAAGGCGTTCCGCTGCTGATCGTGGGGGACGGCAAGGCGCTGACCATGATCGACTATGAAGTGCGCCAGGTGCAGCGCTGGCCGATCGGTAATTCGCCGCTCGGTGCCCTTCTGGATCCCAACAAGGACCTGTCCAAGTTCGGCAAGGTCGTCCAGACGGGCGATCCCAATGTGTTGAGCATTCAGGCGCGTGATCCCAAGCGGCCAGAGTTTGGCACGATAACGATGATCTTCAAACGTGATTCGTCCGGCCCGGGGGGCTTGCAGCTTTACGGCTGGGTAGCGCTCGATTCGCAGAACAATCGCACCACCGTGCGACTGACCAACGTCGCCTATGGCGTGCCGGTTTCCGATTCCACCTTCCGATGGAATGACCCGCGACCCAAGGGGCGAGCGGCCGGAGGGTGAACCGGGCGACGTGTGAGACGGGAAGAAATTCTGTCGCTGCCGTTCATCTGGCGCTCATATCGCGACCCCTAGAAGGAAGTTCACGGCGCGGGACGAAAACCGGGATTTCCCCCCTGTTACCCGGAACCCCGCCTGCGTCGCAAAGCGCTTTAAGGGCGCGATCGAGACCCCCGTTCCATGCCCCCGGAGCGGGGGTCTTTCTTTGGGCATGGCCATGTTGCCGATCGCGGGCTGCGAATAGAGGCCCTCTCCGCTTCCGGTGCTCAGGTGCGGGAATCGCGGTGTGCTCCGGTTTTCGATAACCGCCATTTCGCTTGGTCATGGCCACATGGCAGCACAGCCGTGTTACAGAGAACGCCCGCAATGCTTGCGCGTCTGATCGCAGGTCCTTAGGGGATCAGCATGCCGCAGACAGTCAGCATCGCTTCCTGGAACATCAACAGCGTTCGTGCCCGGCTCGATATCGTCGAGAGGTTTCTGACCGAGGAAGCGCCCGATATCCTGTGTCTTCAGGAAACAAAGGTGGTGAACGAGACCTTCCCCACAGAATTGTTCAAGCGTCTGGGCTATGTGCATCAGGTGCTCAACGGTCAGCGGATGCACCATGGCGTCGCGATCATGAGCAGGGTGCCGATCCATGAGGATGGCCGGCTCGACTGGCAGGCCAATGGTGAAGCGCGCCATGTCGGCGTGCGGCTCGACAATGGCGTGCGTATCGAAAATGTCTATGTGCCTGCGGGTGGCGACATTCCCGATCGCACGGTCAATCCAAAATTCGGGCAGAAGCTCGATTTCCTGGAACGGATGATTCAATGGTCTTCAAGCCTTGAGGACAAGCCGACCATCCTCACTGGCGATTTCAACATCGCGCCGATGGAGTGCGACGTGTGGAGTCACAAGCAACTGCTCAACGTCGTGAGCCATACGCCAATCGAATGCGAGATACTGGCGCGGTTGCAGCAGTCGAACGAATGGGTCGACATTGGCCGTCATTTTCATCCCGCGCCTGCACGGCTCTATACCTGGTGGAGCTATAGGGCAAAGGACTGGGCGGAATCGGACCGCGGACGGCGGCTGGATCATATGTGGATGACGCGCGACGTTGCGGAAAAGGCGGTCGCGCATCGCGTTGTTGAACCCGCGCGCGGCTGGACCAAGCCGTCTGACCATATTCCCATCATCACGGAATTCGCCTTCTGATGGGCGCCCGGGCCGCAGCTCGCGCCATTGACGCGCTCCGCCGGGGCTGGGCCGTGACGATTCTTGGTGCCGATGGCGCGATCAGGGTCATGGCGGTGGAAGGCGCCGACGCCGTCACGCTGTCGAGCTTTGACCCGAAAGAACAAGCGGACATATTGGTCGCCGCCGCACGGGGAGAGACGTTGAAGCTGGCTAACCAGCTCGCCGCGGCGGACCCCGACATGCCGGTGCTGATCGCGCGGATGCCGTGGATCGACCGCGATGTCGCGATGGCGATCGCCGATCCGGTGTTGGATCTTGCCTCGCCGCTCAAGGGGCCCTTCATGGCCAAAACATTGGCTGCCCCGCTCGCGTCCAAGGCCGCCTTGCGGCTGGCCCGCCTCGCCGGAATCCTGCCGGCCTATTTCGTGACGGGGGAAGGCGACAGCGAGGCGCAGGTCAGCGCCGATGATATCGACGCTTACGACGATGCGGCCCATCTCGCGATCGCCACCCGCGCCCGCTTGCCCATAGCGGCGAGCGAGACGGGCGAGATCGTCGCCTTCCGCAGCCCGGACGAGCCGCGCGAGCATGTGGCGCTGGTGATCGGCAAGCGCGACGCGTCTCCGCCGGTGGTGCGACTACACAGCGAATGTCTCACGGGCGATGTGCTCGGATCGCTGAAATGCGATTGCGGGCCACAATTGCACCAGGCGCTGCACCAGATGGCGGAGTCGACCTGGGGCGTTCTGCTATACCTGCGTCAAGAAGGGCGCGGGATCGGGCTTGTCAACAAGCTGCGAGCCTATGCGCTGCAGGATCAGGGCTTCGACACCGTCGACGCCAATGTCCGGCTTGGTTTCGCCATCGATGCGCGCGATTTTTCGGTCGCGGCCCGGATGCTCGATCTGTTGGGGATCGGTGAAGTCCGCCTTCTGACGAATAATCCCAACAAGGTGTCGGGACTGGAGGCGGCGGGGATCAAGGTTGCCGAGCGCCTGCCGATCATCCTGCCGTCCAATCCGCATAATGAACATTATCTGGCCACAAAGCGCGATCGCACCGGTCACCAGCTGTGAGCGTCGTCCGCATCTCCGGCGCGGCCGGTCGGCTCAGCTTCGGCGCCATCGACATGCCCTGCACGATCGGGCGCGGCGGCACCTGCGCTGCTGAGGACAAGCGCGAGGGGGATGGCTGCACGCCGCTGGGGACATGGCCCATCCGAGCCGTTCTGCTCCGGCCGGGCAAGGTCGATCCGGAGGGCATCCGGCTTCCCTGGCGCTGGGTCCGAGAAGGGGATGGCTGGTCGGACGATCCCGCGGACCCGGCCTATAACCGCCCCGTTCAGCTGCCACGCGCATTGTCGGCGGAAAGCCTGCGGCGCGATGACGACGCCTATGACGTGATCGTCGTCCTTGGCCATAATGACGCGCCGCCGGTGCCGGGGCGGGGAAGCGCGATTTTTTTCCATCTTTCGGAGGGACGGCCCACCGCAGGCTGTGTCGCGGTCGAGCGGGACGACATGCTCAAGCTGCTACCGTTGCTGAGGCCGGGCGACATGATGGAGATCGTCTGCTGATATAGCGGCCCGCCAAGCAGGCGGCCTCTACACACCCTCACGCCCTCACGCCCGTTCCAAAGCCTCTGTCTCTTCCCCACTAGCCGATTGCAGCAGGCGTCTTTCCAGCGTTTGCAGCCTCGCCTTGCTCTCGATCTTGCCACCCAGAAGATCGGTCACATAAAAGGTGTCGACCGCCCGCTCGCCATAGGTGGCGACATGGGCGCTGTGGACCGTGACCTTCGACTGGAAGAGTGCGTTGGCAAGGCTGAACAGCAGCGCCGGCCGATCGCGCGCGTTGACCTCGATCACGGTGAAGCGGTTCGAAGCCTTGTTGTCGATCAGCACATTGGGTTCTATGCGGAAGGCTTCGGCACGGGTTCGGGGCAGCGGGCGCGCCTCCAGCTTGGTGATCATGCGGTGCCTGTTGGCAAGCGAATCCTCGATGGCATTGCGGATGCGCGTCAACTGCTCAGGACTGTGGAAGGCGCCGCCGAGCGGATCCTGCACCAGGAAATTGTCGATCGCCACGCCGTCGCGCGTGGTGTGGATGCGCGCGTCGATGATGTTGCCGCCGGCCAGGTGAATGGCACCGGCGACGCGGTAGAAAAGGCCGGGATGGTCGGCGGCATAGACCGTAACCAACGTCGCGCCGCGCTGCGGATAATATTGCGCCGCGATCGACAGCGGTGAATCGCCCGATTCCAGGATATGCCGGGCATTGTGGATTAGGATGTCCTCGGGCTCCGCGATCCAGTAGGATTCGGGCAGCCGCTTGCTAAAACGCTGAAAAGCGGCGGCCGACACGTCCAGCGCCTGGCGCAGAGCTTCCTGCTTGGCCATGACCCGCTCGCCGCGACCCTTCTGCTTGTGGCCGAGCCGCAAGACCTCCTCGGCGGACTCGTAGAGGTCGGCCAGCAGTTGGCGCTTCCAGCTGTTCCAAACGCCCGGCCCAACCGCGCGGATGTCCACCACGGTCAGGCACAGCAGCAGGCGCAGCCGTTCCGGGCTTTGCACCACGTCGACGAAGTCCAGGATCGTCTTGTAATCGGCCAGATCGCGCTTGAAGGCCGTGGCCGACATCAGCAGATGGTGGCGCACCAGCCAAGCCACCGTTTCCGTTTCCGCAGGCGTCAGGCCAAGGCGGGGGCAGAGATGCTCCGCCACTTCCGCCCCCAATATGCTGTGGTCGCCGCCACGACCTTTGGCGATGTCATGCAGCAGCACCGCGACATAGAGCACCCGACGCGAAATGAGGCGGCCCATAATCTCGGTCGACAGCGGATGGTCGTGCGCCAGGTCGCCCCGCTCGATCTTCGCCAGTAGCCCGACGGCCCGGATGGTATGCTCGTCGACCGTATAATGATGATACATGTCGAATTGCATCAGCGCCACGACGCGACGGAAATCGGGGATGAAGCGGCCGAACACAGTCGACTCGTTCATCCAGCGCAGCACCGTTTCGGGATTGCGCGTGCTGGTGAGCACTTCCATGAAAGCGGCATTGGCGCGTGGATCGCGACGGACCTTGGCGGTAATGAGCCCGGCGTCACGGCTGGCAACGCGCATCGCGCTGGGGTGGATCGCCAGATCGTGGCGATCCGCGACGGCGAATATCTCCAGCATCCGCACCGGATCAGCTTGAAAGAAATCATCGCTGGGCAGCGCTAGCCGGCCACGATCCAGCACGAAGCCGTCCAGCTTCTTGGGCCGGCGGAAGATGGCCGGGATGTAGCGCCGCCCCTTCGGCCCCATCTGATCGTCGAGATGGGCCAGGAACACCGCTGTCAGGTCGCCGACGATCTTCGCGTTCAGGAAATAATAGCGCATGAAGCGCTCAACCCCCGACCGGCCCTGCCGCGGGGTGAAGTGCATCCGCGTTGCCGTTTCCAGCTGCAGGTCGAAGGTCAATCGGTCCTCTGCCCGGCCTGTGATCATGTGCAGATGGCAGCGAACCGCCCAAAGGAAATCCTCCGCCTTCTGGAACTGACGCAATTCGCTTTCTGTCAGCAGGCCCACATTGACCAGTTCGGCCACCGATTTCACCCGATTGACATATTTGCCGATCCAGAACAGCGTGTGCAGGTCGCGCAGGCCGCCCTTGCCCTCCTTCACATTGGGCTCAACGACATAGCGGCTGTCGCCCATCCGTTTATGCCGCTGGTCTCGCTCCTCCAGCTTTTCGGTGACGAAGGCGCGGGCGTTGCCCTGCATCACCTCTGCATCGAAACGTTTGCCCGCTTCCTCATACAGGGCCCGGTCGCCCCAGACATAGCGCGCTTCCAGCAAAGCGGTCCGCACCGTCAGGTCAGCCTTTGCCATGCGGATCGTTTCGTCGACGGAACGACTGCTGTGACCGACCTTGAGACCCAGGTCCCAGAGCGAATAGAGCATCGATTCGATGACCTGCTCGGTCCAGCCGGTGGGTTTCCAGGGCGTGATGAAGGCGATATCCACATCGCTGTGCGGCGCCATTTCGCCCCGGCCATAGCCGCCGACCGCGATCAGCGTAATTCGTTCGCCTGTGCTTCGGTTGCTGGCCGGATAAAGATGGTGCGTCGTTGCATCATAGAGCAGACGGAGCAACTGATCGATCAGGAAGGCGAAGGCCGTGACCGTTTCCCGCCCCCGCGTCGGTTTCGCTTCCAGGCGCCGTTCGACTTCCATCCGGCCATCGTCCAGCGCGGACTTGAGTTCTCCGACGATGCGGCCCCGCAGCTTCATCGGGTCGCCCCGATGGTCCTGCGCCAGAGCGTTGATGCGGTCGGAAACCGCACGTCGATCGATGATCGCGCGGCGCGCGCCCAGGCTGGGAAACTGCATGACCATGCGCCTTATCTAGCCATCGCTGCTGGCTGCGGCCAGTTGTTTCAGCCGATAGAGTTGTTCCAGCGCCTCGCGCGGCGACAGCGCGTCGGCATCGATGGTATCGAGCGCCGCGCGCAGCGGGTCGGCCTTTTCCTCCATCTGCGCGGCAGCGGCGGCAAAGAGCGGCAGGTCGTCCAAGCCCGCCGCAATGCCCCCGGTCCGCGCCTTTCCCGCTTCAAGCCGCGCGAGAACATCTTTCGCGCGTTTCAGAACGGCGGGCGGCAAGCCAGCCAGCCGGGCCACGGCAAGGCCATAGCTGCGGTCGGCAGGACCTTCCGCCAGTTCGTGAAGCAACACCAGATCGCCCTTCCATTCCCGCGCACGGACGTGATGGAGCGAGAGGGATGACAGGGTTTCGGCGAGTCGCGTCAGCTCATGATAATGGGTTGCGAAGAGGCAGCGGCAGCGATTGACCTCATGCACCGCTTCCACAACCGCCCAGGCAAGCGCCAGCCCGTCGTAGGTCGATGTGCCGCGTCCTACCTCGTCCAGGATGACGAAGCTGCGCTCGGTCGCTTGCGCGAGGATTGCGGCCGTCTCGACCATCTCGACCATGAAGGTCGACCGTCCGCGCGCCAGATTGTCCGACGCGCCCACGCGGCTGAACAGGCGGTCGACAAGCGTCAGCGTGGCCGACTGCGCCGGCACATAGGCGCCCGCCTGCGCGAGGATGACGATCAGCGCGTTCTGCCGCAAGAAAGTCGACTTGCCGCCCATGTTGGGGCCGGTGACCAGCCACAGCCGGTCGGCAACCCCCAGCCGGCAATCATTGGCGACGAAGGCCCGCCCCTCTCGGCGCAGCGCATCCTCCACCACCGGATGGCGGCCGCCGATGATCTCCAGGCAAGGCCCCTCGCCGTCCTGCTCGACAAGGCGCGGCCGCTGCCAGCCGCCTTCGGCCGCTCGCGCCGCCAGCCCCGCAGCGACATCCAGCCGGGCAAGCGCGTCCGCCGCCAGCGCGACCTCCGCCTTGCGGGCGAGCGTGGCTTCGATCAGATCCTCCAGATGCGCGGCTTCGGCAACCAGGGCATGGGCACCGGCTTGCGCCACCCTGCTTGCCTGCTCATGCAGGTCGACCGAGTTGAAACGCACCACGCCAGCCAATGTCTGTCGATGGGTGAAGCCGCTGTCCGGCTGCATCAGCGGGTCTGCGGCGCGCGCTGGCACTTCGACATGGTAGCCCAGGACGCCATTGTGCCGGATCTTGAGCGAGGCGATGCCCGTCTGCTCGCGATATTTCGCCTCCAGCGCAGCGATAGCGCGGCGGCCATCGCCTGCCAGGGCGCGCAACTCGTCCAGCGCCGGGTCGTAGCCGTCGGCGATATAGCCGCCGCTCGCTGTCTCGGTCGGAGGGCTCGGCACCAGCGCGCGGCTCAGACTGTCGACCAGCGCCCCATGCCCGTCCAGTGCCGGCAGCAGCTGCCGTAGCAGCGCGGGCTGATCCGGCAGGCGCCCGAGTCTTTCGCGCAGCATTCGCGCTTCATTAAGGCCGTCGCGCAATTGCCCGAGATCACGTGGGCTACCCCGGCCGATGGCGATCCGCCCCAGCGCGCGGCCGATATCCGGCAGTGCGCGCAGGGCGCCGCGCAACTGGTCGCGCAGCGCCGGCGCGTCGTGGAAAAGCTGGACCAGGGCCAACCGCGCTTCGATCAGCCCTTGGTCCATCAGCGGCGCTGACAGGTCCTGCGCCAGCAGCCGCGCACCTGCGCCGGTGACGGTGCGGTCGACTGCGCCCAACAGGCTGCCCGCGCGGGCGCCAGCCATGGTCGCGGTGACTTCCAGGCTCTCCCGCGTAGCAGCGTCGATGGCCATATGGGCGCCACTCGTCTTGCGCACCGGCGGGGCGAGATAAGGGAGGGTGCCCTTCCCCGCATGATCGAGATAACCGACGAGCCCACCCATCGCGGCGAGTTCGGCGCGGCTGAACTGGCCGAATCCGTCGAGCGTCGACACGCCGTACAAGCCTTTGAGCGCTGCTTCGGCCCGACTGCTGGAGAAGGCTGCGCGGTCGAAGGGGTGGGAGTCGGCGAGGTCGAGATCGAAACCTTCGGGCAGCACGATCTCGCTCGGCCGCAACCGGGCCAGTTCGGCACCGAGATCGTTCCGGCGCAGCGTCAGTGTTTCGAACCGGCCGGTGGAAATGTCGGCCGCCGCCACGCCGATCTCGTCCGCGCCATCGCCGCCAACTTGGCAGACTGCCACCAGCATATTGTCACGCCGGGCGTCGAGCAGCGTCTCCTCGGTCAGCGTGCCAGCCGTCACATAGCGGACGATGGCGCGGCCGACGAGCGTCTTGGACCCGCGCGCCTTGGCCTGCGCGGGGGTTTCGGTCTGCTCGGCAATGGCGACGCGATGACCCGCCCTGATAAGCCGGGCAAGATAGCTTCCGGCGCTGTGCACAGGCACGCCGCACATGGGGATGGGCAAGCCCTCATGTTCGCCCCGGCTGGTGAGCGCGATGTCCAGCGTTGCCGCCGCTGCCTTCGCATCATCGAAAAAGAGCTCGAAAAAATCGCCCATGCGGTAGAAGAGCAGGCAGCCCTGCGCTTCCGCCTTCAGCGCCAGATATTGCGCCATCATCGGCGTGGGCTGCGGAGCGGTTGTATCCTTGGGCTTGTGCATGGCCATTCAGGCGATAGCGGCAAGCAGCGATGCAGGAAAGAGCGCGAAAAAGCGGGATCGCCCGCTTGCCCGCAAGGCGCGCTTGCCGCTAGGGCAGTCCTAACCGTCAAATAGGGGTGGGTGTGTCATGGCCGACAAGTCGAATGTCGAATTTTCCGAGCGCGAGGCGCTGTTCTTCCACTCGACAGGACGGCCCGGCAAGATCGAGATTATCGCGTCCAAGCCGATGGCGACCCAGCGCGACCTTTCGCTCGCCTATTCGCCGGGCGTCGCCGTGCCGGTCCGCGCTATCGCGGAAGATCCCGCCACTGCCTATGATTATACCGCGAAAGGCAATCTGGTCGCCGTCATCTCCAACGGCACGGCGATCCTCGGCCTTGGCAATCTGGGCGCGCTGGCGTCCAAGCCGGTGATGGAGGGCAAGGCCGTCCTCTTCAAGCGCTTCGCTGACGTCGACAGTATCGACATTGAACTCAAGACCGAGGATGTCGACAAATTCATCGACGCCGTCGAGCTGATGGAACCGACCTTCGGTGGCATCAACCTTGAGGATATCAAGGCGCCGGAATGCTTCATCATCGAACAGACGCTGAAAGAGCGGATGAATATCCCCGTCTTCCACGATGATCAGCACGGCACCGCGATCATCGCGGCGGCTGGCGTCATCAATGCAGCTTTGCTGACGGGGCGCGACCTCAAGGACATGAAGGTGGTGGTCAACGGCGCGGGCGCGGCGTCCATTTCCTGCACCGAACTGATCAAGGCAATTGGGGTAGCCCAGGACAACGTGATCATGTGCGACAGCAAAGGCGTCATCTACCAGGGCCGTACCGAGGGCATGAACCAGTGGAAGTCGGCTCATGCGGTCAAGACCGACGCGCGCACGCTGGGTGAGGCGATCAAGGGCGCGGACGTGTTCCTCGGCTTGTCGGTCGCGGGGGCGGTGAGCCAGGACATGGTCAAGGCAATGGCGGACAAGCCGATCATCTTCGCCATGGCCAATCCGGATCCCGAGATCACGCCGCCCGAGGTGCTGGCGGTCCGGCCTGACGCGATCGTCGCCACCGGCCGTTCGGACTATCCGAACCAGGTCAACAACGTGCTGGGCTTTCCCTTCATATTCCGGGGGGCGCTCGACGTGCGGGCGACCGGCATCAACGAGGCTATGAAGGTCGCGGCCGCCGAGGCGATCGCCTATCTTGCGCGCGAGCAGGTGCCTGAGGAAGTGGCCAAGGCCTATGGCCGCTCGCACAGTTTCGGACCTGACTATATCATCCCCGCGCCTTTCGACCCGCGCCTGATGGAAGTCGTGCCGGCGGCAGTGGCGAAGGCGGCGATGGAAACCGGCGTCGCGCAGAAGCCAATCACTGACATGGCTGCTTATCGCCAATCGCTCAAGGGCCGGCTCAATCCCACCACCTCAGTCCTGACAACCGCCTATGAGGTGGCCAAGGCCAATCCGAAGCGCGTCGTCTTCGCCGAGGCGGAGGAGGAAGTGGTGCTGCGTGCGGCGATCCAGTTCCGCGAGCTGGGCTACGGCATTCCGGTGCTGGTCGGCCGACAGGACGTCTATGACAAGCTGAAGGCGCTCGGCGTGCAGGATCCGGAAAGTTTCGAGCTGCATAACAGCGTCAATTCGCCGCTTGTCCCGGACATGGTGGACACGCTCTACCAGCGTCTGCAACGGCGCGGCCACCTGCGCCGCGATTGCGAGCGGATGGTCAACCGCGACCGGAACATCTTCGGTGCACTTCTCGTCACCATGGGCCACGCTGATGCGATGCTCACCGGGATGACCCGGCCGTTCGGACAGACGCTGCGGGAGGTGAAGCGGGTAATGGACCCTGCCGTCGGTCGCACGCCCTTCGGCATCCATGTTATCGTGGCAAAGGACAAGACGGTGTTCCTCGCGGACACCACCGTAAACGAACGTCCGACCGCGGCCGAACTGGCGGACATCGCCGAAGGCACTGTCGCGGTCGCCCGGCGCATGGGTCATGATCCGCGCGTTGCCTTCCTGTCCTATTCCAATTTTGGCAACCCGCCGGGTGGCCATCTGGAAAATATTCGCGAAGCGGTGCGGGTTCTGGACGGGCGGGACGTCGATTTCGAATATGAAGGTGAAATGACCGCCGATGTGGCGCTCAACCTGGCGGTGATGAGGAACTACCCGTTCTGCCGCCTGTCGGGTCCCGCCAATGTGCTGGTGATGCCTGGGCTGCAGTCGGCCAATATCTCGGCCAAGCTGCTGCGGGAACTGGGTGGCACGACGATGATCGGCCCCATGCTGGTGGGTATGGACAAGTCGGTGCAGATTGCCACCATGTCGTCGAACGCGTCCGAATTGCTGACGCTCGCCGTGCTTGCTTCGGCCGGCATCGCGGTTTGATTGGCTGAAGCGGGCCAAGCCACTTCGCCCCGACCGACGCTTTGGCATGATCTACGGCGCGATGGATTGGTCTGAAACGGGACAAGATCGTGTCCGGCTGCTATGGCAGGTCGATCAGAACAAAGGCTGGGGTACGATGGACTCGGCTAATAATATGGAACAGGGTGGAATGGTTCAACTGGACAAGAGCAGCATGGAATCGACCTTGTTTGACAGCGCCACGTTCCGCCGCGTGCTCGGCCATTATCCGACGGGCGTCTGCGTCGTGACCGCCGTCGATGCCGAAGGACCGACCGGCATGGTGGTAGGTTCCTTCACCTCGGTGTCGCTCGATCCGCCCCTGGTCGCCTTCTTCCCGGCCAAGTCGTCGAGCAGCTGGCCACGGATCGAGCAGGCGGGCAAATTCTGCGTCAATGTGCTGGCCAGCGACCAGCAGGCACTGTGCGGGCAATTCGCGGCCAAAGGCTCGGACAAGTTTTCCGGCGTGTCCCATCGCGTTTCGGCCAATGGATCGCCGATCCTGGACGGCGTGGTCGCTTGGATCGACTGTGCGCTGGAGGCCGTGCACGAAGCGGGCGACCATTATATAGTGCTTGGCCGCGTCATTGCGCTGGAAGCATCGGCCCCCGGCAAGCCGCTGCTCTTCTTCCAGGGCAGTTATGGCGAATTCACGCATTTCCCCTGAAGGGCGGCGGGGCGTTGCCGCTCCTTGACGTGCCCAGCCTAAGCGCCGGCGACCTGGCGCTACGAATGGCGGATGGTGACTGCCTAGCGGCGCCAGCCTTCCGGAAGGGGCATTATTCCGTCCCGGGCTTGGGCCAGTTTTTCATAGAAAGGACATGGCGACGACAGGCAGGATCATACTCGAACGGGTTAATCACTATGCCTGCTCCCCGGCTCCCGAAGATTGTTTGATTGCACCTGCCAAAAGCGGGAGGGTCGGCGGCCAATGACTTGACCTGGCCGTCATGGAGACCCTGCATGTTGACGCAATCGGGAACGATCAACGCCCCGCTGCTGGAAGCGAGGCCTGAACGGCAAGCCGACTCGGCCGGGGCTGGACCGTTCAACCTTGGCGCCCGGCAGATTTGGAAGATCGTCCGCCGGCATGAATTATTGCTGGGTAGCATCGTCTTCGTCGCGGTGCTCGTCGTTCTCGCGATCCAACTGACGACCACGCCCGTCTATGAGGCCACCGCTACGGTGCAGGTGGAACAGAATGACGATAGCGGCTCGCCCGATATGGCCGCGCGCAATCAGCAGCGGGTGTTCAATGAGGCGGGCATCTATCGGTCTCGCTCTCTCACACAGCGTGTGGTGCAGGACCTGAAGCTCGCGCAGGATCCTCGTTTCACCGAAGCGCCGCTGCCGCCTGACGCCGTTCTCACCAGCCAGCAACTGACGCGCCTCACCGGGTGGCTGATGTCGATGACATCTATCGAGGCCGTCAAGGATTCGGACCTGATCGAAATCACGGTGCGCTCGACGTCGCCTGAACTGGCGTCCGAGATCGCCAACCAATATCCCGCCAGCCTGGACGCCTATCGATCCGAACTGCGTGACCATCGGCAGGGTCAGATCGTCGGTCAGCTTGACAGCGAACGCGATCGTCTGGCGAAGGAAGCGCATCAGGCGGAACAGGCCGTCGCGGATTTTCGCGAAAGCCATCAGATGCTGACCGGCGCCGGCGGATCGGAAGATTATGCCCAGATCAACCGCATCGCTGTAGAAGCAGCATCCGCCGCCGCCATGCGGGCCGCGCAAAGCGCGCGAGCCGCAGGCGTCCGCCAGGCGGTGAGCAACATCACGACCGTCACGGCGACTTCTCCCCTGCTGGACCAGCAGAAACGGCAGCTTGACGAACTGATGCGCAGCCGCAGCGAACTTTCGCAGATGTACGGATCGGAACATCCGCGCATGCGCGCGGTCCAGGCGCAGATCGCGGAGGCGAGCGGCGCCATGCAGCGCGAACAGGCGCGGGTCATAGCCGCCGCGCAGACCCAGGCGCAGACCGATGCCGCACGGGAAGCCGGCCTGGCGCAGAGCGAAGCTGCCTCGGCAGCCTCCCGGGCCAGCCAGCTGGACGGCACCCTGCGCGTTATAACCGGTAAGGCTTTCGCCAATACTGCCGCAGCGGTTCAGCTCAACGCGCTGGAACGCAACGCCGAAGCCGCGCGCAGCGCTTTTGCCGCGATGAGCGCGCGGGCCCAGCAGGTTAAGGCCAGTCTAGCCGAATCCGGCATCCACTCCCGGCTCATGTCGCCCGCTGCCGTTCCAGAGCTGCCGGTTTCGCCCCAGCCCAAGACGGCAACCTTCGCGGCTTTTATCGGATCGCTCATCATCGGTCTGGTTATCGTCTTCGGTATCGAATTGACCGACAACCGGCTCTGGAGCGCCGAGCAGATATATCAGCATTTCGGACTGCGGACTTTCGCAATGATGCCGGAACTGACGGGGCCGGCGGTGACGTCAGCCGAGGAGAATCCGGTGCTCAAGGATCCCCAGTCGTTGTTCGCCGAAGTCGCCCGCGGATTGGGGAGCGAGGTCGCGGATCTTGCCATATCGGGACAAGCGCAGACCGTTTTGATTACGTCTCCGATCACCGGGGATGGCAAGTCGACCGTCACCCTGTCGCTGCTTGCCGCAGCCGTTGCGATGGGCAGGCGGGCGGTCGTCGTTGATCTGGACCTGCGCCGACCCGGCGAGACCGTGCTGCGATCAAC
This sequence comes from Sphingobium mellinum, assembly GCF_037860795.1. Classification (NCBI taxonomy): domain Bacteria; kingdom Pseudomonadati; phylum Pseudomonadota; class Alphaproteobacteria; order Sphingomonadales; family Sphingobiaceae; genus Sphingobium; species Sphingobium mellinum. The sequence continues at coordinate 68,372 of NZ_JBANRK010000009.1, read as the reverse complement.
CGAAGATCGCGAGCGGCGCCCAGACCTTGTCGATTATCTGACCGGATCCGTCGATGCCAAACATGTGCTACCCGCGCCCGCCACGCTGGAACTGGGTGCGGATGCCGCTCGCGATGTCGCAACCTACGAGCCGGTCGTGATCGGCGCGCGCGAACCTGCCCGAAATCCCTTGGCGCTCATGCGTCTTGGCCGAGTCAACCGCTTGCTCGATACGCTGCGGCCCGAATATGATCTCATCATCATCAATGCACCCGCGACGCTGGCGACGCGCGATTCCCGCATCTTGATGGACGCCGCCGATCACACGTTGCTGGTCGTGCGGTGGGGTAAAACGACCATCGAACAGGTGCGCGCGTCACTTCAGGTTCTTCAACGGCCGGTCGATGGCGTTGTCATCAACCGCGTTGACTATGCCGAACATGCCCGGCGCGGCTATGGCGATGCCGTCCAGTTCTACATGGACTCGGCCGAATATTTTGCGGGTGAAATGCCGACGCGCCGACGCTGGTATCAACGGATGAAGGATTTCACCTGGCGGCGTTCGGCGCGTGAATATGCCTGAATACCCGGCTAACACGCATTGACGCTCGTACGACTGCTGTTCGCGGCAGCAGTGATTCTCGCGCGGCGTGGCGCCGCGGCCTCCCGTCCCCGGCCTTGTGGCGAAGCACAGCTCATAACGATCAGATCGTGAACAGGGATGTCGGGAACGAGGCGGCATAGCTCGGCATGCGGAAGGGTATATCAGGCGCCCCAAGGCGCAAACGATACCTCTGAGCTAAGATGTCGGTCCTGACCGGCAGTTGTTATCCGATCGCCCAGTCATCTTGAGAGCAATGCCCTCCCCATACGCCGCTACATTGGTGGCGGTAGAGGATGAAGGCCGGCCAAGGCTTCACTCTGCCGGGACCGCCGCAGGGGTGTGCGGCCGGCTGTGATAAACCCGTCCAAGGTCCAGCAGCACTGCCGTCACGACCGCCAGCACGATATGGGCGATGCTGGCGCCTATGGGGCCGAAATAGACGACACCCGGGACAGCAAAGACATAGAAGATGACGGTACTGAGCGCAAAGACATACAGAACCAGTTGCGGCTGCCCCATCGCCAGCAGCGCACTCCGGGCCGGGGCCGAATGCATGATGAACAGCACCGCGATCACCTGACTCATCAGCAGCGGGAAAGCTGCGACATATTGGGCGCCGGGGCCGATCCGCAGCAGCCATTCACCCAGGAACCAAGTAAGGATGGCGATCGCCATGCCGGTTCCGCTAAGCAGCATCTGCGTATGGAAGATGGTGCTGCGGAAAAGTACGCGATCGCCGTTGCGCCACATGCGCGCCAGTTCGGGATAGATCACCGTCTGAACCTGCCCGGCGATCTGTTGGCCCATCTTCGCGATCCGCTTGGCGAGGTTGTACATGCCCGCCGCTCCCTGCCCGGCGAGCGCGCCGACGACAAGTTCGTCGGCTTCATGCGTCAGGGTGCGTAATGCGGTCGACAGGTTGGTCGTCCAGGCGAAGGATAGAAAATCGGGAAAATCCTGCCTTAGCCCGCGAAGGGGGACGCTGAGTGGGAAAGGAACGCCCTGGCGGCTCAATGACTGGTGCCCCAGCCAGATGAAGTAGAGATTGTAGGCGACTTCTGCGACGGTCCAGGCGATGATGAAGCCCATCAGGCCCGATCCCATCCACAGGCACAGCGCTGCCAGGCCAGTGCGCAGCACGTTGGTCCAGATCTGTGAATAGGCGACCGCCCTGAACCGCCCGTCCAGCCGCAGCGCCGCGCCCGGCGCGCCGGTGACCCGCAGAAGCAGAGCTATGGCGTAGATAGCGGCGGCCTCAAGCGGGATGCCATGCACCCCGACCCACGGGGCCATCGCGGCCAGCAGCACCAGCAGAAAGGCTGACAGTGCCGCCGTCGCCATGTCAAGCACTACGCCATAGCCATATAATCGCGCCATTCGGACGGGATCGGACCCATTTTCCTCGTCGGCTGCGAACTTGATGAGCGGCTGCCAGGATTCGAACCGGACCAGCCGCTCGATCGTGCTCGCCAGTGCGAGCACCAGCACCATCGATCCCCAGGCTTCGGGTCCCAGCGCTCGCGCCGCCAGTGCCACGCTGGCCAGCATGATGCCGGCGTTGACGAAATTGCCCGTCAGCATATGGCCGATATTGACCAGTCGGCGCCCCATCGGGCCGCTCAGGACAGTAGCGATCAATGCCATTGGTTGAATGATCCTTCAGGTTCTGAGCGATGGCGTAGATCCGCGCGCCAGCCCAGACCCGCCCAAGGCGGGCGCCGGCTGTGGGCGGAGCGATCCGGCAGTGATCAGGGCCGGACTTACCGCGAGAAAGATGAACAGGAACCAGACGCGCCCATAGACGTGCGGCTGACCCATCAGTGCATTGGCGAAGACGACCACCGTCGTCACCGTCGTCAGCATCACGAGCTTGCCGTCGGGCAATCGATACGCAACCATGCTGGTCAGCATCGGCACGCCCAGGATCAGCAGATAACCAAGCAGCGACAGCCCGCCGCCCTCGTTCAGCAGCAGTAGATAAAGATTGTGCACCGGATGGCCATAGCGGCTCACGAGCCGATACTGGTCAGCGCCCAGGCCAACGATCAGGTTCTCGTCGGCCATTCCTATGGCTTCCATAATCAGTTCCTTCCGGTCCTCGAACGTGCCTGCGCTCGCAATATCGCCGGTCTGCACCGCGGACAGGACGCGATTCTGGAAGGTGGTTGGCAAATAATCCTGTCCAAACAGCAGAACAGCACTGCCAAGCGCGGCGAGCGCCAACAATGTCTTGAAGTTGCGGCGTCCCCCGAAGAAGATCAGTGTCGCGGCGACCATGCTATACAGTCCGGTGTTCGAACTCGTGAGAATGATGCCGATGACCAGCAAGGCCATGCAGGGAATGGCTATCACCGAGCGCATTCGGCCCGAGAGCAGCAGGAACCATAGCAGCGGCAGCGTCATGACGGTGAGGATGCCCATCGCATTGGGATTGTCGACGAAGCCGGAAAAGCGGCGGCTGCCGGAAAAAAGCGGCGTCTGCGCGCCGGAGTCCGAGAGATAGAGGACGAGGCCGATGGCGCACATGATCACCATGCCCCACACCCCGCACTTTATCAGTCGGATCACTTCATGTTCGGATCGGCGGAGCAGGATCAGCGGCACTATGAGGTAGGCAAAGCTATATTGCGCCACCAGTGTCAGGCAGCGGACCATGTCACCCTTGAACACGCTGCCGATGAACAGTCCGCCGGTCAGCATCAGCAGGCCCAGCAGCCACAGCCAGGTCAGATGGGCGAAGGGCGCCGCCATCCGGCCGGTATAAAGCCGTAGCAGGAAGGCGCCCGCGAATAACGTATCGCTAACGGTGATGTAAACGCTGGGATGCCGGAAGGCGATATAGGGGGCAAAGAAGACCGCGCCCTGCAAAAGCACGAATTCCCAGCGGTGCAGTTCGTCCATCCAGTTCTCTGCCTCGCGGGCGCGGGGTGAGGACCGCCGGGCAGGGTCGAATTGGCGAAGGGGATGATGCTGGTCGGTCTGCACGGCGGAAGCTCCGAAGGGCATTTGCCATTGATTCCGCTGTCACAATGCAAAGGCGGCCCGGCTTCGTCCATTGCACTTAATGTCTGGGCACTCTTCAAAAGGCTTACATGCGCTACTCCCTTGGAGAGACTGCACGGCGGCTAATCGCGCGGTGTGTCTCGAACGTTCAGGACCGCTGATTACGGGCTGGCGCGACTCGCCCGCGTCTTGCGCACTGCGTCGACCGTTCTGCCCCGGCCGGAAAGCCGCCTGTCCTGTCAACTATCTTGAAGACGTAATCCTTGTTGATCGATTGAGCCTTTCGGATCGATATTTCGCGCCGGCAACCTTGCTCATATCAGCTAACCAATCGCTCTATTCCTGCCACGAGGGATAATAGCTGTCTGTTTCATTGCGAGCCGACCGCAAGTCGCTACCGTTTTACGCAACTGAGCTGAAGTCGGCGCCGTCGCGGGGGGAATGGGACCTGTCTCGCTTCATGCGCGCCCCGGCAGGCGATCTCGTTTCTCTTTTCATACAAGGGTGTAACATGGGTGTGAACGCTCCGCCGGCTGTTTCCGACCCGTTCCTTGATGACCTCACCGACTCACAGGCGGATAGGGGCCGCGGTGCGCCGCTCTGGGCCGTCCTTATGCACGACGTGTTGACGCGGCCGACCGGCTTTCCTGGACCAACCCGCTTCGCCGCGCTCATGCTGATCGACGGTTCGCTCATACTGTTGACACTGCTGCTCGCAGTCATGGCGGTGCCGGGGCCGATCTCCGCCGCTTTCTACGATCGCCCCAGCCTTATGTTCTTTTTCAGCCTGGTGGCAGTGTTCACCATTTGCCTGACCGGCCTCTACTGGCGCAGCTGGCGCTTCCTGTCCTTTGGCGATGGCATCGCGATATCGACGGCGGTAGCCGGCGGGATGGCCGCCGCGTGGAGCGTGTGCCTCATCATCTCGGCCAGGATCCGGGCGGCGCCCGTCGACGCGATCGGCTTCGCGCTTCTCCATTCGGCGCTGCTGCTGGTGGTGATGATCAGCGCTCGGACCATGCGGCGCGGCCTGCGTGAGATCGCGCGCGCCCATGTCATGCCGCAGGAGGACAGCCACAATATCCTGCTGCTGGGCCAACTCGACTGGATCCGCTCGCTCGTCGAACTGCTGCGGGCCGAGCGCGTCACCCGCTACAATGTCGTGGGGGCGCTGACTTTCGACGGACGGGAAACGAAGCTTCAGGTGGCCGGCGTCCCCATCCTGGGTTCCCCCGACAAGCTGCCGCAGATCGTTGAGATGCTGGCGGTACGAGGGGTAAAGCCGGAAAGCCTGGTGATCCGGGGCGACAAGTCGATGGCGCGTCCCGCCTTCTCGCACCTGGTGAAGCTGGCCGACCAATGCGATCTCACGGTCGCGAAGGCCAACGACCTGCACAAGGGGGAGGATGGCGAACCGCGCATCGAGATCAAGCATTTCGAGCTGGCGGACCTGCTCGGCCGTCCGGAAGTGTCGCTCCAGCGCAGCATCGTCGACCGGCTGATCCGGGGACGGCGCATCCTTGTGACCGGGGCCGGCGGAACGATCGGCGGCGAACTGGTGCGCCAGATCGCGACATTCAGGCCCGCCGAGATCGTCCTGCTCGATCATTGCGAATTCAATCTCTACACCATCGAAATGCAGGTGCGGGACAAGTTTCCCGACATCCTCTGCCGTCCGGAACTCTGCTCCATCCGCGAACGCGCCACCGTCGACGATGTGTTCAGGCGCCACCAGCCGGAGATCGTCTTTCATGCCGCCGCGCTCAAACATGTGCCGATCGTGGAGGCCAATCCCTGCGCCGGCGCTCACACCAATGTGCTGGGCACGCGCAATATCGCAGACGCGGTGTGCGCTCACGGCGCGCTAGCGATGATCCAGGTGTCGACTGACAAGGCGGTCAATCCGGTCGGAGTCATGGGCGCGACCAAACGGCTGGGCGAGCTTTACTGCCAGGCGCTAGACTTGATTGGCCAATGCGATCCCGACAGCCCGCGCTTCATGACCGTGCGTTTCGGCAATGTGCTGGGGTCCAGCGGATCCCTGGTGCCGCTGTTCCAGCAGCAGATGGCGGCGGGCAAGCCGCTTACCGTGACGCATCCGGACATGAAGCGCTATTTCATGACCGTCAGCGAGGCGGTGCAGCTCATCCTGCAGAGCAGCGCAAGCGCGATGGAAGCCAAGATCGATCGCGGCACGATCTTCGTGCTCGACATGGGCGAGCCGATCAAGATCGTCGATATCGCGCGTCGGATGATCCGGCTGGCGGGGCTGCGGCCGGAAATCGACGTGCCGATCCAGTTCGTCGGCCTGCGGCCTGGTGAGAAGCTCTTCGAGGAACTGTTCGACGCGACGGAGGAGCAGGTGCGCTCGTCGATCCCGGGAGTGATTGAGGCCAGCCCCTGTCCGGTGCCGCTGGAAAAGCTGGTCGACGCCTTCGCCCAGCTGTCGACACTTATCATCGACTGCGATGAGGAAGGCGTGCGCGACCTGATGAAGGAATTGCTGCGCGCCCCGGCGCAGTCGAACTGGGCGAGGACGCTGCGCGAAATGACGCGCGAGATCGACCTTGTGGGGAAGGCGGCCAATGAATGACCTGACTCGTCCTTTGCTTTCCGGCCATCCGGCCACCGGGGGTCACATGATCAAGCATGTTCCGCTTCAGCCAGCGCAAGCCGAGCCGGCCCTTGCTCATCTCGGGGTGCCCGATCGCCGCTGGCCGCAATATGAGGCAGACGAGATCGCGGCGGTGGTCAAAGTGCTGGAAAGCGGGCGGGTCAATTCGCTGGTGCATGGCGACCACTGCCGCGCCTTCGAACAGGAATTCGCCGCCTATTGCGGCATGCCGCACGCCATTTCGCTCGCCAACGGCACGCTGGCTCTGGAACTCGCCCTGCGGGCGCTGGGCGTCGGACCCGGAGATGAGGTGATCGTGCCCGCACGGAGCTTTTTTGCCAGCACTTCGGCCGTCGCCGCCGTGGGCGCGGTCCCGGTCTTTGCCGACATCGACCCTGAAAGCCACACGATCGATCCTGTGAGCGTTGCCGACCGGATCAACGGTCGGACCCGCGCGATCCTGTGCGTCCATCTCGCCGGCTGGCCCTGCGACATGGACGCGCTGGGCGTGCTCGCCGACCGGCACGGCCTGTGGATCGTCGAGGATTGCGCCCAGGCGCATGGCGCGGCGCTACGCGGGCGCAAGGTCGGTTCCTTCGGCGATGCGGCTGCCTTCTCCTTCTGCACCGACAAGATCATGTCGACCGGCGGAGAAGGCGGCATGCTGCTGCTGCGGGAAGCGGACCATTGGCGGCGTGCCTGGGCCTACAAGGATCATGGCAAGAATGTCGCGATGCTTGGCGGGCCCGCGTCCGGCCATGCCTTCCGCTATATGCATGACAGTTTCGGGTCCAACTGGCGGATGACGGAAATGCAGGCTGCAATCGGTCGCGCGCAGCTTGCCAAATTGCCGACGTGGCTCGTCCGTCGGCGCGCTAACGCTGCCCTGTTGGCCCGATCGCTGGGTGAGCATCCGCTGCTCCACGTGCCCGTCGTGCCTGATGGGGTGGATCATGCCCGCTACAAATTCTACGCCATGTTGACGCGCGAGGCGGTAAAATTGGGGGTTGATCGTGCGGCGATCATCTCGGCCCTGGTTGACCTGGGCATCTCTGCCGGCACGGGTTCGTGCCCCGACATGTCGCGCGAACTGGCCGTGATGGGTGGTGGCCACCCTAACCACTATCCGCTGCCCATTGCTGCCGAGGTGGGCGAGCGTAGCTTGATGCTGCCGGTCGATCATCTGCTGGGGGCGCAAGCGATGATTCTGGCGGCGACGACGCTACTCGACGCACTGAATAAAAGTATTTCTTCGCGGTTGTTCTAGCCCAATGGTGACTGGGTTGACTTTGTTTCGTTGCTGTCCTGAAACATGTCGAACAGCGCCGGCACGCTGAAGACAAAAGAAAGGGAGATGATCATGCGGCTCTTTCCTGCAGTCGGCCTGCCCCTGATGCTCAGTCTTTCGACGGCATGCGCTTCAATTTCCGGGCTTCCCGCCGTTTCCACCGCCAATGCCAATCAATATCGGCTCGCTCCGGGCGATGAATTGCGCGTCATCGTGCCCGGCATGGCCGAGATCGAAAGCGGTACTGGCTTCGTCGTCAACGATCGAGGCGAACTGAACCTGCCGCTTGTGGGGGGCATTCCGGCGAGCGGATCGACCATCCCCGAGCTGGAACAGCGCATCGCCACCCAGCTCGTCGACAAGAAACTGATGATCTCGCCTGCGGTCAGCGTCCAGCCCGTCAAGCTTCGACCGATCTACATACTCGGCGAGGTCCGCAGCCCGGGCGAATATCCTTATCGCCCCGGCATGACGGTGGTCACCGCCGTGTCGGTCGCGGGGGGCTATACCTTCCGCGCCAACCGCAACACCGTTGCGATCATTCGCCAGGTAAACGGCGCGGCCGCCACGGCCAAGGCGTCTGAAAATACGCCCATCCAGCCGGGTGACACCGTCAAGGTCGTGGAGAAATGGTTTTGACCGCCTTTCGCTTCGCGTCGTTCTGCTCGAGCGTGTGTCTCGCCGGTCTGTCCGTGCCGGCGGCAGCGCAGCAACTCGATCGTGCGACCCCGCTGATCGAGGCGCCGGCCGAATATAATGCAACGCCGATTCAGTGGGGTCGCCTGTCCGCCTATGTCGGCGTCGACGCTCGGCTGGAATATGATTCGAACGTCTATGCCCTACCGTCGAACAAGATCGATGACGAGCGGGTGACGCTGTCGCCCTGGGTGAACCTGCAATATAAGGATGATCGCTTCGACCTCAGCGGTCAGGCGCGCGCCGCGGTGCGGCGCTATTTTTCCAACAGGAGGGAAAATTCGGAAGCCGGCAGCGCGCGACTGGATGGCGTCTATCGCTTTTCGGACAGCGACACGCTGACCGCCGGGGCCGGCTGGACGCGGCTGGTCGAGGAGCGCGGCGAACCGGAATCGCTGACCGCGCCGGGCACTCCCCCGCGGCGCTATGACCAGCTTCGCGGCGAACTGGGCTTTACCCACGAAGGCGCACGGATCATCCTGGCGTTAAAGGGCAGTGCGATGCGCAACAATGCGCTCGCCTCCGTCGATGCCGAACGCGATTACAGCCAATATGCCGGCTCGGGACGCGTCGGCTATCGCGTCAGCGGAATCATCAACGCCTTCGGTGAAGTGTTCATCTCCGCCCGCGACTTCCGCCTGCCTGTGGACTCCTCGGGCGTGGACCGTGACTCCAAAACTTATGGCGCCCGCGGGGGCATCGCTTTCGAGCCGGGTGGTCTGATACGCGGCGAAGCGGCGATCGGCGTCTTCCGTTTCAAGCCCGACGACCCGGGCCAGAAGGCCCGCTCCGGCCTGTCCGTGTCGGCGGGGCTTATCTATACACCGACACCGCGCCTCGCCTTCACGCTGGAGGGTTTTCGCGGGGACGTCGCCACGGTCCGGCAAGGCGCCGAAGCGCGTACCGACACGCGTTTTCAGCTGGGTTTTCAGAACGAAATCTACCATAATTTGCGTTGGCAGGGTGCCGTCATATACCGCCGGACCACCTTCATCGGCAGCCAGCAACATGAACGGATGATCGCCGGCCAGCTGGAGGTGGAATATCTGTTCAACCGCCATCTGGCCGTCGCCCTGACCGGCAGGCTGGCAAGCCGCAACAGCACCCGGCCAACTGACGATTTCGACCGCAGCATTCTGGGCGTGGAATTGCGGATGCAATATTGATGGCGCTCAGCGCAGTTGTCGGCCGGCCAGAACCTCTCGATGGGCGAAATCCAGAAACTCGTCGAAATTCAGCCAGTGGTCGTGGTCAGCATCCTGCCAGGCGTCGTTTCGCATCGGATCGAGGCCGTTTGCCCTTTCCCAGCTATCGGCCATCCCGTCCTCGTCCAGGTCGACATAGGGCGTTCCGGGCGCGAGGGTAGGTAGCGGGCGTGGACCGCTGCGTAGGGCGGGGTCGCGGATGATGGAGCCAGTCCTGGTTCGCACTTCGTTCACCGTCCGCATATCGAGCGTGTCACGCGGGAATGCGCCCGCCTGTGCCAGCACCTGGGCATAGGCCTGCTCGGCCGGCACGGCGCGGACGCTGAGCGGACAGACGGGCCGGGCGACCAGCGCGACATCCACCGTGCTCTTCTTCAGCAGCGGAACATGGTCGAGCTTGTTGCCGGCAAGAAAGATCTGCGACTGCCCCGTGCCATTGTCGAGCACGCGGTCGATTGCCGCGATGTTGGATCGGCTGTTGGGACCCTTGCGATAGTAATTCCCCACGATGCTCACCGATGTCCCGCCAAATACCTCATGCACTTCGGTGAACTGGGATTCACCATTGTAGAGGACGTTGTTCACCACCTCGATGCAGGAGTGGGGCGTGAAATTGACGTCCGGGTTGCGGTCTCCATTATGAGCGCAAAGATTGCGGATGAAGCTGATCTTCTGCGGCTTTCGGGGGTTCGAGCCCAGCAGCGCGCATTTGTCGTGTCTGGGGATGCCCTCGGTGAAGATCGAGTTGGAAATGGTGATATTGTCGTTCTCGTCATAGCCGGTCATGATCTGGTCCTGCGACCAGGCGCCACTGACATGGTCGAAAATGACGTTCTGACTATGTTCGAACAGGAACGCGCCGTTGCTGCCACGATCCGTGCCGTTGAGGTCGGTGCGCACACGAATGTGGCGGATGACGACGTCGTGCGTGTTCTTGGCGATGATCGGCGTGTAGCCATCGACGCCGCCGCCATGCGTGATGATGATGCCGCCGCCCGGCGCGGTCTGGCCGGCGATAGTGATATAAGGGTGCGTGATGATCGGCCGCCGCGTGGTGAATCGGATCACGCCGCCGACCCGGAAGATGCAGGTGCGCGGTCCCGATGCCTCGATGCAGGCGCGCAGCGATCCGGGGCCGTGATCCGCCAGCGTGGTGACGGGAATGATCATGCCGCCGCGGCCTCCCCGGGCGCGCCGGCCAAAGCCTTCGGCGCCGGGAAAGGCCTCCACCCCCGCTACCTCAGGCAGCACCGAGGATCCGTCCAGATCCGGGTCCATGCTCAGCTGGTGCGTGAAGAGATCGGACGGGGCGACGAAGGGTGTCAGCAGCAACGCGGCGATTGCGACACCAAGTATGGGCATTTTATTGTGGCTCACCATGACCGCGCGGCCCTCATTCGCTCGGGGCTCAGCAGCGCCTGGTAAATGGCGCTGATCTGGTCGACGTGGCGCTCGGCGCCGAAGCGCTGGCTCGCGGAGAGCAGCGCGGTCTCCGAGATCCGGGCCAGTCGGCCGGGCGAATCGATCAGTTCGATGACCGCCGCCGCCATAGCCGCAGGATTGTCCGCTTCCGTTAGCAGGCCGTTCACGCCGTGGTCGATCGCCTCGATATTGCCGCCCGAAGCTGCGGCCACGACCGGCGTGCCCAGCAGCATGGCTTCGATCAGCGACCGTCCAAAGGGCTCCTGCACGGCGGGCACCGCATGGATGTCGCAGCCCGCCATCAGCGGCGCGGATGGATAGCGGAACCCCATCAGCCGCAGGCGGTCTGCGATGCCCAGCGACCTTGCCTTTTCCTTCATCTGTTCTTCCATTCCCGCGACCAGCGGCGATCCGAACATCAGCCCCGTGACGGGGAGGTCGGGGCGCATGAGGCCTATCTGATGGACCATGTCGATGAACAGCAACGGCCGCTTGCGCTCCTGGAAATGGCCGAAAAAGCCGATCAGCCTGGTGGCCGGATCAAGGCCCAGTTCAGTGGTGAGCGCGTCGTGCGCCTGGCGCCTGTCGACCGGCTCCGCGCGGGCGTCGAACGGGCTGTAGACCACAGCCGTCTTGCGGGCGATGTGGGGTATGCGACGAACTCGAGACAGGGCGAAGTCCGAAACGCCCACGATGCAATCGGCCGCGAGAGGCGCAAAGAACCGCACGCCCCGTGCGTCGGCGGCGCCGCGATGATGCCATAGCAGCCGGGCGCCCGCGAGCTTGGCGGGTAGCGCCCAGGACACGTGCATCGACCCGTCATTGGTGTGGACGATCCGCACGCGGTTCTGTCGCAGGAGCCGGGCGAGGCGCCATTGATCCCGCACCGCGCCCAGCGTCGCACGGGCGCCCCGCTTTCGCTGAACGCCATAGCCGTTCCCGAAGAAACCGATTCCCGAAAGGGGGGTGAAGTCCAGACCCTCGGCCCGCAGGAACTCGCCGAGCTGCCCCTCTTCATGATGCAGGAGGATGATCGGGGAATAGCGCGTGCGGTCCAGCCCCTGGATCAGCTTTACCGCGGAAATATGACTCCCGCCGACGATGCCGCCGCCGAAGGGGAAGCAGATGCGGGTTGGGCCAGCGTCGCCCTTGTCTTTGGGTGGGGCGGTCGCGGCCTCGGGAAAAGCGGCGGAGGCGGAAAGGATGTGCGCCATTTACATCACCTGGGGCTCGCGGGCGCCGTGCCAGGGCTGATCGGACGGGTCCAGGGTGCCGGATCGGGCCGCCTGATAGACCTGCGCGTAGGCGCGGGCGATGCTGTCCATGGAGAAGTTGCGCTTAACCCGCTCGCGCGCCTCGCGGCCTAATCGTTGACGCCCATTCCGGTCCAGCCCCGACATCGCCAGCAGTGCCTCGGCCAGACGGCGGGGATCGCGTGGCGGGACGACCATCCCGCAATCGCCGATAATCCAACCGCTGTCGCCCACATCGGTCGCGATGCACGGCAAGCCGCAGGCCATGGCTTCGCCCAATATATTGGGAAAGCCTTCCCCCCAGGCGGAGGGCAGCACCAGCAGGTCAAGCCCCGGGAGAAGGTCCGGAAGGGATCCGTCATGGCCGCGCAGCGTCACCCGCTCGCGGGGAAGTTCGCCGATCAATTGCGCGAGTCGGCCCGCTGGCCTGTCCATGCCCTCCCCTGTCAGCAGCAGGTGGATGTCTATACCGGCGCTCCGCGCCCGTTTCACCGCATCCACCAGGTTCGCGGCATCCTTCATCGGGTGGTTGCGCGCGGCCATTCCCACGATCAGGGCGGCAGGATCCGTGCCCAGGCGTGCGGCCAGCAGCTCCCTTGCCCCTGGTCGCGGACGGAAAAGATCGCAGTCGAAGCCATTGGGCACCACGAGCGATCGTTTGGCGCTGAAGCCCAGCCTTTCATGCTGACGAGCTGCGGCGTGCGAATTGTAGAGGATCATCGCGGTGCGGCGCGAAAGTAGCGCAGCGATCCGCACCACGGCGCGCATCGCCGGCTTTTCCTGGCGCAGGTCATCGATGCTGTGGCGTACGTTCCAGATCAACGGCGTGCGACGCGCCTGCAGCCCATTGGCGAGCATCGAGGCCAGGTGCGCATGGTACATCCACGCCATCACGATATCGGGCTTTTCCTGCCGGACCAGCGCCCGAAGGCGCATGATTGCAGGAACAAGGGTGGTCGCTCCGGTCAGGCCGCAATCATGCACGGCTGTCCCGCTGGCGCGCATGCGGATCGCCGCGGCGCCGGGCGGCATCAGCGATATCACGCATGGCGTGTCGATGGCCTCGGCACGCTCATGCTCGACCAGTTTGGCCAGCATGGTTTCCGCTCCTCCGACGTTCAGGGCGGTGATGACGTGGAGAATCTTCATAGGGGGCTCCCGGCATCCGGTCGGCGCAACGGATGCCTGTATCCTCATGACCTTAGCCCGTGTTCCCGCGGTATGAAGCTGGGCGCTTGGCTAGCATGAGGGCCAATAGGGATTAGCCCTAATGCGAGCCGCCATCGAAGAGCGAGAGACCCGGACGCCTTCCCATCGGGATATCATACGCAAGGGCGATGGATTCGCCCGTCCGCTGCTAACATTCTCGCTCCATGACGAAACCGGTCCGGGCGGACGCCCCTCTGGCGGGAAAGCCGCATGTTGCCTTCGTTCTTCCCGGCCTGCGCGCCGGAGGATCGGAGCATATCGTCAGCCTGCTGTGCAACCATTTCAGCCGATCGGGCTGGGCGGTGACGCTCTTTACTTTCGAAGAACCGGGAACGGCGCCCTATTATCAGCATGACGCCGCCGTGTCCGTGGTCCAGCTCGGCCATCCGTCGGGTCGGCTGCCAATGCTGCGATCGGCCATGGCCGTCCGCGACCGCGTCGCCGCCCTGCGCGCTGCCCTGGACAACATTCTACCAGACCTGGTGGTCAGCTTTCTTACCCGGACCAATGTCGTCAGCATTATGGCGGCCCGGCCGCTGGGGATCCCAGTGATCGTTTCGGAACGCAACAACCCGCTAAAGCAGCGACCCGGAGCCATATGGACGGTGCTCCGCCGCTACGCCTATGCCCGCGCCCAGGGACTGGTGACGATGACCCATGGGGCGATGCGCCAGTTTCCCCCGGCACCGGGTCGCCGGCAATGGGTCATTCCCAATCCCACCTATGCGCCGGTTGAGGTGGACCGCGATCGGCCTTGCGGCCGATGTGTCGTCGCGGTCGGACGACTCGTGCCGCAAAAGGGTTTTGACCTTCTATTGGACGCCTTTGCACGCGCCGCCGACAAAATTCCTGACTGGTCGCTCATCATCTGGGGCGAAGGACCGGAACGTGCGCGGCTGGAGGCGCGGCGCGACGCCTTGGGCCTGCGGGATCGCGTCGTCATGCCGGGTGTCACCCAAGCCCATGGCGCATGGCTGCATGACGCCGATATTTTCGTCCTGTCATCCCGCTTCGAAGGCTGGGGTATCGTAGTGGGCGAGGCCATGGCGGCAGGCGTGCCGACCATTTCCTTCGACTGTTGCTTCGGTCCAGGAGAGATGATCACCGATGGCGTCAGCGGCCTGCTTGTGCCTGACGGCGATGTTCAGGCGCTGGGCGAGTCCCTTGTCAAGCTCTGCGCCGATCCCGACCTTCGCCGGCACCTGTCCGAAGGGGCCCGTGCCGGGGCTCAGCGTTTTACGATCGACCGCATCCTGATGCAGTGGGAAGAGGCGCTTGGCGAAGCGCTGGGGCTGCCCGAAATGTTCGCGCGAATTAGGACTGTGGCGGCTTGACGCGTAGCGCCCTTGCCAACTGCGGCACCAGCAGGCGCGATCCCGGCATGCTCAGATGATGGCTGTCATAATAGAGCGGCGTTTCGTGCAACACCGACAGGCAGCGATCGGCAGGACAGAGCACCCGTTCGGGATAGATGCGTATCAGCCCGCGCCGCTGGCCCAGGCCATTCAATATTTCGAGCGCATGGTCCTGGCGACGGAAATAGACGGCCGCCGGCACCGTGAAATCAGCCGGATCCTCACCCGCCGCCCGCATCCGCGCGGCGCGGGAGGGCACGTCGTAGCCCAGCTCGGGCACGGGATAGACGAGCACAACCCGCTTGCCCGCAGCCAGCAGCGTGTCGATCAACCGGTCCAGGCTGAAGGTGAAGGCCGCCCGCGCGGCCGGAGAGAAGCGTTCGATCTGCTGCCCGTTGTGCCATTGCAGCACCGGGGTGTTGCCGTTGGTTTCGTCCGGCCCGATGTCGACGGCGCGGCCTTCGAGATACAGTGACCAGCGCGCGGCAAGGATCACCGTGCCGATCTGCGGATGACGCAGGACATATTGCAGGCGGCGGTCGTTGCCACGAACGCAGCTGTCGTCCGTGCCAAGGCCAACCACCGGCGGGCAGCGAGACGTGGCGGCGTAGATGGTGGCGGGCCCATGGTCTTTCGCGATGGCGGACAGCGCGCCATACATCACGCCCGCGTGCGAATCTCCCCACAGGAAGACGCTGGCTTGGGCCGGATCGCCTATCGTGCAGGGCGAATGAGGCGCCAACTGTAGCTTCACCTTGAGGCATTTGTCCTCGTTGGGATTTTCGGAGGTTTTGTAGCTTTCAAGGCGCGCGACGTCGGCCGCGAAACGGCCGGGCCAGCCGTGGCCGGCATACATGATGAAGCCGATCGCTGCGGCCGCCAGGGTGACGGCAGCGCCGCCTGCGAGGACGATGGACGGGCGCTGTCCCCGAGCGGCGCGAAACGGCTTCTCCACCAAATGATAGGAAAGGGTGGCGACCGCCAGGGAAGCGGCGACCAGGGCTGCGGCAGACGGCCACCGAAGTTCGTCGATCGTGAGATAGCGAGCGAGTACGATAATTGGCCAGTGCCACAGATAGAGCGAATAGCTTATCAATCCCACCCAGATGAGCGGCTTGATGGCCAGCGCCCGGCTGACCGAACAGGGGCCGCTGCTGCCGGCATGAATCACGAGCGCCGTACCGACACACGGGAGGAGCGCTGCCATCCCGGGGAAGTTGGTCAATTCCGAATAGGTCAGCACCGCGATCAGGATCATGACGAGCCCCGCCGCTGCCGCTGCCTCCCGCCACGCTGCGCGGGCAATCAGCGGAACTGCGCCGGTGGCGAGCAGCCCGCCTGTCAGCAGTTCCCAGGCCCGGAAGGGTGTCAGGTAGAAGGCGGCGGACGGATCGCTGCGCATGATGGCGATGCAGGCTGCGAAGGAAAGAGCCGCGCAGGCCGTCAGGATAAGTGGAACCCACGTGCGGCCCAATGGCCATATGCAGCGCATGAACAGCGGGAAGAACAGGTAAAATTGTTCCTCGACGGCCAGCGACCAGGTGTGGAGCAGCGGTTTGAAAAGCGCCGGTCCATCGAAATAATTGGTCTTCATCCAGAACCAGACATTGGACGCCGATAAGGCCGCCGCCGCCGTGCTTTGGCCATAGCGGCGCAGGTCGTCAGGCAACAGCAGCCAGGTGCAGGCTATCGAACAGACCAGCAGCATCAGCATCAGCGCGGGAAAAATCCGCCTGATCCGCCGCTGGTAGAACTGGACGAAGGAAAAGGTGCCCCGTTCCAGTTCGCCGATGATCAGCCGGGTGATAAGGAAGCCGGAAATGACAAAGAAAACGTCGACGCCGACGAAGCCGCCGCCGGCCTTGGCAAGCCCGACATGGAAAAGGACCACGCCGATAACTGCCACCGCGCGCAGCGCATCAAGGTCGGGCCGGTAGGGGGTTGCTGCGGCTGTGGCTCGGCGGCCGACGCCTTCGGCGGTCAAAGATGCGGCCACTTGTCTGTCGATCTGCTTCACCGCGGTCTCCCCGCCGGACTGGATCTTCGATCCACCTCTCGCATCCTCAATGCGCTATGGCTTCGGGCTTTCGCTTCCACTTGACGATGCGCGGCATGCTCATGACGGATTCGCCCGCTTCCACCCTGCGCAGCAAGGTCGTCCCCACGCCCACGAGTGCGCCATCCTCGACCTGCGCGCCCGGGCTCAGCACGCTGCCACTCCCTACGCTGGCGGCATAGCCGACCGAACAGTCGGCCAGCACCGTTACATTGGTCAGCAGCGTGGCATAATCACCAACGCGCAGCCCGTGGCCGAGCATGCAGTTCCACAGGATATGCACGCCCTTGCCGAAGCGGACGTCGAAATTGACCTTCACGCCCGGCATCAGCACCAGCCCGGGTCCATGCACCAAGCCCTGGGCCACCAGCGCACCATAGTGGATGACCGTCGCCAGCGTCTGACCGCGCGCCTCGATCAGTTCCTCGGACATGCGCCGCCGCACGATCGGGTTCATCGTCCCGCAGAGCGCGTGCATGTCCGGGCCGAATTCCTGGGTTGGCCCGTGGACGGGCAGGCCATCTATGACTGTGCCGATCTTGGCCGGGTCTTCATCGACAAAGGCCACCGGCTCCCAGTCCGGCCGGTATCGGTTCGAATCGCGGATGCTGACCAGGATCTCGCGCGATCCCGATCCCGCCGTGTACAAGATCAGCTTCTTCATCCATCTTTTCCTCAAGAACCGACAGCAGGGCGCCGTGCGTCTGGCCGTTGCTGGCGAGGATTTCCTTCGATCCGACATGCACGTCGCAACCGGCGAAATCGGTCACCTGCCCACCGGCCTCGCGCACCAGCACGATCCCCGCCGCGACATCGAATACCTTGGTTGCGTTCAGGACGCGGGCATCGATGCGGCCGCGGCTGACCAGGGCGAGGTCATAGGCCGCCGATCCCAGGATCCGGGTGGTGAAGGCAGCCTCCGTGAGCCGCCGATAGCGGTCGAAGCCGCCCGCCGAGAGGTGGAACTGGTTGTCATAGGCGATCATCGCCTTGGACAGGACCGCGTTGGGCGACACGCGGACGGGGATGTCGTTGCGGAAAGCGCCCTGACCCTCCACGGCGTGGTAGACCTCGCCGAAGAATGGAATGCCGATGACGCCCAGGACGAAGCGTCCCGACTCTACCAGCGCGATCGACACGCCGAAATTGGGTAGCCCCGCGATATAATTGTGCGACCCGTCGAGAGGGTCGACGATCCAGCACAGATCATGGCCGAAGTCGAAGTCGCCCCGCGTTTCTTCCGACAGAACCGGCGCGCAAATGCCGAGCCGTTCGTGCGCAAGCGCATGGCATTCCAGGTCCACGCTCGTGACGAATTCGCGCGCTTCCTTGCGAAGCACCCGGAAATCCTTGTCGAAACGTTCCATCTGGGTCTGCGCGATCACCTGGGCCGCGTCCAGCGCGAGCTGAAGTTCCGAGCCTAGCCGCGTCACGAGGCTTGCCTTTGCATTTCGCGCCGCAGGAACTTGCCGGAATGACCCGCCGGAATTGCCGCCACGAAGGAGATATGGTCGGGCACCTTGCTGCTCGACAGGAAGGACCTGCAATGCGTTCTTATGTCCGCTTCGGTCAGGGCTGCGCCATCGGCCGGCACGATGAAGGAATGGATTTTCTCGCCCAGATAATCGTCCGCCTTGCCGACGGTCAGTGCGACGGCAACGCCGGGCAGCTTGTAGATCACCTCGTCGATCTCGTCGGGCGCGATGTTGACGCCGCCCTTGATGATCAGTTCCTTCTTCCGCCCGATGAACCAGAAACGGCCGCTTTCATCGATCCGGCCGAGGTCGCCGGTATAGAAGGCGCCGTCGTGCACCACGCTGGCGTAAAGCGTAGGATTGCCGCGATATGCGATGAACACATTGGGTCCGCTGATGGCGATTTCGCCGACTTCGCCGTCGGGAAGCGGCTTGCCATCCCCATCAACGATGAAGCATCGGTTGCAGGACAGCGGGAAGCCGATGGAGCCCGGCTCCCAATCCGGATCGAGCGGATAGTCGACATGGCTCGGCCCCGTTTCCGAGAGGCCATAGAGATTGGCCACCCTGACCCCGAACCGGCTGATGAAGCGGCGCTGCAGTTCACCGGGCAGCGTCGAGGATCCGCAGCCGACGAAGCGTAGCGCCGGGAGGCTTACGGAAGCATCGTCGGCAAAGGGTGTTTCCAGGAGTGCCGCCAGCACGCTGGGCACAACCTCGACATAGGTGATGGCTTGGTCTCGGATCAGGCTCCAGAAGCGGGGCCGCGCGCTCCAGAAGGAGGCGGCGATGACCACTGATCCGCCCGTCAGCGTGCAGGGCAGCAGGGAATAGTTGATCGACGCCGTATGCCCCATGGGCAGGACGATGAGGTGGCGTTCTTTCTCGTCGAAGCGGAAGCCCTCCACGATCGCCCGGATGTTCGCCATCATATTGGCATGGCTGAACAGGATGCATTTGGGATTGCCGGTTGTCCCGGATGAATAATAGAGGCAGGCCGGCGACCTTGGGCCGGGTTCGAACATGGGCCAGGGTCCCGCGTGCTCCGGCAGCTCGTCCAGGAAGGCGGGAGGCAGCATTTCGGTCGGATAATCGTCTTGCCCGGTGAGCTTCGCATAATGGCTATGCCGGCATAGCACCAGCCTGGGCCGGATGTGCTCTAGGTAGCCAAGGATATCCTGCGCTTCCATCGTGAAGGGGAAGGGGTTGAAGATAGTCCCGAAGCGCAGAGAGGCCATGTACAAAACAACATAGTCAGCGCCATTGTCGATGATGGCGCTGACCATGTCCCCCGGTTCGAGGCCAAGATCGGCGAAGCGGGCGCAGCATCTGTCGATCAGCCGGTCGGCCTCACCATAGCTCCACGTCCTGTTGCCCACGACCAGATATTCGCGATCCGGTTCAGCGGCGGCGACCTGGCGAACAGCCTGCGACAGGTTACGGACGTCATCAGTTGGCATGTCCGCTGACCCCATGCCGTTGCAGCACCGTCAGCGCGGATCCGACGTCGACGATTTCGAACATCTCGTTCATTTCGAGCATGATCTTGAACCGTTCCTCGATGGTCTGGACCAGCACCAGGTGACCCATCGAATCCCATCCCGGCACGTCGTCGGCGCTGGTCGCGCTGTTGACCGTTTCAGCCGGGATCTGGAAGACCTCCGCAAAAAGCGCGGCCACGTCCGCCAGGCTGATGTCGCTCCCGCGCGCCAAGGTCAGCATGCCTCTAGCGCCTGGGTGAAGGCCACGACCTTGCCCTCGTCCCCGGCGGCCTGGCCCAGCATCCGCCGCGCCACGAAACAGGACAGGTCGTAGAAGCGGTTGACCGAATTTTCGGTGTCGAAATAGGTCTGGAAATAGACCTCGTCATGCAGGACGCGCAGCGAGTTTCGAATGATGACCGCCGAATAGCTCGTGCAGTTGTAGACTTCCGGCCCGATGTCCGCGACATCCATGTCGTAAAGCCCCGCCAGGGGGCCGCCGTCGGCCATGGCGATCGACAGGTCGCTTGCCAGCTGCTCCACCGTCGGCGCGCGGAGGCAGCGGAAGCGCATGTCCATCATCGACACGCCGCTGTATGGAACCACCGTGTAGTTGACGATGAAGCGGTCCTCGGCCAGCCAGGGCAGCAACTGCGGTCCGGATTTTTCCAGCGTGCAGAATTTCCGCAGGAGGGTTTCTCCGGTCCGCTTGTGGCGCGCTTCATTGTGGATCACGTTCACGTCGCTGCTGACCAGGCCGTACATGCCGTTGAACCAGTGGGCCAGGGGGACATAGCCGTTCACCGTGCAACTGCCATAGGAAATGGTCCGCAGGTCGGGCTGCCACTTTTCGTGATTATAGCCATAGACCAGCGTTGCGTCCGCATCCCAGGAGGTGGCGGAAATCAGCACCTGCCGGGTGCGGCCGGTCAGGAAATCGCCGCAGCGCTGCGCGATGGTGTTCTTGCCCGAACATTCGAAGAAGAGGTCCGGCTCTCCCGCCCAGGGAATTTGGTCCTTCCGGCAGTTGGTGTAGCGCAGAACATGCTTGCGGCCGTTGGGCTGCAGGAAGGTCAGCGAATCATCTTCGGCATAGACCTTGTATTTGTTGAAGATGACATAGTCGTCGCTCAGCATCAGGCGGTAAGCGTCCTTGAGCGGCAGGGTGTCATCATTGATCCAGCCTATCTGCCAGGGCGTGTCCTCATTGCGGTCCAGCCAGTATTTCAGCAAATGCAGGCCGAAACGACCAAAGCCATTGAGGCCGACAGTCAGCATTTCCGTCATGTGATGTCCCCAAATCTTCCAAGGATCAGAGAGTTATAACAGGCGGGGGCTCGGACTGCCGGGGCTCTTCGGAGTTACCACCCTAATGGTGCCATCGAAACCCGGGGCGCTGTTCGGCGACGGGTGGAGCGCCCCCTACCCCGATCGGACTAGCTCTTCCGGTACAAGAGGATGGGTCAGGCGGATCGCAGCAGCAGGAAGAGCGCCGTCAATAGCAGCGCTGCCGCCGTCCAGCGGTGCGCCCTCCAGCGCGGCGGTGCCGCCTTCTGCGCCGTCACCAGTATCGTCAGCAGCGCCACCCAGGCCAGATTCATCACGCCGCCCACGAACAGCAGCAGCATCAATGCCCAGCAACAGCCCAGGCAAAAAAGGCCATGGCGCAGGCCAAGCCGGAATGTTCCCGCCGGACCCGGCCGCCAATAGCGGTGGACGAAGATAAGCGGCGCCTGGCATTGATCGAGGCATCGTCGTTTGGCGGGAGTCATTTCATAGATGGCGGCCAGCATCAGCAGCGCGGCGGCCGTGACCCCGTGCCCCAGTGCCAGTTGCGCGCGTGAAAGCCAGCCAAGCTCCAGCAGCAGCGCCTGGCAGACGGCGGCCAATGCCGCGAATCCGCTCCAGGCCAGCAGATAGGCGAGGATGAACAGGGCGCTGTTCCCCAGCCGCGCGATTTCCGATTCAGGTCGGTCGATGCGGGCGTGCAGCAGGATCATCGGCGCGGCCGAGGGCAGCATCATCGCCACCATCATGACCGACCACATGAGGAAGGCCATGGACAGATAGGTGATCGACCAGGCGGGCATGGGCAAGGGCATCGGCATCCCGGCCATGTCCATGCCGTCCATGGCCCCCATGTCCGCGCGGCTCACGCCATCCGCCCCAGCCGGCGCGAACCATAGCCAAGACCAGGCGAGTGCGGTCAGCAGCAGCAGGGCCGCGCCCACGATCAGGCTGTTGCGCGAAAGCATGTGTTGGAGGCGATGTGCCGCGCCGGATGGATGTGAAGCGACCTTCCTAATGGACAACGCCGCTCTCTGTCAGGTGCAGTCGCGCGAACTGGGCATGCGAATCGCTCAGCTGGACGTCGACAGGGCCCTGCGTGCTGGCCCACCCGCGGCCGACTTCGCAGACGTCGTATTCAAAGCCTTGCGGCAGATGAATGCGGGCGCGATGCTCTTCGCCGGTGACGGGGTTGATGATCGGTTCGCCGCGCGCATCGATCCAGCCGGGAACAGTCAGGCGCGCGGTCCGGCGGTCAATGTCGACCTGCAGGTCTATCGCGGTGAACACGGGATCGTGGACGGTCGAAAAGGTCGGGGCGAAGACCTGGAAGATGGTGGACCCGGCAGCCGTGTCGAGACCGGTCATGATCCGTAGCAGCGCCTCGCGCTGGCGCGGGTCGGCGCGTTCGTCGACCAGCGGGACGACCGCTCCGTCACCCTCATGTATTGGCCCTGGCCAGGCGAAGATCATGCCGATGCGCAGCCCGGACAGGTCGACATCCCCATGATGGCCGCGTTGGATGTCTATCGCTGCCACGGCCTGGCAATGCCCGTGGGTGGGCAGCGCATTGAACTGGCATGGACAGCCATAGGCACAATTGCAGTGGACGAATTCTTTTCCCTCAATGGTCCAGCGCGTGAGGGTCATGGCACCGCCTCCTTGCCCCGAGTCCTCCGACGGACGGGATCATAGCAGCATTTGCGCGCGGCCGACAGGCTACCGCAAGGTCTGGTGGGGAGGGGCTTTTACGGATTGCGGAAGGAGGCCGGCGCGCGCCGCTTCGGCGACGCGCGCTGCGGGCATCAGATACGGCCGATCGCGCCTGCTATTTCGAGTTGCGGAATGTGCGCCGGATGGGGAACGGCAACCTCGGTCGGGACGTTCGGTTCGGCTTCGACCACGCCCCCGCGCATTCCGTGATTGGCAGCCCATATCGCTGCCTGGGTCCGGTTTTTGACGCGCAGCTTGCGCAGCACCGCTTTCACATGAACCTTCACCGTTGCTTCGCTGATGCTCATCCGCTTGGAAATGACCTTGTTGGGGCATCCCATGATCAGCCAGCGCAAGATTTCCAGTTCGCGATCGGACAGACAGCTTGCGTCCACCGGGCGTTCGACCTCCAGCGCGTCGGCCAAGCTCGGCCGCGACTGCAACTCATCGGCCAACTGGGGCGGCAACACCCGTTCCCCCATGGCAACCAGGCGGAGCGTGGCGACCAGCCGTTCGCAGGAGATTTCCTTGATGATGTAGCCCAGGGCGCCGACTCGGAATGCCTTCAGCATGACATGAAAGTCGAATCGGTCCGATAAAAGGACCAGATAGGAACCGGGGAAACGTCTTTGCAGGACGGCGACGGTGTCGCTGTCCACGTCTTCCGTCCCGCTGTCGACAAGTAGGAGCGAGGGCCCACCATCTTCTTCGGGCACCTCTGTTCTCTCAAGCGCGGCGGCGATATTGGCATATTGCGTTACGCGGAAGTCCCGTTCCATCAGGATACGGCTAAGTCCTTCGCGAACAATTGCATTACCGCACAACAGACGCACATTGACTGGGTAAGCCATTGGGTAGTCCCCTCATGATCCCTTTCACCACCGTCAGCAGGCCTCGGACGACGAATGAAAGACCAGTGATCAATTGCCTGCAGTGCGACCCTTCTTCTTGTTTCAACAACTTACGATTAGCACAATCCAAACCTCAGAGTCCTGACCCGGACCTTGGAAATTTTGGGTTAGCACGACACCTTGCTAAGATATTGGCAAACCCAGAAATTCTTGTTGAGGCTTATAATGGAGCCGCAGGCGATACGGGCAACGCTACCACTTTAGATGTACAGCCAGCGACATACCAAACCATAACCTGCGACTCCCGAATTTGCGAGTCCATATTTGTTAACAGGCCTCTGATGGGAGCAACAAAAACAACAAAGACTTAGCGGCCTTTGGTGACCGCGTAGATAGCGAAACATTCTATCCGCATGGATGTTCCCGGAACTTAACTTTTGCTTGATGCTGGCGATAAAGGCGTATGCTGCCGTGACAAGCCAGTCCGACGCGAGATTAACGCCTGCGCGTCAGCTCCCGTTCGGGCCACCCCCGCCGGTGTTGCTGCCGCCGCCACCGCCGCCGCCCATGCCCGCCGCGCCCACAGCGCCGATATTGCCGAAGATCTCGTCAAACAGGCTGCGATGCCGCCCCAGCGTCGGGGTCTTGTCGCCAGACGGCGATATCCGGGCGACCTTTTCCAGCCCCATGCGGTCAACAGCCACAACGTTGCCGGCCTGGTCGAACCGGACATGCAGAACGGTCTGTGAAACGGGCTTGGGGTTGGAAAACGCCAGCGCGCGCATGTCGCGCGATACATAATACCAGTCTTGGTCGCCGAACTGCGCGGTGAAGCTCGGGCGACCAAGCGTTCCTTCCACCGACGCCCGATTATCGATGCCCGGCTGGACCGAATCGACCAGCAGCTTGTCGACCTGATAGCCCTGATGCGTGCGGATGCGGGCGCAGCCCGACACGCCCAGGGCCAGCGCCGCGAGGCCGACGCCCAGCAGCATCCGCCCGCTGAAGCGGGCCGACGGGGTAGGGCGACTGAACTGGCGCATGAACTTCTCCTGCCGGGAAGGGCCCGGAAATCCCTAAAACAGACGCCGCCATTGCATCGCGCGGCCCGGCGATCAATATGGAAATGCGTGGCCCCCGGCAAGAGGGGCCCGGTCGGTTCAGCCAGGAAGCTCCACGTCATGCCCAACCTATTTCAGCGACTGTTTGCGCAGAGCGATCCCCGCCATGCGATGCAGCCGCTTTATATTGCCGTCGTCCAGGAAGGCCGGCAGCCGCACTGGTATCTCCAGGGCGCGGTCCCCGACACCATTGATGGCCGATTCGACATGATCCTCGCGATCCTGTCGCAGGTGCTGATGCGGCTCGAAGCGCTGGGGGCGGTGCAGGAAGGCGTGTGGCTGACCGAGTTGTTTGTCGATGACATGGATGGCCAATTGCGGCAGGAAGGCATTGGCGATGTCGTGGTCGGCAAGCATATAGGCCGGATGGTGAGCGCTCTTGGCGGCCGGTTGGCGACTTATCGCGCCGCGCTGGCACAAGGACATGATCTGCGGGAGGCGCTGGCCCGCAACCTCTATCGTGGCATCCCTCCCTCGAACGAAGCGCTGGATCATGTGGAGACGGGATTGCAGGCGCGCTGGCTTCGCCTCCGCCATGTCACGCGGGATCAGCTGGTGGCAGGAGAGCTGGGATGACCGCCGCTGCCACGCCCGAATTTTCTCGGCCAGTTCGGGTGGACCAGATCGCCCGTCTCGCCGAAGCGGTCACCATCACCGCAGATGCGGCCGAGCGCGGAGCGCTGGCGCGGCGCTTCGATCTGATTTCGCTGGACCGGCTCGAGGCGGATTATAGCCTGACGCAGGAGAGCGGCGCGATCGTCGCGCGCGGCCGGGTGCGCGCGGATTTGGCGCAGGCTTGCGTCGCCACCGGCCTGCCGGTGCCAGAGAGGATCGACACCGATTTCATCCTCCGCTTCGTGGCTGAAAGCGGTGGCAGTGAAGGCGACGAGCTGGAGATCGATTCGTCGGATTGCGATATTGTGGGCTTTGACGGCCAAGTGATCGACATGGGGGAAGCGGTGGCGGAAACGGTGGCGCTGACCATGGATCCCTATCCGCGATCACCGCAAGCGGATGCCTATCTGAGGGAAGCGGGCGTGTTGAGCGAGGAACAGGCGAGCCCCTTCGCCGCATTGCTGGCGCTCAAGGATAAAGAAGACTGATCACGCTCCATCGCGGGATGGCCTGTTTCCTTTTCGTTCTCTCCCATGGCATAAATGCGGCCCATGGACTTCCCATCGCCTGGCCCGCGCAAGATCATCCATATCGATATGGATGCCTTTTATGCGGCCGTCGAACAGCGTGACGATCGGACGCTGCGGGGCAAGCCGATCGCGGTCGGCGGCGGGGGGCCCCGGGGCGTCGTGGCGACAGCCAGCTACGAAGCGCGCGTCTTCGGCGTGAAGTCCGCCATGCCCGGAGCCCGGGCGCGGCGCCTGTGCCCCGGCCTGCTGTTCGTGAAACCGCGCTTTGAGGTTTATCGCGCGGTCTCGGCGCAGGTGCGGGAGATATTCGGACGCTTCACGGATATCATCCAGCCGCTCTCGCTGGACGAAGCCTTTCTGGATGTCACGACCAACAAGCCCGGCATCGCGTCAGCCACCCTCATCGCGCAGGAAATCCGGCGGCTGATCCGCGAGGAAACCGGCCTGACGGCGTCGGCCGGCGTGTCCTACAATAAGCTGATCGCCAAGCTCGCCTCGGATCAGAATAAGCCCGATGGCCTGTGTGTCGTACGGCCGGGCGAAGGTGAGGCGTTCATGGCCGCCATGCCGGTGCGCCGAATTCACGGCGTGGGGCCGGTCACCGCGCAGCGCATGCAGGCGCTGGGTATCGAAACTGGAGCGGATCTGCGCGCGCGGGAGCTGGGGTTTCTGCAACAGCATTTCGGCACCGCGGGGTCCTTCTACTACCGTGCCGCGCGGGGTCAGGATGATCGGCCCGTTCATGAACGACAGGAACGCAAGTCAGTCAGCGTGGAGGACACTTTCTTCGACGATCTCGCGACCGAGGAGGCGCTGGTGACCGAGATCGATCGTATCGCGGCCAGCCTGTGGAGCAGGGTAGAAAGAAGCCATGCCTACGGCCGCACGGTGGTGTTGAAGATAAAGTTCGCCGATTTTCGCATCATCACCCGATCAAAGAGGTTCGCGGCGCCGGTGCGTTCGCCCGATCTTCTGGCGGAAACGGGCAGGGCGTTGTTGCAGGCGCAATTGCCGTTGCGGATGGGCGCGCGCCTGCTGGGGCTGGGCGTGCACAATCTCGAGCGGCAGGAGGCGATGGGCGCAGGGCCGCAACTCAGCCTGCTGCTTTGACAGGCTTCAGAAGGGCAGCCAGTTCCGCTTTTCAGTGAACTTCATGTATCCCGCATTGACCCCCAGGCGATAGCCGACGCCCAGCCGGATCGGGATCAGCACGACGCTGCCCCAGCGCAGATAGCTCGCGGTAAAGCCGCCAACCAGATAGGCGGTGCCCTCGGCCGCCGGGAAGCGGTGATAAAGGTCCTGCGTGTCGTAGAGATTATAGACCAGGACGAAGGTATTGGCTGCGTTGCCGCCCACGTCAAAGCCGATTGACGGCCCGGTCCAGTAGACCTGCCGCATGCCTTCCACCTTGTGGTTAAGCGTGCCCGATCCGTAGCGCAGCCCTACCACGAACGCGCCGGAGGCTTCGCGGCCCGCAATATAGGCGTTGGGACGGCCCTGATCCTTCAGGATCTTCTCGATGATGCCGGCCAGGCCCTCCGCGCCCTTGCCGAACACGCCTTCTGCCGCGCCGATCAGATCGTCCTCCTGGTAGGATTCGGACGGCGAAAGGGCGGGGGGCGCCGAACTGGCGGTCACAGGTGCGCCCGTCGCGGTTGTGGTCGACGGCACGGGGGCAGCTGACGTCGTCGTGCCACTGCTGGCTCGTGCGCTGGGATCAACCCCTGGGTCGGTTGGCGTGCTGCTGGCCTGGGGCACGGGGGCAAGGTCGGCATCGATTGCGGTGTTGGGGTCCACGGTGCGCACCTGGGCCTGCACGCCGACGGGTGTCAGGACCATGACTCCGACCGCCAGGATCAGACCGGTCGTGCGTGTCACACCCCCGGTCGCCCGCTTCACTAAACCGATCATGCCTGCAACTCCCCGACGCCCGCTCTTTCGAACAAGGGCCGATTATCGAGGAACAAGCTGAAACGACAATGAACGAACGGCGACCCGAGTCGATTTCGGGCTGGATCGAATCCAGCGCTCGCGGAAAGAGCGCATTTTTCATGCCGCAGCACCGTTGCCATGCGCGAAAGCCGCCGCTATAGCCCAGTTCGCCTAGCCGCTGTCCCGCCCCAAGCGGGCGTTCAGGCCATGTTTGGAGACGTGGGTGAGTGGCTGAAACCAACGGTTTGCTAAACCGTCGTACTGTGAATACGGTACCGAGGGTTCGAATCCCTCCGTCTCCGCCATCCTTCCCTAAATCCGCCATGCAAATAAATAGCGGCGGCGCCACCTGCGTCGGCTTTTGAAAGGTCAGGCGACGCTCGCCAGTGGCTCGGTTCCGGCGACAGGCGTGTCGGCTTTCTCGATCCACGCCTGGAACATCAATATGTCCCACAGCTGATATTGCCAGTTACGAGTGCCTGACAGATGTTCCTGCCATTTGCGCTGGATCGGTTCGGGGTTGAAATAGCCCTGCTGCCTCAAGCGCGCCGGGTCGAGCAGGCTGGCGGCCCAGTCCTTGAGCGGCCCGCGCAGCCAGCTGTGCAGAGGCACGCCGAACCCCTGTTTCGGCCGGTCGATCAAGGCCGGCGGCACATGGCGATACAGAAGTTGGCGCAGCAGATATTTGCCGCTCCCGCCGCGCACATGCAGGTGTTGTGGCAGCGACCAGGCGAATTCGAAGACGCGGTGGTCGAGCAGCGGCACGCGAGTTTCCAGGCTGCAGGCCATGGCCGCCCGATCGACCTTCACCAATATGTCGTCCGACATGTAATGGCAGGCATCTTCCAACATCATATAGTCGGTCAGGTCTCCGACCGACGCATCTCTGGGCGGGCCATAGGCCGCCGGCTCGGTCACCCCTTCGAGCAACTCCGTGGGCTGCCAATGGCTCATCATTTCCCGGTAGAGGCTTCGCTCATCGGGGGCGAGGATGACATTCGCGCCCTTGTAGAGCCTGTCGCCGGGGTGGCTCCAGCGGCGATGCGCCGGCATCAGCGGCTGGGCAAGGGCGTAAAGCCTGTCCCATCCTCGTTCCGGCACCGATCGCACCAGCTGCCCGCCGATCCGGCGTATCCGCATCGGCACGCGCGACATGCGCTTCCACATCGCGGCGGTCAGAAAATATCGTGCGTAGCCGCCGAACAGTTCGTCCCCGCCGTCGCCTGACAATGCGACGGTCACATGGTGCCGGGCCAGCCGCGCCACCAAGCTGGTCGGGATTTGCGACGGATCGGCAAAGGGTTCGTCATAGATGGTCGGCAGGTCAGGGATGATCGCCATCGCTTCCTGGGGCGACACGAACAATTCCGTATGGTCCGTACCCAGATGCCCGGCTACCGCAGATGCATGAGCGGCTTCATTATAGTCAGCTTCATTGAAGCCGATCGAAAAGGTGCGGACGGGGCGGTTGGACCGCGCCTGCATCAGCGCCACGATCAGGGACGAATCGACTCCTCCCGACAGGAAAGCGCCGAGCGGCACGTCGGCAACCATCTGCTGCCCCACGGCGTCCGATAACAGATCCTCCAGCGCGTCGGTGGCATCCGCTTCACTGCCGGCAAAGGGGTCGCTCTGCCGCCGCGCGCCTGCTTCTGCGGCCAGCCAGTAGGGGTGCGGCTGGGGGCAGATCCCCGCCTTGAGGTCGCGCATGTCCATGCGCAGCGAGTGGCCCGGCAGCAGCTTGGCAATGCCTTCATGGATGCTGAAAGGCGCTGGCACCGCATTGTGGCGCAAGTACAGGGCCAGGGCCTGCCGGTCGACCGACGCATCGAAGCCAGGATAGCGGCGCAGGGCCTTGAGTTCCGAACCGAACAGGAAGGTGGCGCCCTGCCAGCCATAGTAGATCGGCTTTTCGCCGAAACGGTCCCGCGCCAGCCACAGCCGCTGTTCGACCCGGTCCCAAAGCGCGAAGGCAAACATGCCGATGCAGCGGCGCAGCGTATCCTCCACGCCCCAACGCTCCATGGCGGCAAGCAATGTTTCGGTATCGGAATGACCGCGCCACGCGGGAGCCGCCCCAATGGCTTCCAGCGAGCGCCGGACGGCCATATGATTGTAGATCTCGCCATTATAGGCGATCATGAAGCGGCCGCTGGCGGATGGCATCGGCTGGTGCCCGGCGGCCGACAGGTCGACGATCGCCAGGCGACGATGGGCGAGCGCGATCCCGGCGTCGAAATCGTTCCACTGGCCACCGTCGTCGGGGCCACGATGGCGCAACGCGCCGCTCATGCGGGGCAAGGCCGATCGCAATCTGTCGAAATTTCTGGCGCTCCAGCCACCGACCAGTCCGCACATTGCGCTTGCTACTCCGTCATCAGGTAATCGCGCGGCGGCGCACTCGGGGAGGGGGGCGACCAAGACCTCGCTGTCCGAACCGCACCAGGCCACTTTCCGGAAACGCGGTCTGCACGCAGCATAGGGGACGGGTTGGACAGGATAAAACTGGCATGGGGGGTAATCAATTTTCCCCCGGATCCCTGGTCCGGTCGCAGCCGGCGCTGCTTCGCGGAAGGGCTTCAGCGATCGGATACCGGAAGGCGCGACCAGATATCGTTGGAGGTATGCCCGTTTGCGTGCTTGTCACGGCCCGCCCGGCAAGACCATCTTTCCCGGCCGCAAAGACTATCGAGTCCGCACGGCATATCTTGGGCGGGGAGGGGCGTGCGATGGCAGCGGGGGGTGACGCTGGTGCCGAACGATGGCTGGACGAACGCTGTCGGCGTTCCGTCGAAAATGCCGCGCGGACGCGACCTAGGCACCCGCCTGTCGACCACATTGGAATAGCAGGACATCTGCTCGCAGCGGCTCGAAAATGCCGCGCATGGGCTGACCGGCCTACTCCTCCCAAGAAGGGCGACATGAAACATTTTCGTGCGAGGTCGAGCCGATCAACCCCCGCGATTGCTTATCTCGAAGCATCGGAACTGGAACCCGGGTGCCTTGGGCAGTTGTTCCGCGATGGCGCTGCTGCCGTGATCATCCGTGGCGATCCCTGTATCGCTTCACTTTGGGACTTTGTGACGGCCGACGACGCGGAAATGCCATGGCGGGCATCGCTTTACGACCTGGCGGCTAATCTGATCCCGCACGAGCATCTGACCGAAGCCATCGGTGACGTCTATTTTTTCAAGCCCGGTCGCCATTCCTACATAGGCCGAAAGATCGAAATCTGTTTGGACGGGGGTCGGCTGATGACGATGCCGGACGCCTTCCGGACCCGACAGTCTGTCTGGCGAATGAGCGAGCAAATTCGCGAACAATGCTGGTGCTTCTCGATGCGGCTCATGCGGGCCCTGGCGCCTTCGGGAACGGGTAAGGATCATCGGTACGGCGTCCGGGCCGTGGTACAGTACCTGCGCTATCATGACACGGTCGACGGGCATCAGGCGCTCTATGCGATGATGTATAACAGCCTGGGTGCATGGGCGCGCATCGGCTACCGCCTCGATCGCCGCCGGGAGGATATGCGCGGCCTCTGGGCGCGGCGCGGCGTCTCGGACGCCATGGCGCTGATGTCGATCGTGCCTCCGCTGCGCAGCCTGGTCGACAGGCTCAATGCCTTTGCCGGCCGGTTTGACAAGCGGGCCGTCGTTCCCGACGGCTATGCCTTATTATCCAAAGCCCATTTTGATTCGCGCTATTTTTCAGCCTTATGCGGATCGCGCCGAAACCTTCGCACGGATATCTTCGTCGACGGCGCCTGGCTGCCGCTTCCCATGAACAGCCTCGACGTGGCCGTCTTTCCAGGTCTGCGCGCGCAAGAGGCCTTCGGCATCCGACCGACCCTGCACCGGGTGTTGCAGGCAAGAGATGACATCGCTGGGGAAGGGGCGGATGCTGCCAATGTGACGATCCTGCTGGGCGCCAAATAGGTTAAGCGGGTCGGTGGCCGGAGGTCAGAGCGCGAGGATGGTGCTCCCGCTGGTGCGCCGGCTTTCAATCGCCCGATGGGCCTCAGCGGCGTCGGCCAGTGGAAAACGCTGGCCGATCCTGGGCGGCACGACACCACGCCGCATTTTCTCGAACAGCCGATCGGCGCTGTGGGCCAGCGCCTCGGGCGACGCGATATAGTCGAACAAGGTGGGACGGGTGACGAAGAGTGACCCCGCGCGGCCCAATTCCAGCAGATTGACCGGCGGCACCATACCCGAGGCATTGCCATAGCTGACCATCAACCCGCGTCGACGGAGCGAGGCTATTGAGGCGGCCCAGCTGTCCTTACCCACGCCGTCATAGACGACGTCCACGCCCTGGCCGCCGGTCAGTTCATGCACATGCTTCGCCAGTCCGTCGAACGGCCCATGAAGACTGTGATCCGCCTCGACCCTGGCGGCCTTTTCCGCCGATCCGCTATGGGCGATGATCACCACGCCCTTGTCGCGCAGCCACGGCACCAGCGCCATGCCGACACCGCCGGCGGCGGCATGCACCAGTGCTGTCTGTCCGGGCTTCAGCGCCAGTATATCTTCTGCGAGGTAGCAGGCGGTCATGCCTTTCAGCATCATCGCCGCCGCATCCTCGGTGGAGACGTCGTCGGGGATGCGTATCAAGCGGTCGGCGGGCACCAGCCTGTGGGTCGCGTAGGCGCCCAGGCCATGGACCGTGCCGACCTTGTCCCCCACGGTATAGCTGCTGACCCCTGGTCCCACGGCAGCGACATGGCCCGCGCTCTCTGAACCGAGTGTCAGTGGCACGGGCGCGGGGTACAGGCCGGTGCGGTAATAGATGTCGATGAAGTTCAGCCCTACCGCATCCTGCGCGACCAGCACCTCTCCCGGGCCTGGCAGGGGCACTTCGAATGCTTCCCGCTCGATCACCTCAGGCCCGCCATGCGATCGGACCACCATTCGCCAGGCCTCAGTCATCCCGCTATTCCTTTAAAGGCTTGCTGCAAAGAATTCGGCCGTCCTCCGATCCGCCAGCTGAGCGGCGTCCTCGCGCCGCCGTGCGCCGGTTTCTGCGGCAAAGCCATGGTCCAGCCCATCATAATCGTGCAGCGTGACGTGGCGGTTGTCTTTCAGCCCATCGTGCATCTTCTGCTGCACTTCGGGTGGCACGAAGCCATCGGCGGTTGGCACATGCAGTATTACTGGTTTGCCGATGGCATGTTGTTCCCCAAGCAGGTTGTCGATGCCCACCCCATAATAGCCGACGAACGCGTCGCCATCCGTCCGGCACGCCGCCATGAAGGTCAGCCGTCCGCCCAGACAATAGCCTACTACGCCAATCTTGCCCTCTCCGCCCAGTTGCGCGCGCGCAGCCTTGATGGTGGCCTCGATATCGCGGATGGCCAGATCCTGATCCAGTTTCTGCATATGGCCGATGGCAGCCTGGAAATCTTCCGGCACGTCCGGGTCGAGCTCGACATGCGGCTTCTCCCGCCAGAACAGGTCAGGGGCAAGCGCCAGATAACCTTGCGCGGCCCAGTTGTCACATTTGCGGCGAATGCCTTCGTTTACCCCGAAGATTTCCTGGATCACGACGATCGCGGCCTTTGGACTGCCGCTTGGCCGCGCAACATAGGCGTCGAACGTCGCATCATTGTCCAGCGTCGCGATGGGAGAAAGCGGCATGGGGAGATCCTTTCCTTTCTGGTATCGCGCAATTATGCGGCATAAATTCTGCTTCGGGGACAGGAATTCGCCCGCTGGAGCAAAAAATTTGCCTTTCTGGCCCATGTTGCTGCATGACGGTGTCAGTCAAAGCCGCAAGCAGAAGGTGGCCGAACAAATGAAGCTAAGCGTCGACGTCGACTGCACCCCCGCTGAGGCAAGGGCTTTCCTCGGCCTCCCGGACTTGACCCCGATCCATGACAAATATGTCAAAACGATCCTCGACAGCTTCGATGGCGCGGGGATCGAGCAGATGGAAACCATGTTCAAGAGCGTCGCGCCGCTGGGCGACGCGAGCATGCGGCTGTTCAAGCAGATGATGGACATCGGCTTGGCCGGGGTTTCCCCCAAGAATGGCGACAAGACGTAAGGCAGGTGTGAGCGACACGATCTTCGCCCTTTCCAGCGGGGGGCCGCCAGCAGGAATAGGGGTGATCCGCATCAGCGGGCCGGGCGCCGGGCCGGCGCTGGA
This sequence comes from Sphingobium mellinum, assembly GCF_037860795.1. Lineage (NCBI taxonomy): Bacteria > Pseudomonadati > Pseudomonadota > Alphaproteobacteria > Sphingomonadales > Sphingobiaceae > Sphingobium > Sphingobium mellinum. The sequence goes on along the minus strand of NZ_JBANRK010000009.1, from coordinate 34,536 downwards.
ATTGCTGTCGGGACGTCTGCCGCCGCCGCGTCACGCGCGCCTCAGCCTGCTCCGCGACCCGGGGGACGACACCCCCCTTGATCGGGCGTTGACGCTGTGGTTCCCCGGGCCCGCAACCGCGACCGGAGAGGATCTGGCCGAACTGCATTGCCATGGCGGTCGCGCTGTAATCGCTGGCGTCGAAGCTGCCTTGTCGGCCTTGGCCGGACTGCGCCGCGCCGAAGCCGGCGAATTCACCCGCCGCGCTTTTCTAAATGGCCGCATGGACCTGAACGCCGTTGAGGGCCTGTCGGACCTGTTGGCGGCGGAAACGCAGCAACAGCGTCGTGCCGCGCTGATGATGGCAGAAGGGCATTTCAGCCGGCAGATCGATGGCTGGAGAGAGCGGCTTCTCAACCTATCCGCCTGGGCGGAAGCCGCGCTGGATTTCTCCGACGAGGACGATGTCCCCGATGACGGGGTCGAAGAGCGCATCGGCCGGGGCCTTGCCGAACTGGCAGGGGAGGTTCGCCGAATATTGGCCGCGCCATCGGCGGAACGCTTGCGCGATGGCGTGCGGGTCGTGCTGGCGGGGCCGCCCAACGCGGGCAAGTCCACCTTGCTCAATGCCCTGGTCGGGCGCGATGCGGCGATCGTGTCCGAGATCGCCGGCACGACCCGCGACAGGATAGAGGTTGCCGCCGCGATCGGGGGCGTCGCATTCCTGTTTACCGACACGGCTGGCCTTCGCGCTGATACCGCCGATGTCATTGAAGCCATCGGTATGGACCGCGCCCGCGCGGCGCTGGAGGCGGCGGACATCATCCTCTGGCTGGGAGACGGCGACAGGCTGCCGCGACCGGACGCGATTCTGATCGCCGCCCAGAGCGACCGGCTGGACAGAAGGCCCGGTATCGCCCTATCGGCCCGAACTGGAGAGGGAATGGACGTCCTGGTCGAACTCCTGCTCGGCAGGGCAAGCAGCCTTCTGCCGGGAGAGGGCGACTATGCGCTCCATCATCGCCAACGCGCCGCTGTCGCAGAACTGCTCGGTCACGTCACAGCGGCGGCGGATGGCCGCGACATGCTCATAGTGGCCGAGGAGATGCGGCAGGCACGCGCCGTTATCGATCGCCTCACCGGCCGCGCCGGCACGGAGGATATGCTCGACCGGCTCTTCGCCGGCTTCTGCATCGGCAAATAAGCGATTGTTCCACGTGGAACAGTTTTGACCCGACGCCCTCTCATCTGATAAGGGCGCGGCCATGCGAACAGGCTATGATGTGATTGTTGTGGGCGGTGGCCATGCCGGCTGCGAAGCGGCTGCGGCTGCGGCCCGCAAGGGCGCGACCGTCGCGCTCCTTACCTTCGACAGGGCGACCGTCGGAGCCATGTCCTGCAACCCGGCTATTGGCGGCCTGGGCAAGGGCCATCTTGTCCGCGAAGTGGATGCCTTGGACGGGTTGATCGGTTTGGCGGCCGACGCCGCTGCCATCCATTATCGCATGTTGAACAGCAGCAAGGGCGCCGCCGTTCAGGGGCCTCGCGTCCAGGCCGACAGGACCCATTATCGCGCTGCCATTCATCGGCTACTGGAAGCACAAGCCGGTCTTGACATTGTCGAAGGCGAGGCCGGCGCGCTGTGGCTGGAGCGGGGTCAGGTTGCGGGACTGGAGCTTGCCGATGGCAGCCGGATGGCCGCGTGCGCTGTCGTTCTCGCCACCGGCACCTTTCTGGGCGGCAAGCTTTTCAGGGGCGAGGAGGTCAGCGCTGGCGGCCGCACAGGGGAGCGCGCGGCCACGGCCTTGGGCGTGCAGCTTCGTGCCATGGCTCTGCCAATCGGAAGGCTGAAGACCGGCACGCCGCCCCGCCTCGACAGCCGCACCATCGACTGGTCCAGGCTGGAGGAGCAGCCCTCCGACGAGGGTGGCTGGACAATGTCGGCGCTTTCCGCTGGCCGGCTGCTGCCGCAGCTGCGCTGCGCGATCACCCGCACCAATGGCCGGACGCACGCGATCATTCGCGAGGGGCTTGGCCGGTCTCCCTTGTTCAGCGGCGCGATCGAGGGCAGGGGGCCGCGCTATTGCCCATCGATTGAAGATAAGGTGATCCGCTTCGGTGATCGGGATGGCCACCAGATTTTCCTGGAGCCGGAGGGACTGGCGGATCATCTGGTCTATCCCAACGGCATCAGCACTTCGCTTCCGGCTGACGTGCAGCTCGATTTGGTTCGGTCGATGGACGGACTCGAACGGGTCGACATCGTCGTCCCGGGCTATGCTGTCGAATATGACCACATCGACCCCCGCGCCCTTGACAGAACATTGGAGGTGCGAGACGTGCCCGGCCTCTTCTGTGCGGGCCAGATTAATGGCACGACGGGCTATGAGGAGGCCGCGGCGCAGGGTCTGGTAGCAGGTGTCAATGCCGCTGCCCATGCGCTGAATCAGGCGCCAATGGTTCTTGACCGCGCGAGCAGCTACATCGGCGTCATGATCGATGACCTGGTACTCCAGGGCGTTACCGAACCCTATCGTATGTTGACGGCCCGGGCTGAATATCGCCTCCACCTCCGCGCCGATAATGCCGGCTCCCGCCTCGGTGCGATCGGGGCAGAGCATGGGGTCATCGGGCCGGTTCGGGCGCGTCACTATGCTCGCGCGGCGGCGGAACGTGATCGGCTCGAAGCGCAACTGGCGCGGACGATGAGCGCAACGGAGATGGCGAGATCCGGCGCGGCGGTTCGGCAGGATGGTGCGCGCCGCACCTTGTTTGACTGGGCCCGCTTCCCGGAGGTGAGCCGGCAGCTGCTGGTAGAGCTTGCACCTGCCTTGCAAGACGTGCGCCCGGCGCTGCGAGACGAAATATTGGAGGACGCACATTATGCGCCCTATCTTGAACGTCAGGCCAGCGAGATCGCGGAGCTGCGCCGGAATGAACGTGTCGCCATTCCGTCCGACTTCAACTTCGCTTCGGTGGGCGGATTGTCCACCGAGATGGTTGAGCGCCTAGACCGAGCGCGCCCCGACACTCTGGCAGCAGCCAGTCGGATCAGGGGCATCACGCCGGCTGCCTTGGCCGCCTTGCTGGTTCACGTGCGCCGGCGGGCGGCATGACCGAAGAGGAAGCGCGCGCTTGGTTGAACGTTCACTTTTCTGTTCCACGTGAAACATGGAACAAGCTGGAGCGCTTCGTGGCTCTCCTGCTGGCGGGCATGACGGAACAGAATCTGATCGCGGAATCCACGCGCGATCATGTCTGGGCACGACACATCCTGGACTCGGCTCAGCTTCTCCCGCTCACCCGTCGAGCAGGTGAGGGCGTTTGGCTGGACCTTGGTTCAGGCGCTGGGCTGCCCGCGGTTGTTATTGCGATCTTGGCCGACCGCCCGGTAACGATGTTGGAATCCCGTCGCAAGCGGATCGATTTCCTGAGCAGCGTGGTGGACGAATTGGGTTTGGCGCACGCGACCGTCAGGGGCGGACGGGTCGAGGCTGCGCCGGCACAGGACGCCGCTGTCATCAGTGCCCGCGCCTACGCGCCGCTGCCGCGGCTGTTCGACTCGGCGCTGCACTTATCCACAGATCGGACCATTTGGGTGCTGCCAAAGGGACGAAATGCGCAAAATGAACTGGAGGCCGCCCGCCCGGCATGGCAAGGTGTGTTTCACGTGGAACGCAGCGTCACGGATCCCGACAGCGCCATCATCATTGCGCAGGCGGTCCGGGCCAGGGGCAGGAAGGGTACAGGATGATCCGCATCGCCATTGCCAACCAAAAGGGGGGGGTAGGGAAGACCACGACAGCCATCAACCTCGCCACCGGCTTGGCCGCAACCGGTCATCGGGTCCTGCTGGTCGATCTGGATCCGCAGGGCAATGCCTCCACCGGCCTCGGAGTCAATCAGGCAGATCGTGTTCGCTCCAGCTATGACCTGCTGGTCGGCAACTGCCCGTTGGAAGATGCCGTCCTGCCAACCCGGGTGCCTAAACTCGATATCGTGCCCGCTACGCAGGACCTTTCGGGTGCGGAGATCGAACTGATTGAATATGAAGAACGGACCCACCGTCTCGACCGCGTTCTGAATGAGGCGCAGACGGGTCGCTGGGACATCTGTCTGGTCGACTGCCCGCCCTCGCTTGGCTTGCTCACCATCAACGCGATGGTCGCGGCGCAGTCCCTGGTCGTGCCGCTGCAATGCGAGTTCTTCGCGCTGGAGGGATTGTCCCAGTTATTGCAAACGGTCGAGAGAATTCGTGGCCGGTTCAATCGGGGCTTGTCGATTATGGGGGTGGCGCTGACCATGTACGACCGGCGCAATCGCCTGACCGATCAGGTCGCTGACGATGTGCGCGCCTGTCTAGGCGATCTCGTCTTTTCCACCGTGATTCCGCGCAATGTGCGGCTCTCCGAAGCGCCCAGCCACGGCGTACCCGCATTGATCTACGATTTCCGCTGCTCGGGGTCAGAAGCCTATATGCGGCTCGCGCGGGAGGTTATTTCACGTTTGCCCCAGCAGGAGGTTGCGGCTTGACCAACGATCAGGACGAAAAAGTAAAGGTGGGCAAACGTCCGCAAGGTTTGGGTCGCGGCCTCTCTGCGCTGCTAGGCGACGTCAGCCGCGAAGAGCCGGTGGCGTCGACCACGTCGATTGCGTCCACCAAGGCGATACACAGCATCGAGGTTGCGCTGATCCAGCCTCACCCGGAACAGCCGCGCCGTCATTTCGATGACGACGCGCTCGCCGAACTGGCTGACAGTATCAGCAAGCGCGGCGTCATCCAGCCGATCATCGTTCGCCCGCATGGCGGCGGTTTCCAGATCGTCGCCGGCGAGCGCCGCTGGCGCGCAGCCCAGCGCGCGCAACTGCATCGTATTCCCGCAATCATTCGTGATTTCAACGAAGCCGAGACTTTGGAAATCGCGCTGGTCGAAAATATCCAGCGCGAGGACTTGAACCCGATCGAGGAAGCGGAGGCCTATCGCAAGCTGATCGGCGAATTCCATCACAGCCAGGAAGCGCTCGGCCGCCTCGTCGGCAAGTCGCGCAGCCATGTCGCCAATCTCATGCGCCTGCTCGATCTTCCTGCCGCCGTGCAGCAGCAGGTTGTCGAACAGAAGCTCTCGATGGGGCACGCCAGAGCGCTGATAGGCGCACCGAATTGCGAAGCCCTCGCCCGCACCATCGAGGCGAAAGGCCTGTCCGTTCGGGACACGGAGCAGCTCGTCCGCCGCAGTAAGAAGGGGGAGGACGCCGCGCCCCAGGCGCGCCAGGGGCGGGACGTCGGCAAAGACGCGGACATCGCGGCCCTCGAACAGCATCTTGCCGACATATTAGGCCTCAAGGTAGAGATCAGCCATGGCGGAGGCGCCGGAGGGATTTTGTCTCTGCGGTATTCGACACTGGATCAACTCGACATGCTGTGCCAGCGGCTCTCTGGCGAGAAGATTTGAGCGCCAGGGAGCGACTGGTTCCGCGCCTCTAACGCTGGCCTTTTGGCATGCGATTCCTTAGGCTCGAGGGATGGCCGACCTGCAATCCCCTCCCGCCGCAGCCCCCCGCGTTATTCGCCGCGAAGATTATCATGTCCCCGACTGGCTGGTTCCGGATGTCAGCCTCGACTTCCGCCTGGACGCGGCGGTCACTCGGGTGCGGGCCATCCTGGACGTAAGGCGCAATGGTAATCACCAGAGGCCTTTGCGGCTCGATGGCGACCAACTCTCGCTGATCGAACTGAAGGTCGACGGATGCTTGCTGAACCCCAGTGAGTGGTCGGAGGAGGATGGCGTGGTCTTTATCGCGCTCCCTTCAGATGTGCACCGCATCGAAACGCTGGTGGAGATCGCGCCCGCGACCAACAGCAAGCTGATGGGCCTTTACGCCAGCGGCGGCCTGCTCTGCACGCAATGCGAGGCCGAAGGCTTCCGCCGTATCACTTTCTTCCCCGATCGGCCCGACATCCTGTCCCGCTATGCTGTCCGGATGGAGGCCGACAAAGCGCTGTACCCGATATTGCTGGCCAATGGCGATCCGGTTGAGCAAGGCGACCTGCCGGGTGGCCGGCACTGGGCGCGCTGGGTCGATCCCTTTCCCAAGCCCTGTTACCTGTTCGCGCTCGTCGCCGGCGACCTTGCCTGCAACCGGGACAGCTTCCGGACAATGAGCGGCCGCACGGTCGGCCTTGGTATCTGGGTCAAAGAGGCCGACCTGCCTCGCACGGCCCACGCGATGCAGGCGCTGAAAAACAGCATGGCCTGGGACGAGCGCGTCTACGGCCGGGAATATGATCTGGACGTATTCAACATCGTCGCGGTGGCCGACTTCAACTTTGGCGCCATGGAGAATAAGGGCCTCAACATCTTCAATTCGCGCTATATTCTCGCCGATCCGGAGACCGCGACCGACATCGACTATGATGGCGTCGAAGGCGTCGTCGCGCATGAATATTTCCATAATTGGTCGGGCAATCGCGTGACCTGCCGCGACTGGTTTCAACTGTCCCTCAAGGAAGGCTTCACCGTCTTTCGTGACCAGAATTTCTCCGCCGACATGGGTAGCCCCTCGGTCAAGCGTATCGAAGACGTGCGAGTTCTGCGCGCCGCACAGTTCCAGGAGGATTCCGGTCCGCTCGCGCATCCGGTCAGACCCGAATCCTATATGGAAATCAGTAACTTCTATACCGCCACGATCTACAACAAGGGGGCGGAGCTGATCCGCATGATGGCGCTGATGCTGGGGCCGGACCGGTTCCGCGCGGGCACCGATCTCTATTTTGAAAGGCATGACGGGCAAGCCGCAACCTGTGAGGATTTCGTCCGTGCCATGGAGGAAGGCGGCGGTATCGATCTCACCCAGTTCCGCCGCTGGTATGAGCAGGCGGGCACGCCTCATGTCCGCGCGAGGCTTGCGCATGATCCGGCTACCGGCACGGCGGAACTGACATTGGAGCAAAGCATCACATCCACGCCCGGCCAACCAGTAAAGCAGCCGATGGCGATCCCCCTGCGCACTGCCCTGTTCGATCGCGAGAGCGGCAAAAACGCGGGAGAGCAGCTTTTGATGCTGACGCAAGACAGGCAGCGTTTCCGATTTGACGGCTTCGCCACCGTGCCGATCCTGTCGATTAATCGCGGCTTTTCAGCACCCGTGATCATGGAGAGCAATTGCAGCCAGGATGATCTCGCTTTCCTTTCGGGCCATGATGACGATCCCTTTGCCCGCTATGAGGCCATGCAGCAGTTGATGGTCAATGTGCTGGTGGGCCGCATAGCCGGGCAGGCGGTGGACGAGACGGCCATAGTTGCCGCGATCCGCGATACGACGGCCGACCAGCAGCTCGACATGGCCTTCATCGCTGAAGCCATCCGTCTGCCCAGCGAGGCCTATCTGGGCGACCAGATGGCGAGCGTCGATCCCGACGCGATCCATGGTGCACGCGAGGCGCTGCAGCGGCGGATCGGCGAGGAACTGGAGCCGTTATGGCGTGAGGTTCATGCGCGCACCAGAGCCAACGGCTTTTCCCTGTCCGCCACGGCCAAGGCCGCACGCAAGCTGCGCAATGTTGCGCTCCAATATCTGGTCGCGTCCGGAACGAAGGATGGCGCCTCCATTGCCTTTGCGCAGTTCCATGATGCCGACAACATGACGGAGCGGCAATCTGCGTTGGCGACGCTCGCTAACGGGAGCAGCGCGGAGCGTGTGGCCGCGCTCGATATTTTCTACAACCGCTATCGCGACGATGCGCTGACGCTCGACAAATGGTTCCAGACCCAGGCCTTCGCCTTCCATCCCGACACCGTCGGACTGGTGGAGGAGTTGGGCCGGCATCCCAATTTCACTCTCGGCAATCCCAACCGGGTGCGGTCGCTTTACGGCGCCTTCGCGGGCAATCAGTGGGCTTTTCATCACGGGTCCGGCAAGGGATATCGGCTGGTGGCGGACTGCATCATTGCGCTTGACCGGCTCAACCCGCAGACTGCGGCGCGGCTGGTGCCGCCACTCGGCCGCTGGCGCCGGTTCGATGAAGGCCGCGCCGCGTTGATGCGGGCAGAATTGCAGCGGATCCTGGCCGAACCAGGCCTGTCCAGGGACGTGACCGAGCAGGCGAGCAAAAGCCTCGATTGATCAGGTCCTGGCGTGAAGCCAGGAGCAACGGGCAATCAGCGTCCGGTTGCCGCCACCCATGCCGCGACGTCTGCCGCCACCTTGTTCGCGGCGCTGTTGATTGGCGCGCCGATCGTGGTCGCATCGATCTTGCCGTTGACGGGGACATGGGCGGTGAAGCGCTGCCGGGCGATAGCGGTGCCGCCGGGCCCCGCGATGATCGCATCATAGGTGACGACGGCGCTGTTGCTCGCTTTATCCAACCCGAATTCGACCAACTCGCCCATCAGCCGCTGGCCGGCATCGGCAGAATATTGGCCGGGATCCAACACGATCCGGTTGCTGGTGGCGGCGATGGTTTCCGCCAACAGCTTCTGGAACAGGTGGCGTGGCGTGTCGGCCCATTGCACCTTCGTCACATAGGCGGTCGAGGTGGGCGTGATCTTCACCGGTACTCGCACCGTGTCGAGCACCTTGGGCGCCTCGGGATCGGCGACGGTTATGGTGGTCCCGGCAGCGACGCTCTGCGTCGTGCCCGGCCCAACCTTCTGCGCGGCGTCCAGCGACAGCAACTGGGAAGGAGGCTTTCCTCCGAAAGAAATGCATCCTGGAAGCGCGAGCAGCAAGGCAATCGCGACCGGCACGCAAAAGCGTTTCTCGTGGAACATCATGGCAGTCCTACTCATGGCTTGTAGTCCGGCAGCTTGGGCGACCCGACGATGGACCCGGCGCCCTGCTGGTCGAGTTTTTCCGCAACGCCCCGGAAGGAACGCGACATTTCGCGCAGGTCGCGCACCAACTGATTCACTTCGGGCATGGTCTGGTTGCTGAAAGCCTTCACGCCCGGCTGCGCTTCCGCAATTGTCTTGTCGAGCGTGTCGATGCTGCGGGTCGCCGCCTGGACGCTCTTGCGCAGATCGGCCATCAGCGGCTTGCCTTCGTCCGTCAGCATCGAATCGGTCGTCGCCGCAAGCTTGCCGATCTGCTCGGCGGCAATGCCCGTGCGCTGCACCGCCACACGCGCCTCCGCGAGTGTGGCCGCGATCTCGGGACTGCGGTCGGCGAGCGAGCCCGACAGCCGTTCGACATTGGCGAGGATGCCGGCGATCGACTGCTGATTCTTGTCATTGAGCAGTTCCGTGAGTCGCTCCGTCAGGGTGGAGAGGCGCTCCAGCAACTGCGGCGCATTGTTGAGCAATTCCCCCAGCGCTCCCGGCTTGGTCGGGATGACCGGAACGCCGTCAGGACAGGAAGCGAGCGGCTTCTCGGCCGGACAGGTAATGGGCGGCGCGCCCTTCACCGCGCCATCCAGAACGATCTCGCTGACCCCTGTAAACCCGACGCCGGAGACGGTCGCGGTCGTGCCCTGCAGCACCGGCGTACCCTCCTTCACGGAGATCCGGACCCTGACGAAGCTGGGGTCCTGCTTCCACAGCTCGATCTTTTCGACCTGGCCGGACGGCACTCCGGAATAGTTGACGCTCGATCCCTTGGCGAGCCCGTTCACCGACTGCTTGAAGAAGATGTCATATTCCATGTTATTGCCCTGCGACAGGCGCGAGAACCAGAAAGCTGCGATCATGATGGCCGCCAGCAGCAGCAGTGTGACCGTGCCCACCAGCACATGATTGGAGCGGGTTTCCATATCCTATCGCCTTCCGTCCGACGGGCTTCCGGCCGTCTTTTCGCGTGTCCGGGCCACGGCCGCTGTCGCGGCGCGGCCGCGGGGGCCGTTGAAATATTCCTGGATCCAGGGATGATCCGTGGCCAACAGTTCATCAATCGTGCCGACCGCGATGACCTTGTGATCCGCCAGCACCGCCACCCGATCACAGATCGAATAAAGTGTGTCGAGATCATGAGTGATGAGGAAGACGGTGAGGCCCAGCGTCTGCTGCAACTTGCGCGTCTGATCATCGAAAGCCGCCGCGCCGATCGGGTCGAGCCCCGCCGTCGGCTCGTCGAGGAAGAGCAGGTCCGGGTCCAACGCCAGAGCACGGGCAAGGCCGGCGCGTTTCTTCATGCCGCCCGATAGCTCCGCGGGATATTTGGGGCCTGCCTCTGCGGGCAGGCCGGTCATGCGAATCTTGTAGGCCGCGATCTCGTCGCGCAGTTGCGGTCCGATATTGGGATAATATTCACGGATCGGCACTTCGACATTTTCGGCGACCGTCAGGGTGGAAAACAGCGCGCCGCCCTGGAACAGCACGCCCCAGCGCTTGCGGATCGCCAGTGCCTCGTCGTCCAGCCGCCCGATCATGGATTCGCCGAAGACCTGGACTTCGCCTTCCTCGGGCGTCTGCAATCCGATGATGGAGCGCATCAGCACCGACTTGCCGGTGCCCGATCCGCCGACCACGCCCAATATCTCGCCCTTGCGCACGTCGAGGTCCAGCCCTTCATGCACGATCTGGTCGCCGAAACCGTTCTTGAGGCCGCGGACGGAAATGGCGATGTCGTTCTTCTCGACCGCCTTTTCGACGCGCGCTTCCTCGGCGGCGACATCTTCCTCGGGCGCCATCAGTTCCAGCCTACCCAGGTGAAGAAGACCGCGAAGAAGGCGTCAATCACGATGACGAGGAAGATCGCCTGGACGACGGCGGAGGTGGTGCGCAAACCGACTTCTTCGGCATTACCCTTGACCTGCATGCCCTGGAAGCAGCCCGACAGCGCGATGATGATGCCAAAGACCGGCGCCTTGATCAGGCCGACCCACAAATCCGTGATGGGCACAACTTCGCGCAGGCGCTGGATGAAGGTGATTGGCGGAATTTCCAGCGAAACGGCGCACAGGAATCCGCCGCCGATGATCGCGACGATGGAGGAATAGAAACTGAGCAGCGGCATCATCACCACCACAGCCAGCGTGCGCGGCAGCACCAGCGCTTCCATCGGCGACACCCCGATGGTGCGCATGGCGTCGATTTCCTCGGTCAGCTTCATTGTGCCCAGCTGCGCGGCAAAGGAGGACCCGGACCGGCCGGCGACCATGATCGCGGTCATCAGCACGCCCAGTTCTCGGAAGGTCAGCCGGCCGACCAGGTTTATGGTGAGCATCTCCATGCCGAACTGGCGCAACTGCACCGAACCCTGCTGGGCGATGACGATGCCGATGAGGAAGCTCATCAGGCCGATGATACCCAGGGCAGACACGCCCACCACCTCGAAGCGCTGCACCACCGCATTGACGCGAAAGCGACTCGGATGCCGGATCACGTTCCAGGAGGCGATCAATGTTCCGCCAAAAAAGCCCAGCAGGCCGAGCAGCGTTGTGCCGGCATTGACCACTGCCTCACCGATCTGGCCAACGACACGCTGCCAGGGCGGGACATGATCCGGGCGGATGTTCACCGGCTCGTCCATGCGGCTGACCGCTTCGATCAGGCGTTGGGCATCCTCGTTGGTGCCGATAACGCCGCACCCCAGCCGCTTGGCGGTGCGGTGTATCGTCCACGCGCCAATAGTGTCCATATGGTCGACGGCCGACAGGTCGAGGGCGGCGACCGGCGCCTGCAACTGGTCGAGCCGCGAAGGCAGGTCATGCAGGGAGGCGATTGAAAGATGGCCGGACAGCCGCACCAGCGAGCCGCCGTCGCGCGGCTCCACAACAAGATCGGCGGCTTTGTTCATCAAGCGGAGATGTGGTCCATTATCGGTTGCGCGGCAAGCCGAAACGGCCCATCCGCACGGTAGAACGTTAACCTAAGGGAAAAGTTTCGGGAACGGCATGACACATCGTCTTGCGATATATGACATGGATCGCACAGTGACCTTCACCGGCACCTATACAGGCTTTCTTATCCACGTCGCGCGGTCGATGGCGCCCTGGCGTTTGGCCCTGCTCCCCCTCGTCCTGCTGCTCATGCTGGCCTATGTGCTGAAGCTTGTCAGCCGCCAGCGGCTGAAGGAACTTAATCAGGCGCTGATGATCGGTCCTCATGTCGAAAGGGCGAAACTGATGCCCCATGTCGAAAGCTATGCGGACAAGGTAGTGGCGCATAACGTTCGCGCCGGTGCACTGGCACAGATCGCCCGCGACAAGGCTGACGGCTGCCGGCTGGTGCTCGCGACCGCATCATACCGCCTTTATGTCGAACCGATCGCCCGTCGCCTGGGCTTCGACGCGGTCATCGCGACCGATCATCTGAGCCAGGACCTGCGCTATGTGCGGGCCAAGATTGCCGGCGAGAATTGCTACGACACGGGCAAGCTGCGGATGATCAAGGCGTGGATGGCCGCGCAGGCGATCGACCGCGGCGACGCTTACATTCGCGCCTATTCGGATCATGTGTCCGATGTCCCGATGTTGGAATTCGCCGACCTCGCCTTCGCCTCCAACCCGCACCGGCCGTTGGCGAAACTTGCAGCCGCGCGCGGCTGGAAGCGGGTGGACTGGAACTGATCCCGTTGGGGTTTAAAGGACGGGCGAGAGCAGCGGCTGCCCCACCAGCAGGACCGGCCGCTTCCCGGTCATCCCACCGCCTGCAGGGCCTGCGTGAAGTCGGCGATCAGATCGTCGGCGTCCTCGCAGCCGATCGAGATGCGCACCATATTGTCGGTGATCCCCAGCGCCTTCTTGCGCTCGGCCGGGACCGACAGGTGCGTCATCGCGGCCGGATGGCTGGCCAGCGTCTCCGTGCCGCCCAGGCTGACGGCCAGCTTCGCGATCTTGAGCGCGTCGAGGAAGGCAAAGGCTTCGGCTTCATCGCCCTTTAGGTAAAGCGAAAAAGTGGAGCCCGCACCCGTGCAATGGCGGCGGTAGATGTCCGCCTGCCGCTCCGTTTCTGGAAAGCCCAGATAGACGACTTTCTCTACCCGTGGCTGGTCCTTGAGCCAGGCGCAGACCTTGGCCGCATTCTCGCCCGCACGGGTCATGCGCAGTTCCAGCGTCTCCAGGCTGCGCAGCAGCATCCAGGCCGAATGCGGATCAAGGATCGTGCCGATCGTGTTGCGCATCAGCCGGATGCTGTTGATGAGGCCGACGGGCCCCAGCACGCCCCCTGCCACCAGATCGCTGTGCCCGCCTGCATATTTGGTAAGGCTGTAGATGACCAGGTCGGCACCATGGCTGAGCGGATGGTGCCAGAGCGGCCCAAGGAACGTATTGTCGATCGCGATCGGCGGCTTGGCGTCATCGCCGCCGAACTTCCGGTCGCGCTGGCGCGCGACTGCCTCCAGGTCGACCAGAACATTGGTCGGATTGGCGGGACTTTCCAGATAGATGAGCGCGACGCGGCCAGTTCCTTTGGCCCGTTCGATCACCGCGCCAATCTCTTCCTCCGTCGCGCCTGCGGGAAAATCGAGCCATTGCACGCCGAACTTGCCCAATATGCGGCCGATGAGCGCCTCGGTGGCGGCGTACAGCGGCGCCGAATGAACGATGACGTCTCCCGGCTGCACCAGCGCCAACAGGGTCGTGGCGATAGCCGACATGCCGCTGGAAAAGAGCAGGGCATCCTCTGCTTCTTCCCACACCGCCAGGCGGTCCTCGGCGATTTCCTGGTTCGGACCGTTGAACCGCGAATAGACCAGCCCCTCCGCGCCACCGGGGCGAATGCCGGTCACCCCTTCGAAATGCCGCTTACCCGCGGCCGCGCTTTCGAACGCAAAGGTGGAGGTGAGGAAGATCGGCGGTTTGAGCGAGCCTTCGGACAGCATCGGGTCATAGCCATGGCCCATCATCAGCGTGGCGGGTTTCAGCTTGCGCCCGCCAATCTCCCTGATCGGCTGCTTGGGACGGCGCCGGTTGCGTGTGGGTTCGGCGCCCGTCAGATCGGCTTCATTTTCGCCGCTCATCTTGTTCTCCTGCTCGTAGGCGGCATATCTGCTGCGCCGCTCGGATGATGAAAGTGTAACGCTTTTGTGGACGAAAGAGCCAGCCGCAGAAGGTGGCAGGCAGGAAGAGGGTGAACTCAGCCGGAAGTCCTCCTACATCCCCCCCATGAGCCAAAGCCTACCCGAACCGCTGGAGCGATGGTTCACCTCGCGCGGCTGGGCACCGCGCCGTCATCAGATCGACATGCTGGCCGCCGCGCGACAAGGCGAGCATGCGCTACTGGTCGCGCCCACCGGAGCAGGCAAGACGCTCGCCGGCTTTCTGGCCACCCTCACCGACCTGATCGACCATCCTTCGGAGGGCCTCCACACGCTCTACGTCTCGCCGCTCAAGGCGTTGGCGGTGGACGTGCGCCGCAATCTCCTTACGCCCATCGAGGAGATGGGGCTGCCGATCCGCGTGGAAACCCGCACCGGCGACACGCCCTCGGACCGCAAGGCGCGTCAGCGCGCTCGCCCGCCGCAGATCCTGCTTACCACTCCCGAATCGCTGTCGCTGCTGCTGAGCTACCCCGATAGCTTCCTGCTCTTTTCCTCGCTCAAGACCGTCATCGTCGATGAGGTCCATGCCTTTGCGACGCAGAAACGGGGCGACCTGCTCAGCCTGTCGCTGTCCCGGCTGCAGGCGATAAACCCCTCGCTGCGCCGGGTTGCGCTGTCCGCCACGGTGGCCGATGTCGACGCCTATCGCGCCTGGCTTGCGCCCGACGGCGACATCGACGCCGTGACGCCGGTAATCGGCGAGGCAGGCGCTGAACCGAACGTCGCGATCCTGATTCCCGAAGGCCGCATTCCCTGGTCGGGCCATAGCGGCAAATATGCCGCACGGCAGGTGATGGCGGAAATCGAACGGCGCGCGACCACGCTGGTCTTCTGCAACACGCGCGGGCTTGCCGAACTCATCTTCCAGGAACTCTGGTCGGTGAACGACGCCAACCTGCCCATCGCCATCCACCATGGCAGCCTGTCGATCGAGGCGCGGCGCAAGGTGGAAAGCGCGATGGCGACCGGCAAGCTGCGGGCTCTGGTGGCGACGGCCAGCCTGGACCTCGGCGTCGACTGGGGCAATGTCGACTGTGTCATCCAGATGGGCGCACCCAAGGGCAGTTCCCGCCTGCTTCAGCGCATCGGTCGCGCCAATCACCGGCTCGACCAACCCAGCGAGGCGATCCTGATCCCCGGCAACCGCTTCGAATATCTGGAAGCGCGCGCCGCGCTGGACGCGGTGGAGGAAGGGGAGCGCGACAGCGATGACTTCCGGCCCGGCGCGCTCGATGTTCTTGCCCAGCATGTCATGGGCCTCGCCTGCGCCGCACCCTTTCGGCAGGAGGACCTGCTCGACGAAGTCCGTTCGGCGTTGCCCTATTCCGGGATCACCGAGGAAGCCTTCAGCCATGTCCTCCATTTCATCGAAGGCGGTGGCTATGCGCTGCGTGCCTATGATCGCTTCAAGCGCCTCACTCAGGATCCCGACGGCCTCTGGCGCGTCTCCCACCCGCGCTTCATCCAGCAGCATCGGCTGAACGCCGGCATCATTGTCGACCAGCCCGCGCTCGCGGTACGCTTCGCCAATGGTCGCAAGCTCGGTACGGTAGAGGAGGGTTTTGCCGCCACGCTACGGCCGGGCGACAGCTTTTTCTTTTCCGGCATGGCGCTCGAAGTCGTGCGCATGGACGTCACCGACCTGATCGTCCGCGCCACCGCCAAGCAGGCGCGCATCCCGAGCTGGGGCGGCACGCGCATGGCCATGTCCACACGGCTGGCCGACCGGGTCCGTCATTTCCTGGCGGAACCGCAGGAATGGCATCGATTCCCCGACGACGTGCGCGAATGGCTGGAGGTGCAGCAGCAACGCTCGGCCTTGCCGCAGCCAGGCCAGCTGCTCGTCGAAACCTTCCCTCATGAGGGGCGCCATTATCTCCTCTGCTACAGTTTCGAAGGCTGGAACGCGCATCAGTCCCTAGGCATGCTACTCACCCGCCGCATGGACGCGCAGGGGCTGATGCCGCTGGGTTTTGTGTCCAACGACTATGCGCTGGCAATTTATGGACTCAAGCCTGTGACCGACCCGCAGACCCTCTTTTCCGCCGACATTCTCGATCATGAATTCATCGACTGGGTCGAACAGTCGAGCCTTCTGAAACGTGCCTTCCGCGACGTGGCGGTGATCAGCGGCCTGATCGAGCGGCAGCATCCGGGCAAGCGCAAGACCGGGCGGCAGGTCACCTTTTCGACTGACCTCATCTATGATGTCCTGCGGAAATATCAGCCGGACCATCTGCTGCTGAAGGCGGCATGGGCCGACGCGCGTGCGCGGATGACCGATGTCGGGCGCCTGGGTGACCTCATCGATCGCGCCAGCGCCACGATGCTGCACATGCCGCTCGAAAGGGTTAGCCCGCTTGCTGTCCCGGTGCTGATCATCATCGGCCGTGAACAGGTGGCGCAGGCGGCTGCCGACGATGCGCTGCTGATGGAAGCCGAAGCGCTGGTGACGAAAGCGATGCGCCTGGACTAGAGGGTTCCATCCGATTGCATCCGCTTGGAAGCCGCTCTAAAAATCCTCGCGTACGCCCCCGCAGCCCTTGAGCGTGCCCTCATCATAGGAAATGGAAACGCGGTCCGCCCACACCGCGTCGCTCATGCCGTCGCTGCAGGGGCCTTCAGTGACGGTCATGGCGAAGCCTTGGCCCAGATAGCGGATTGCCTTTCCGTCATCGGTGCGGGCGATGGCAAAGCGCTTCGGTGCGCGATCGGGGCGTTCAAGGTGCAGGACAGATCCCTTAACCATCACTGCCCAAAAAGGCTCTGTTCCGATGGCTCGATACCGTGTCTCACTGCTGGGCGGCGCCGGCTTCATCGCTGCGGCGCTCGATCCTTCGCGCGCATCAAGGGAAGGAGGA
This sequence comes from Sphingobium mellinum, assembly GCF_037860795.1. Classification (NCBI taxonomy): domain Bacteria; kingdom Pseudomonadati; phylum Pseudomonadota; class Alphaproteobacteria; order Sphingomonadales; family Sphingobiaceae; genus Sphingobium; species Sphingobium mellinum. Next base: position 17,716 of record NZ_JBANRK010000009.1, on the reverse strand, counting down.
GGAGGGGAGGACGGCGTCCTTTCAGCGTCAACCTGCCGTTCGACGATAGGCACTCTGGCCACCGGAACCTCATTCCTCGGCAACGGGCCGGACCCGCGGTCCCCCTGGCCGCAGGCTGCCAGCAGGATGATGGCCGGGAGCAACAGCCCGACATTCAGTGTCCGGGGGCGCATATGCCCATTGGCAACGCGATAGATCATCCTCACCCCCTCTTCACCCTTTCTTAATATGTCGAACGATATATATCGATCTGAGGCGTGCTTTCATGGTCTGTTAACCTTGTTATTTAAGGAAAATATTAGGCAATCGGCAATAGAATTCCTGGCGAAGGGGATTCGAGATGTTGGCTGCTGCTCTCGGCCGATTGCTGCATAGAGTTAGCCTGACAAGGCTAAGGCAAGACCGGCGCGGCAACGTCCTGGTCATAGTTGGCTTAGCTATGCCGGCTATTCTGGGTGTGATGGGGCTCGCTATCGAGGGGGCGGGCTGGTACCAGGTGCAGCATTCCATGCAGAACGCTGCCGATGCTGCAGCCGTAGCCGCTGCCACCAATGGCACTGCGACCTATCAGACGGAAGCCAATGCCGTCACGACCCAATATGGCTATCAGAGCGGCGTGTCGAATGTGACTGTTGTATCGACAAATGCAGCAGCTTGCCCCGCCGGCGGTAGCAATTGTTATAAGGTGACGATCACCAAGTCCGTGCCTTTGTTCATCGCGGGTGCGGTGGGCTTCAGGGGTAATACGACACTCGGATCGGCTCGTGCGGTCAGCATAACGGCCTCCGCCATTGCAACGCAGGATACGGCGCCACGAAACTATTGTGTTCTGGCGCTGGCCAGTTCGGGGAACGCAGTATCGTTCCAGACTAATGGCGCGCCCAAGGCGGATCTTACCGGATGCAGTATCATGTCCAACACGGGCATGGACTGCAACGGACATAATCTGGGCGCGACCTATGGTGACGCACATGGCGTCAACAATGGCTGCGGTCTGACGCAGAGTTCAAATGTCCCCGCCGTTTCCGACCCCTATGCCTATCTGGCTTCTTCGATTCCGGCCAACACCTGCTCCAGCTATCCTCAGGAGCCGACGAAGAAGAGCGGAACTCCGCTACCGAGCAGTAATCTGCTCAGCGGGAGCTATGCTTGGACCGGAACGCAGACTTTCTGCGGCGATGTCCAGTTGACCGGCAACGTCACCCTTACCGGCAATCAAACGGTGGTCGTCATCCGAAACGGCCAGCTCGACACCAACGGCTATACTTTCAAGACCGCCAGTGGCGCCGCCGCGACGGTGATTTTCTCCGGCTCTAACGGCAGCTATACTCATGCGCCGACCGGAGGTGGAACGATCGATATTGCGGCACCCACGTCCGGAACATGGTCGGGAGTGGCGCTTTATCAAGATCCCGCTCTTACGACCGGCGTCGATATTTCGGCGGCTGGCAACAGTCCGACCTGGAATATCACCGGCCTTACCTATCTTCCGAATTCTTCTGTGACATTCAGCGGCGCGGTGAACAAATCGAGCAACGGCGCATCCTGTTTCGTGATCGTGGTCGATTCCATATTGATCAATGGCACGGGCAGCATCCTGGACTATGGCAACTGCGCTGCCGCTGGTTTGACGATGCCATCCAATCCCATGCCGGTCCGTGGGCGCCTGGTGAGCTGAAGCATGGCGATATTGAAACAACTTGACCGGTTACGACATGACGATCGCGGCTTGGCCGGGATCGAAATGGCGATCGGCCTTGTCGTCTTGACCATGATAGCCCTTAACGGCGTTGAACTGGCGCAATGGTTCTATGCTCGAATGGAGGTCGCCAGTGCGGCGCAAATGGCCACCCAAAATGCCTGGAAAGCCTGTGATACAAAGCATCTGCCTGCGACGACGAATTGTTCGGGGCTGAATACGGCGATTGCGAACAGCCTCGCAGCGACAAAGTTGGGGGGATCGATCCAACTCGCGACTGGCTCTCCGACAGAGAATTATTATTGCGTGAATTCAAGCGGGCAACTAACCGCCGTGGGTTCGCTGTCTTCCAAGCCGGCGGACTGTTCATCGGTCGGCGATAGCACACATTCGCCCGGCGATTATATCACGGTCGCCGTAACGATGAACTACGCGCCGATCTTTTCGGGCATCACGGTCGGCCGCTATCTTCCCGCCACAATCACATCCAGCAACATGATGAGGTTGCAATGAAAACGACGAGGTGCGTCAGATGCCTGATGGATCAGTCGGGGAGCAGTGTGCTGGAGTTCGCACTGGTCGCGCCTGCCCTGTTTCTATTGATCATCGGCGGCATATATCTGTCCCTGCTGGGCTATACGGTTGCAAGTCTTCACTACGCAACACAGGTGGCAGCCCGCTGCGCCTCGCTGGATGCTACTAATTGTGGAACCGCAACCGGTGTTTCCACGTTCGCGCAGCAGAAATTCTCAAACTTTTCCGGCGGCACCGCGACATTCAACCTGACGACACCTGCTTGCGGCTATAATGTCGCCAGCAGCCTCAATTATAATATGAATATCGGTGTGAAAACCATAACAATTCCGATCAATTCACAGTCTTGTTTCCCTTGAATTTTGTCGCAGAAAAGTGTCGTCATTAGGGACCATCAGTCGATTGGCGGCGTCTATAGCGGCCTTACCATCTGCTATGACAACCGCGCGGCGGCGAGCGCCAATTCTGCCAGATCGACAGCAACTCCAGTTGTCAGGGCGATCACAAATGCGTGAGTTCCGCCCCGCATCCAGAGGACTGGCCGCTGGCTTCTGCCCGGTCGATAAGGTGAAGCGGCTAAAAAATAGCCGCCTCAATCCCTGAAAGGTCACACGTCCAGATTGGCGACGTTCAGCGCATTGTCCTGAATGAACTCGCGTCGCGGTTCGACGACATCGCCCATCAGGCGGGTGAAGATTTCGTCGGCCACGTCCGCCTGCTCGACCTCGACCCGCAGCATCGAACGGTTGTCCGGGTCCAGCGTGGTTTCCCACAGCTGTTCCGCGTTCATCTCGCCCAGCCCCTTATAGCGCTGGATGGACAGACCCTTGCGGCCAGCGGTCAGGATCGCTTCCAGCAATTCGCTGGGCCGCGTGACCAGGGTCGATCCCTTGGTCGCGGCGGGCAGGTCGTCGCCGATCGCGTCCTCGGCCGCCTGCGCGGCCTTGGCGGTGACCAGCCGGCTGACGGTCCGGTAGCTGTCCGCTTCCTCCGCCGCGATGGCGTGCAGCTTGCGCGCCTCGGCCGATCCGATGAAGCCATGCTCGATCATGTGATGGTCGGTGACGCCGCGCCACCGCCGCTCGAAATGGAACCCGCCTTCCTCGGCGATTCGACCGTTCCAGCGGCCTTCCTCGTCCTGGGCGTCCATCCATGTGACGGTGGCGGTGAGCCGTTCGGCCTGCGCGTCCTGGCTGAGTTCGGGGTCGAGCGCACCGTTGATGCTCAGCGCTTCGATGATTGCGGGATTGTAGCGGCGCGGCACGTAGCGCATCACCGCGCGCATCCGCCGGCTATGTTCGATCAGCGAACGAAGGTCGTCGCCCGATCGCATGCCGCCGGTGGTTTCCAGCGCCATGGTGTCGACGCCATTATCGACCAGATATTGCTCCAGCGCAGCCTCGTTCTTCAGATAGACTTCGGACCGACCGCGCGTCGCCTTGTAGAGCGGCGGCTGGGCGATATAGAGATGCCCCGCCTCGATGATCTGCGGCATCTGGCGATAGAAGAAGGTCAAGAGCAGCGTGCGGATATGCGCGCCGTCGACATCGGCGTCGGTCATGATGACGATCTTGTGGTAGCGCAGCTTTTCCAGGTTGAAATCGTCGCGAATCCCGGTGCCCATCGCCTGGATGAGCGTGCCGACTTCCTTGGACGAAAGCATCTTGTCAAACCTGGCGCGCTCGACGTTCAGAATCTTGCCCTTGAGCGGCAGGATCGCCTGATTGTGACGGTTGCGGCCCTGCTTGGCGGAGCCGCCGGCTGAATCGCCCTCGACCAGGAACAGTTCGGACTTGGCGGGGTCCCGCTCCTGACAATCGGCGAGCTTGCCGGGCAGGCTGGCAATGTCCAGCACGCCCTTGCGCCGGGTCAGTTCGCGCGCCTTCTTCGCCGCTTCGCGCGCGGCGGCGGCGTCGATCACCTTCTGCACGATCATGCGGCCATGCTGGGGATTCTCCTCCAGCCATTCCGCCATCTTGTCGGCCATCAGGCTTTCGAGCGGCTGGCGTACTTCCGAAGAGACGAGCTTGTCCTTGGTCTGCGACGAGAATTTGGGGTCGGGCAGCTTGACCGAAACGATGGCGGTCAGGCCCTCGCGCATATCCTCGCCGGTCAGCGACACCTTCTCCTTCTTGAGCATCCCCGACTTGTCGGCATAATTGTTGAGCGTGCGGGTCAGCGCCGCGCGGAAGGCGGCGAGGTGGGTGCCGCCGTCCCGCTGCGGGATGTTATTGGTGAAGCAGAGGACATTCTCATAATAGGAATCGTTCCACTCCAGCGCGACGTCGATCGTCACATCGTCGCGGCTGCCCGAAATCGCGATCGGATCCGGCATCAGCGGCTGCTTGTTGCGATCGAGATATTTCACGAAGGCCGCGATGCCGCCTTCATAGAATAGCTCGATCTCCTTCTTTTCCTCATGCCGCGCATCGACCAGGAACAGCCGCACGCCGGAATTGAGGAAGGCGAGCTCGCGATAGCGATGCTCCAGCTTTTCGAAGTCGAACTCGGTATGGTTCTTGAAGGTGCCGCCGTCGCCGGGGACCTTTTCGGTCGAGGGGAGGAAGGTGACGCGCGTGCCCTTCTTGCCCGCGGGCGCATCGCCGATGACCTTGAGCGGTGCCACCGCATCGCCATAGGCAAAGCGCATATAATGCTCCTTGCCGTCCCGCCAGATGTTGAGGTCCAGATATTCGGACAGGGCGTTCACCACGGAAACGCCCACGCCATGCAGGCCGCCTGACACCTTATAGGCATTGTCGTCGGACGTATTCTCGAACTTTCCGCCCGCATGCAGCTGGGTCATGATGACCTCGGCCGCCGACACGCCTTCTTCCTTGTGGATGCCGGTCGGGATGCCGCGTCCATTATCTTCCACGCTGACCGAACCGTCGGGGTTCAGCGTGATGACGATCCGATCGCAATGACCGGCCAGCGCTTCGTCGATCGCATTGTCCGACACCTCGAACACCATATGGTGCAGGCCGGAACCGTCGTCGGTATCGCCGATATACATGCCAGGCCGCTTGCGCACCGCGTCCAGGCCCTTGAGGACCTTGATGCTGTCGGCGCCATAGCTGTTGCTGTTGGGGGTATTCTGACTTTCCTCGCTCATGGCGAGCATATAGGGAAAAGACCCGCGAAACTAAAGCGAAACATGGCGGCTTCCGCTGGCGTCTGGCAGGGGCTATCACCCTGTCGCATGCGCGCTGTCCTCGCCCTTTTTCTGCTCCTGAGCGCCTGCTCCGACAGCAGCGACGTGCTGGAACAATTGCCCAACAGCTCCATCGCCGGCGCGGCGCGCGAGGAGGTTCCCGAAACGCGGCTGGAAGCCGGGCTGACCCGGCCGGTGACGATCGGGGAGGACGGCCCCAGGCTCGACGCCTGCGGGACGATGGGGCAGGTCTCCCGCCCGGGTGCCAAGGGCCTCGCCCTGCGCACCGCGCCCTTCGCCCAGGCGCGTGAGACAGCGCGGCTTGCCGAGGGACAGCGTGTCCATGTCTGTACCCGCAGCCTGGACCAGAAATGGCTTGGCGTGGTGGTGCCGACGCACAGGGAGGACGGCGCCGTCAGCGCAGCCACAACTGCGACCGACTGTGGCGTCACGGATCCTGTCGATCGCAAACGGCCTTATGACGGACCCTGCCCAAGTGGCTGGGTTTCAAGCGCGTCGATCCGGCTGATCGCCGGCTGATACAGGAAAGCGGCTGCGGGGCATCTGCGAAGCAGCCGCATCGGCCAAGGCGGCCTCTTGCCGAAAATTGGCCTTTCCCAAACGTGCGGCCATTCGGTAATTGGCCTGATCGTTCTTGAGAATGGAAGCGATCGGTCATGTCCACTTCAGTTCTTCGGTCGCCGTCCCTGCTACGCCTGCTGGGTGCCTGGCGCGCCGAGGACAGCCCGGAGCCCGCCTACCGGCAGCTCGCCCAAGCGCTGAGGATGCTGGTGCTCGACGGACGCATCGGCGTTGACGTCCGCCTGCCCGGCGAGCGCGAACTGGCCTCCGCCCTTGGCCTCAGCCGCACGACCGTCGCCGCGGCCTTCGATCGGCTGCGAGACGAAGGCTATCTCGAAAGCCGTCAGGGATCGGGCAGCGTCACGCGTTTGCCGCCCCGGCCGATCGAGCAGGATGCGCTGGCGATCGATGCGCTGCCCGGCGGCAATGTCCTCAATTGGACCCATGCGGCGCTGCCCGCAGCGCCGGGTGTAGCGCGCGCGTTCGAAACAGCGGTAAAGGCCTTGCCGGCCTTCCTGGGCGAACTGGGCTATGATCCGCTGGGCCTACCGCCGCTGCGGCGCGCGGTCGCCGCGCAGTTCGAGCGGCGCGGCTGCCCAACAAGCGCGGACCAGATCATCATCACCAACGGCGCGCAGCAGGGCTTTGCGCTGCTGCTTCATTGGCTGGCCGGGCCCGGCGACCGGGCGGTGATCGACCATCCCACCTACCATAATGTCATTCAAGCGTTGCAGCGCGCCCATGTCGTGCCCGTGCCTGTCGGCCTGCCCGCCCAGGGTTGGGACATCGATGCAATGGACGCGGCCTTTCGCCAGACCAGCCCGCGCTTTGCCTATGTCATCGCCGATTTCCACAATCCGACCGGCCGCAGCATGGACCCCGCCACCCGTCGCGCCCTGGTCGCAGCCGGCGCGCGCAGTCACACGCCGCTGATCATCGACGAAACAATGATGGCGATGGGGCTCGACCACGTCGCCGCGCCGCCGGTCGCCATCCACGATCCATCGGGACGGCAGGTCATTACCCTGGGGTCGGCCAGCAAGATCTTTTGGGGTGGCCTGCGCGTCGGCTGGATTCGCGCCGACCCGCAGACGATCGCCGCGCTCGGACGCCTGCGGACGACGATGGATATGGCGAGTCCCGTGGTCGAACAGTTGGCCGCCGCGCAACTGATCGAAAGCGGCGAGGGGCTGGGCGCTCGTGCGGATATGTTGCGCGCGCGCCGCGATCATCTGATCGGCATGATCGACCGGCATCTGCCGCACTGGAGGGTCGAATCGCCTGCGGGCGGGCTATCCCTCTGGGCCGAATTGCCGCGCGCCGAAGCTACCGCGCTGGCGGCACTGGCGGAAAGCCATGGCGTCCGCGTGGCGCCCGGGCCGCGCTTCGGCGTCAGCGGCGCCTTCGAACGCTTCTTGCGCCTGCCCTTCACCCTGCCCGAAGAACAGCTCACCGTTGGCGTCGAGCGGCTGGCCGAGGCCGACGCGCGGCTTCATGCGCGCTTGCCCCGAATGCGCGATTCGCCGGCAGCCGCGCTGGAAGCGGACCGGCTGATCTGAGGGCGCGATAAAATGACGGGTCGGGTGAAAGGGGAACATTGCCCCGAAGCCAAAAAAGGCCGCGCGGGACGTGCCGTGCGGCCTTTTCCACCTCATGAAGGCCAGGTCTTACGCCGCCTTCTTGTCGGCCTGATATCGCGCGATCGCTTCCAGCGTGATGCGACGCGCATCTTCCGCGCCGCCCCAGGTGCCTATCCGCACCCACTTCTGCTTCTCCAGGTCCTTATAGTGGGTAAAGAAATGTTCGATCTGCTCCATCACGATGCCGGGCAGGTCGTCCTTTTCATCCACGTCGCTGTAATAGGGGAAGGTCTTGTTGTCGGGAACGCAGACGAGCTTTTCGTCGCCACCCGCTTCATCTTCCAGATTGAGGACTGCGATCGGGCGCGCGCGCACGACGGAACCCGGCACGAAGGGCGACCGGGCGATCACCAGCGCGTCCAGCGGATCGCCGTCGGGTGACAGGGTGTGCGGCACGAACCCGTAATTGGCCGGATAGCGCATCGGCGTGTGCAGGATGCGGTCCACGAACAGTGCACCCGAAGCCTTGTCGAACTCATATTTCACGGGCTCGCCGCCCACGGGAACCTCGATGATGACGTTCAGGCTGTTGGGCGGATCGTCGCCGACCGGGATCAGTTCGATATTCATGGGACTAAAGCCTTCAAAATACGCGTTGGCATTCCGGGTGATTCATGTTGTCGGTTTGAGCAGCCGGTCGAGGCTGCCTTCACCCTCTCCTGTTTTTTCGAGGCGCGGATAGCGCAGCCCGCCCGAATATGCGAGCGTCAAAGTGCGATAATATTTGTCCTGGCGGACGATCAGCTGCATCGGCTTGGCCGACTTCAGCGCCGCCTTGAAGACATCGCCCGAAAATTCGTCGCCGTTGATCGCGACGATCTTCACACCCGTCGCCAGACCCGCCTTGAAAGCCGCGCTGTTCCACACGACGCTGGAAATGTCGCCGTCATTCTTGACGACGAGGCCGACGCCGAAACTCTGGTCGACATATTTGCCCGATCCTTCCGCCGCCTTGGTGTAGGCGCCGGGCGCATCGCCATAGACCAGCCGGTAGCCGCCCAGCGTGAAGCCGCCCTTGGGCGTTTCCGTGCTGGTGCTGTCGACATGGGTGCGAAAGAAACCCGCCCAGTCATAAGGCGCGACCTGGTTCAGCGTCCGGACGACGTCGTCGCGATTATAGACGACCTCCCCCCAGTCGCCCGGATTGATCCCGAAAAACGCCTTGGCGAAATCATCCAGGCCCCTGGCGCCCCTGGTCTGCTTGCGGATGATGGCGTCCGCTTCCAGCCAGATCATCAGCCCTTCATTATAATAGTCCTCGGACCGCTGCCAGCTCGACCAGCCCTTGGGCCGGCGGGCAGAGATGATCGGGTCGTGCGTTGTGTCCTCCATCGGCCGCCATTCGCGTCCCCGCGTCGTGTCCAGCTTGGCGGCGATATGGGCATAGGCGTCCAGCGTCTCCTGCTTGGTGAACAGTCCCGACCGCGCCCCCAGCACATAGCCCCAGAATTGCGTCTGCCCTTCATAGACCCACAGCAGATTGTCCTGCATCGGCACGTTGAAATCGGGGGTCCACAGCAGATCGGGACGGCGGAACTTGCCGTCCCAGCTATGGGTGAACTCGTGCGGCAGGAGGTTGCGGTCAAGCAGCGCCTCGCCCTTGTCCCAGCTCTTGAAATAGCCCGGTTCCACCTGATTCTCGGAACTGCGGTGATGCTCAAGCCCGATGCCGCCCATTTCGTCGGTGATGGCAAACAGGAAGTCATAATGGTTGAAATGGTAGGTGCCGAACAGCGCGCCCGCTTCATCGACCAATTTCTTGTGCCTGGCGATCTGATCGGGCTTTGCGTCCAGTTCGTCGGCATCGTCCGCCACCATGTTCAGCGTCACGTTGTGGCCGAGATCCACTGCCTTGAAATACCGGCCCGCAAATACCGGCGAATCCTGCAGCGCCTCATAGTCGATCGTTTCATAGGCGACCGTTGATCCTGTCCGCGTTCCTCTCAGCGCTGTCGCCGCCTGCCAGCCGTCGGGATAGGTGACGGTCGCTTGAATCGGGATCTGCCGGGCATAATAGCCAGCAGGGTAGAGGGACACCGCCTCCCACTGGATGTTTAGCATTTTGGGCGTCACGACGACGCGGCCCTGGTTGGACTGGGTGGCGGACAGGAACTGGAACTGCGCCACGACCTCCCTCGTGCCCTGCGGCACGTCGATCACGAAGGCGAAGACATTGAGGGGATCGCGTTTCCAGGGGATCGGCTTGCCGTTGGCGGTGAAGGCAAGGCCATCTACCTTCTCGACCTGCCCGCGCGGTGCATGATTGCCGGGCAGCCACTCTGGCAGCAGCAGCGTCATCGGGCCGCTGGTGGCGACGGGAATGGTCTCCTTGACGCGAAAGATGCGTTGCACCGTGTCGCTTGCGTCGACCTCCAGGCGGATTGTCCCGCCCGGATAGGGGATGTCGCGGGGGGCAGGGCTGGCGTCATTGACCGGCTGGGCGGTGGGCTTTGACCTTACGGCATCCTGGGCGATCGTCGGACCGCACAGTGCGGTCGCAAACAGGAATGCGGCGGCCAGGCTACGGATCATGAACGTCTCCGGAAAAAGATGCGGCTGTAATGCTTTAAGAAGCCAGCATGACGAGCGCCAATCGCCGCGTCCACCCCCCAAGAAGAGCTGCGACATTCTGTGACAAAAAAGCGCGTTTCCTTGGCGCTTTTTTGCCGCTAAAGGCGCATCCCCATGGCGAAAATCGAAACGCCGCGCCCGGTGCGCGGCACGCAGGACATGCTGGGGGGCACAGCGGAAGCGTTCCAGGAGCGTTTCGCGCATGTGGTCGCGACCTTCGACCGGGTGCGCGGGCTTTACGGCTTCCATCGGGTGGAGGTTCCCGTGTTCGAAGCGACGGCGGTGTTCGCCCGTTCGCTCGGCGAAAGCACCGATGTCGTTTCGAAGGAAATGTACACATTCGAGGATCGCGGGGGTGACAGCATCACGCTGCGGCCCGAATTCACCGCAGGCATCGCGCGTGCCTACGTCACCGAGGGCTGGCAGCAATATGCGCCGCTGAAAGTCGCGACCCACGGACCGCTTTTCCGTTACGAGCGCCCGCAAAAGGGCCGCTTCCGCCAGTTCCATCAGCTTGACGCGGAAATCATCGGCGCGGGCGAGCCGGGCGCGGATGTCGAACTGCTGGTCTTCGCCGACCAGCTGCTGCGTGAACTGGGCGTGTCCGACGGGGTGACGCTGAACCTCAACACGCTGGGCGACGCACAGAGCCGCGAAGCGTGGCGGGCGGCGCTGATCGCGCATTTCGAGGCACATCGCGACCAGCTGTCGGAAGAAAGCCTCGACCGCCTGCACCGCAATCCGCTCCGCATCCTCGATAGCAAGGATCCGCGCGATCGCCCGGTCGCAGATAGCGCGCCGGACATCGACGCATATTTGACCGACGAGGCCGGCAGCTTCTTCGACAAGGTGACCTCGGGCCTCGACGCGGCGGGCGTCGCGTGGGAGCGCAACGCGCGACTGGTTCGCGGTCTCGATTATTATCGCCACACCGCCTTCGAGTTCATCACCAATCGGCTTGGCGCGCAGGGCACGGTCCTGGGCGGCGGACGTTATGACGGGCTGATCGAAAATCTCGGCGGCCCTTCGACGCCGGCGGTCGGCTGGGCGGCGGGGATCGAGCGGCTGGCGATGCTTGTCGACAGGCCCGAAGCTGCTGCGCCCGCCGTGGCCGTCATCCCGATGGGTGACGCTGCCGAAGTCCGTGCCACCGGCATCGTCGCCGACCTGCGCCGCGCAGGTATCGCCTGCGACATGGGGTATCGCGGCAATATGAAGAAACGGATGCAACGCGCCAATGCATCGGGCGCCGCCTGGGCCGTCATCATCGGCGATGATGAACTGGCCCGTGGCGAAGCGGCCCTGCGCGACCTTGCTACCGGAGAGCAGCAGGCCGTTCCTCTGTCCACTCTGGTCGAGAAGCTCACGGCGCTCTGATGCATATCTCCGCCGAACGCATTGCGCAGATCGAGGCGCGCCGGGACGAAGTGCAGGCGTCCATGACGCGCGCCGACCTTCCGCCCGAAGAGTTCGTGCGGCTGTCCAAGGAATATGCAGAGATCGAGCCGGTCGCCCGCGCCGCGCACGAAGTGCGCCGCCTGCGCCAGGAATTGGGCGCGCTGGAATATATGGCGGGCGGCGAAGATGCGGATGCCGATCCCTTGATGCGCGAAATGGCGCAGGAGGAAATGCAACTGATCAAGGCGCAGCTGCCAGCCGCCGAACGCGCGCTCGCGCTCCAGCTGCTGCCTCGGGATGCCGCGGATGCGCGCCCCGCCATGCTGGAAATCCGCGCAGGCACCGGCGGCGATGAAGCGGCCCTGTTCGCCGGCGATCTCTTCCGCATGTATCAGCGCTATGCCGACGCGCAGGGTTGGAAGATGGACCTCATCTCCGCCAACGCGTCGGAAATCGGCGGCTACAAGGAAGTCGTCGCCAGCATCACCGGCACCGGCGTCTTCGCCAAGCTGAAGTTCGAAAGCGGGGTTCATCGCGTCCAGCGCGTGCCTGCCACCGAGAGCGGCGGGCGCATCCATACCTCTGCCGCGACCGTGGCCGTGCTGCCCGAGCCCGAGGAAGTCGACGTCCAGATCGCCGACAGCGACCTCAAGATTGACATCTACCGGGCGTCGGGCGCGGGCGGGCAGCACGTCAACACGACCGATTCCGCCGTGCGCATCACCCATTTGCCCTCCGGCATCGTCGTCACCCAGCAGGATGAACGCTCGCAGCACAAGAACAAGGCCAAGGCGATGCAGGTGCTGCGCGCACGCCTCTATGAGGCCGAACGCGAACGCACGCAGAGCGAACAGGCCGGCGCGCGCAAGGCAATGGTCGGATCGGGCGACCGCTCCGAACGGATCCGCACCTATAATTTCCCCCAGGGTCGCGTCACCGATCACCGCATCAATCTGACGCTGCATCGATTGCCAGAAATATTGGAAGGGCCGGGCCTGGCCGAAGTCATCGATGCGCTTGTGACAGAGGATGAAGCCGCTCGGCTCGCGCAACTGGACGGCCTCGCGTGACCGTACCGACCGGATTGTCGCGGTGACAAATCCGGGGCTGTCCCAAAGCCTCCACTCCGCCGCGTCTCGCCTCGCCACGGTCAGCGCGACGCCGCGCCTCGACGCTGAACTGCTGCTCGCCCATGCGCTCGGCCTCTCTCGCGCCGACCTGCTGCTGCGTCAGCGCGACCTCGCCGTCCCGCCTGACTTCGAAGCCCTGCTATCGCGCCGGCTTTCCGGCGAGCCGATCGCCTATATCACCGGCGTTCGCGACTTCTGGACGATCAGCCTGCATGTCACGCCCGCTGTGCTGATCCCCCGCCCGGACAGTGAGACGCTGATGGAGGCGGCGGTCGATTATTTCAAGGACCGCGCGCCGGCGCGCATCCTCGACCTTGGGACCGGATCGGGCGCCCTGTTGCTCGCCGCGCTCGACCAATGGCCTGACGCGACCGGCATGGGCATAGACATTGCCCCCGACGCGCTTTCGGTCGCACAAGCCAATGCGGCCCGTCTCGGGCTGGCATCCCGCAGCGAGTGGCGGCTCGGCGACTGGGCCGAAGGCGTGGAGGGACCGTTTGATCTCCTCCTCATCAACCCGCCCTATATCGCGCGGGATGCGCCATTGTCCGGCGACGTGCTGCACGAACCGGAGGGCGCGCTGTTCGCGGGGGCGCAGGGGCTGGACGACTATCGCCGCATTGCGCCTCTGCTGCCGCGCCTGCTCGCACCAGGCGGGCTGGCGGCTATCGAGATCGGCTATGACCAGCGGGAAAGCGTTTCGGCTCTGCTTGGCGATCAAGGACTTAGCGTCGAGGTGCGCCGCGACCTGGGCGGCCATGACCGCTGCCTGCTCGCGACTCGCGCAACCCGCCGGTGACTGGAGCGTCATATTGCATGGCGCAAAGCGAAAATTGCTTGGTTTATGGCTTTAAAGCCACTACATGGAGTTCAGGGACGGCACTATGCTGAGGATCTGCCCCGTGGGGGCCGCGACTGGAAAGGCCGTTTTCCCGCTCCTTCAAAGTCACGATGGCGCTGCAGCGCAGGCGCCACTGGCAGCGTAAAGGGCATGGGCTGTCGTGCAGCCCTTGTCCGGCGGAGCCCTACCCGGCCTGATGAGCGGGCCGTGCTTTAGGATGGCGACTGGACAGTGTTTTCAGTGAATGATGGCAAAGTGAACGCAAGGATCAGCTCTTGATCAACAACAGGCAGGCCGGTCGCCGGAATCGCGGTCGGAATAATAACGGACGCCCCAATGGCGGTAACCGGGGTGGCGGCGATAACGGCAATCGGATTGACAACCGCGCCCGTGGCAACGCAGCCCAGCTTCTTGAAAAATACAAGAATATGGCGCGTGACGCGCAGATGGCGGGGGACCGGGTGAATGCGGAATATTTTCTGCAATTCGCCGATCATTATTTCCGCGTCCTTGCCGACAATCGTGCCCGGCAGGAGGAGCAGCAGCAGCGCTTCCGTCCGCGCGACGAGAATTTCGAGGATGAGGGCGAAGATTTCGACACGGCGGATTTCGCTGGCGAATATCATCGCATCGAACAGCCGCAGGCCGAGCGTGGCCAGGACGAGGATCGCCGCCGCGAGCAGCGTTCCGAGCAGCGGGATCAGCGCGACGATCGTGAAGGTCGCGGCCGCCGCGACCGCGGTCGTCGCGATCGCCCTGCTTTCGGCGAAGCGGCCGATCAACCGCGCAGCGAATATACAGGATCCGACGAGCCTGTGCGGCAGCGCGCTCAGGAGGCTGAGTCCGTAACACCCCCGGTCGCCAATGTCCGGTCCGACGGCGAGGCGGATGCACCGCGTCCGCGCCGTGGTCGCCCGCGCAAGGCGGAGGCCGCAAAGTCCGAAGGCGCCGAAGGTCTGGACCTTGCCGTCCTGCCGCCGTCGATCGGGCGGGCCGACAATGACAGCGAGCCAGCTGCCGAGCCAGCGCCCCGCAAGCGCGTGCGCCGCGCCCGTCCGGCTGCCGAAGCGGCCGAATGAAGCGATCGCCTCCGCGATAGTGGTGGGGCGGTTACATGATCTTGGAAAGGGGGGGAGCCGTTAGGCTGCTCCCCTTTTTCGTGGCTTGGGCCGCTGCCTTGCCGGTCTACAGGGGTCTTGGCCGCTGATCCTCGTCCAGCGCTACAAAGGTGAAGAGGCCGCTGGTGAGTTCGACCTCCCGCTGTTCCGCACCGCGCGTCGCCACCACCTCAACCCGGATGGCGATGGAGGTTCGCCCCCGTCGCTCCTCGCGCGCATAGACCGATACGATGTCGCCCACCAGCATGGGCGCGATGAATGTCATGCTTTCGATCGCCACGGTGGCCACGCGTCCCTGGGCCACGCGTCCGGCGACTATGCCGCCGCCAATGTCCATCTGAGACAGGATCCAGCCGCCGAAGATATGACCGTTGCTGTTGATCTCGCTGAGCCGCGGCACCACGCGCAACACGACTTCGCCTCTGTCTTCAATCGTCAAGGGATACCTCGTCTTTCAGCGGGTCGATGACCTGTTCGTCATGGCCGGTGCCATGCGACAGGAAGGCGAGCGCCATCAGCCCCGTCCCTAGCATGAAGGTCAGCCAGACGCCCAGGATCGTCGCCACGATCATGTGGAACGGCATCGGTCCGTCCATGTAAAGCCGCAGGAACAATAGCGCGATCCCGACGCAGGCCGCGCCGCCAAGCGCCATCCAGGCCATCATCCGGCGAAACCGTGCCCATGCGGTCGCCGCGATGTGCGGGTCATCCAGGGCTTGCTTGTCGCTCATCCCTTTTCTTTGGGGTGCGAAAGTGGGATCATCAAGGGACCGCATGATAATGTTTGTTCGACAAGGAGACGGGCCATGACGATCACAGCGATTTTGCAAGGCAAGGGCCGCGAAGTCTCACAGGTCAGGTCGGGCGACACCGTCCATTCGGTCGTCCGCCTGCTTTCCGAAAAGCGGATCGGCTGCGTACCCGTGGTCGACGATGGCAAGGTCGCCGGCATCTTTTCCGAACGTGACCTCGTCCATCTCATTGCGCGAGAGGGGGCGGCAGTGCTCGAACGGCCGGTGGGCGATGTGATGACCGCACCGGCGATCACCACAGACGACAAGACGCCGGTCATCCATTGCCTGTCGCTGATGACCAAGAAGCGGGTGCGTCACCTGCCAGTCGTGGTGGACGGCGCGCTGATGGGGATCGTGTCGATAGGCGATCTCGTCAAGTTCCGCATCGACAGCATCGAATCGGAAGCGGCGGCGCTGCGCGACTATATCCAGTCGGCCTGACGCGTCACGCGGACGCGGAAGAGGGCGCCATTCGTCGCACTATCAGATCGATCGCCTCTTCCACTGTCCCCCGCGCGCACAGCATCAGCGCGGCCAGAAAGGCAAGAGCGCCGGTCGGCACGAGGATGGCGAGGCGCAACGGCGGCGCGAGCGGCGGCAGCATCGAATCGACCGCCGCGACTGTCGCTGCCATCAGCACAGAGCATCCCAGTCCCGGCGCCGCCGCGCGAATCAGGTCGGTGATCCGCAACCCCATCGGCCCGCCGGCGAGTCGCGCGGTCACCGCCGTCAATATGGGGAACGCGCCCAACCATGCCCAGGCAAGGCCGGTCGGCCCGAACTGCACCCCGATCAGGAAAGCCGCCGGCATCAGCATAGCCCCTACGCCCGCGATTCGCGCGGTGGTGCCGGGACGCCCCAGCGCGTTGCTGACTGGAGCGAACATCACCTGCAGCGTCATGAACGGCATGGCCAATGCGAGAATCGACACGAACGGTGCCATCGCCCGCCACTTCTGCCCGAACAGCGTCTGCACCAGCGGCTCGGCGGTCACCGCCATGCCCAGATAGACCGGGCAGGAAATCAGCAGCAGCAGTCGCACGGCCTTCAGGAAGGACCAGGCAATTCGCGACGGGTCCTGCTGCATGCGGGCATAGGCGGGGAAGGCGACATCGTTGAGCGGCGGGATGAATTTCGACACGAAGATCTGCGTCAGGAACAGCGCTTCGGCATAGAGGCCGAGCTGGTGCGGGTCGAGCACGCGCCCGCCGATGAAGATGTCCGCCTGGCTCTGCACGATCCAGAACAGCTGCCCGCCCAGCAGCGAAGCGCCATAGGTGACCATCGCGCCCGTGCCGCGCAGGTCAAAGCTTGGTACTGGGCGGAAGCCCGTCGCCAGCAGATAGCCGACGGCCTTCACCCAGAAGCCCGCCATGGGCGCGAACACCAACGTCCACACGCCCCAGCCCGAAAGCGCGCCGGTCAGCGCGATTCCCGCCGAAGCGGCTGCTGCGATCAGGTTCACGACGGCGGGCCGCCTGAAATCCAGTGCGCGGCCCATGATGGCTTCGGGAATCGAGATGAAGGGCGTCGACAGATAGAGCAGCGCCTGCACGCGTAGCAGGTCCGCGACCAGCGGCTGGTTATAATAACCCGCGGCAAGCGGCGCTATCAGCAGCTGCAGCAGCGCCAGGGCGCCGTTCAGCAGCAGCATGATGCCGAACGCCTGGCGCAGCCGGTGGGTCGTGAGCGTTTCCGATTGGACGAGCGCGCTCACCAGCCCGTAGCCATTCAGGAATGTCGCGAAATTCAGGATCACCTGAGTCATGGCGAACAGCCCGTAATCGGCGGGATCAAGCAGGCGGATGACGGCCAGTGTCACCACCCAGCTGATCATCTGCGACACGATCTGGCTGCCCGAACGCCAGAACAGCGCGCGTCTGATCCGCGCGCCAAAGCCCGCGTCGTTGGCGTCGGCATCCTGCAAGCTCATCTACGCTTATATCCTTTGCGGCCAATCGGCTGTCGCTCCGCCTCTAGCGGGGAACCTTCCAAAAAATTGTGAAATAAAACTGCAAAAAGTGTTTGACGGTTCGGAAGCCCCTCCATATATGCCGCCTCACCGGACGGAACGACGCCAATACGGCGCTGAAACGGACGGTCGCCAACATAGACGGACACCAAGTCCCCCGGAACGCAAGGGTCGGGGATCATAGGTTGTCCGGTTTTAAGTTGTCTGGCTCTTTGACATTGTTGATTGATGAAGGGACATGTGGGCGGCGGCTCCGGGTTCTGGCGGATTTTAGGCGTCGGAT